>CAYNFH010000183.1:0-13235 GCA_964396385.1 uncultured Chthonomonadaceae bacterium | reverse complement strand
CTCCGGTGTGTCGCCGTACTGGCGGATGAGACGGCGCACAAGGGGCTGGAACTCCTCGAACAGCTTGTCGCGATCCAGAAGATCCGCCGGCGTCGGCATGGCGGATTCAAAGCTGGGATTATCGATCGTGAGGTGCTGGAGCGAATAGCTCTCATCGACGCGGCGCGCAATGGCGGTTTGCAGCAAGAAGGCGTCTCCTTGGTTTGCGCGACCTATTTACACGGCTCAGGCGGTGAGCGTGCTGGCAGTGGTCGAGGCCGCGCGGTCGGCGAAAACGATGTGGAGGACGGCGCCTTGCGTCGGGGAAAGGCGGAAGTAGTGCTGTTCCGTCCGGCTCGCAGTCGGGTGCGAGATGCGGTTTCAACTTAATCCGGATGTCCGGCGCCCTCTGTTGTACTGCATGTTAAACACGGCTGTCAAGTATTACTTTTCCAACAGGTTGCACATTCGCCTTCAGAACTGCATGTGCAGCCGGACGGACCACAGGGTGGCGGCGCCGCGGTCCCGGTTGTAGCCGGGATCCTGGACGTCCTGGAAGTCGAGCGATACGACTAGCGGCTTGGCCACCTGGTAAGAGTAGTACGCCTCGAAGGTACGCTCCTGGCCGTAGTTGAGCCTTCCGTCTCCCAGCGCCAGACCGACTCCGCCCGCGGCGAGGTAGTTCCGATGAGACCGGGATATGCCGCTGATGGCGTAGCCGATGCCTATCCGGTCATCCTTGCGGTGCCAGCGCGCGCCGGAGAGTTGGCCGCCGAAGGAGTAGAACTCGTCGCACTCCGCAAAGTTGAAGCTCTCCCGAGAGTCGTCCGCCCAGCCAAGCCGGCCGAACATTCCCGTGGCGCCGCCGTCCGCCAGAGCCTGCTCGAAGTTGATCCCGAGCCCCGTCTTTACCGTTCCGCGCCGCTCTACGGCCGTGATGCTGGGAGGACCGCCGGGCGGCGCCAGCGCTAAGGCATCCACGTACCGGCCCATGTTGCCCACGTTGCGCCATCCCAGCAGGCGCACGATGAACGGCGGCTTGCCGCCGCGCAGGACCTGAGGGTGTAGCTCCACTTCGAGCTGTTCGCTGTGGTCGTGGGTCCAGTTGTAGGCCAGGTCCGCGCTGCCGGCCGTAACCGGCATGGCGAACGTGCCGAACCGAACGACCCAGTCCGGGTTGACCCAGACGGCGGACGCGCCCAGGTCGTATCCGCGGACCTCTTGCGCGTAATCGTAGGCCAGATTGTTGCCGAAGGCGTCGTTAAGGAACTGAGTGCGCGGGTTGTTGGCATAGCTGTTGGTGTCGAAGATGTCCGATACCGCGAACTTGCCGGCGGAGAGCACGAGCCGGTGTGCGGGTACGCGGGCAGGAATGATGTTTAGAGCGCGACCGGTCTCCTCTTCCGCCACCTCCTCCCCGCCCTTGTGCGGGAAAAGGTGGGGCATGGGTATCCGCCACCTGACAAAGTACCGGGCAAGATAGGGCAGCGGGCGCAGGGCTTGCTGGCCTATGAGGTCCCCGTTGGGATACCCTGCCAGGCCCTGTCCAAAGCTCACTCCGTGGCCCAGCGCCAGCTCCGGGTTCACGTAGAGCTCCAGGTTGGGGATGGGCCGGATTCCGGCGTAGAGCGTATAGGTGTGGGTCAGCTCCGTCTCATCCCGGGAGAGGAAGCTACTGGGCCCCTGGTAAGGACTGCGGAACCGGTTCAGGTGCTGGAGGATGAAGGTGATCTCGCTCTGGTAGTCATACCGCGCGGTAGGTGAGACTGCGGGAAGCGGCTTCGCCCCCTTAGGCTGCTCCTGCTTCCTGGCGCCCGCGTTTGTCTTCTTCTCGGGAGCCGTTTGCTTCTGAGCGTTGTCCGGAGCCTGGCCCCGCGCGGGACCCGGGCTCGCCAGAGTCAGGACCAAAATCAGGCCATAGATAGACCTCATCAAGCACCCTCTTCCAGCATAGAGTCAATTGAGCGCTCGCGCGCTGTATAAACAACGACGCTCCTCCCGCGTTTGTTCCGGCGGCAGGACACCAGGCAACACGTATCGAGGTTGACGAATTGGCTGTCCGCGCGCTATACTGGGCCGCTCCCGGCGCCCATTCAGGTAGGCCGGCGATCAGCCATCCAAGGAGGTCCCGTGAGCAGCTTCTCTTACAACCTGGGCAACTCGCTCCGAGTGGATGGCACAACGCTTGCAGTCGGATACAGTTTTTGAGGGTCGAAGTAAGGGGCGGCAGGCAGAGGGCTTGCCGCCCGGCCCATCTGGTTAGGAGGAACCGTATGCTAGCTGCAGTTGCCGCTATGCGGCGGGGCCTATTGGCCGCGATCATGGTGTGCGGGCTGAGTCTCGCGGGACTGGCGCCCGCGAAGGCGCAGATAGATCTCGTGCCCAAGTTCCGGATCAAGGCGGGGATCTTTCTGCCGCAGGACGGAAACCTGACAAACGTCAGCGGCAGTGTCTGGTACAAGGTCGCGGTAGACTTCAACATTCCCTTTGGATCCACACCCGTCGGGAATGCGCGGCTCGGAATCGAATACGCCGGCAACGGCTCCAGCCACGTGGTGCCGGTGCTGTTCGGCGGCGTGTTCCAGCCGTCGGTGGGAATCAAGAGCCCCGTCTATCTCGGGGCCGCCATAGGCGCCTATAACATCAAGGCGGACGGGCAGAGCAGCGGCTGGGCATTCGGGGGCCGTATCCTCGGCGGCGTGGACTTCACCCGGAATATCTTCCTGGAGATCCAGTACGACGTGACGGGCAAAGCCAAAGGGTTCGACGCCAGCGGCTTCTCCATCATGCTGGGCGCGCAGTACTGATAGGGCGTTCAGGCGTTCAGGCGTTCGGGTATCCTGGAATTGGACCTGAACGCCCGAACACTTGAACGCCTGAATCATGCCAGCCACTTACGACCTCAAAGTATTCGCCGGGACCGCCAACCCCGCTCTGGCTCGCGCCGTGGCGGACTGGCTCGAGCAGCCGCTGGGCCAGCTCAGCATCCGCCACTTCACGGACGGCGAGACCTACGTCAAGTTCGAGGAGAGCGTGCGCGGAACGGACGCGTACGTCATCCAGCCGACGTGCCCACCCGTGGACACCCACCTCATGGAGCTCCTCATCTGCCTGGATGCGCTGCGCCGCGCGTCTGCGGCGCGTATCACGGCCGTCATGCCCTACTACGGCTACGCCCGGCAGGAGAAGAAGGACGCGCCCCGCGAGCCCATTACCGCCAAGCTGATAGCGGATCTCATCCAGACCGCCGGTGCCAACCGCGTGATGTGCATGGACCTGCACGCGGACGCGATCCAGGGCTTCTTCAACATCCCCGTCGACCATCTTACGGCCATCAACCTGCTCACGGACTACTTCGAGCGCAAGCAATTGAAGGACATTGTGGTGGTCTCGCCGGACGAAGGGCGGGTCAAGAAGACCCGCAAGGTTATGGCGGCCCTGAGCGCGCCGCTGGCCGTGGGCTACAAGCACCACCCCGGCAAGGACATCACGGAGGTTACCCACCTGGCCGGCGACGTAAAGGGTCGCACGCCTATCATTATCGAAGACATGGTCACCTCCGGCGGCAGCATGATAGAGGCGGTTGATGCCCTGCTGGAGCACGGCTGCAACCCCAATATCCACATCGCGTGCACCCACGGCGTGTTCGCGTCCAACGCGGTGGAGCGGCTCACCTCCCGTCCGGAGATCGCGGAGATCGTCACCACGGATACCGTTCCGCTCCCGCCGGAGAAGCAGCACCCCAAGATCAAGGTGCTGAGCGTGGCCCAGCTCTTTGGAGAGGCTATCCACCGCGCCAACAACGACGAATCCATCACGTCCCTATTCGACTGAGAGACAGAACCACCACAGAGAGCGCAGAGGACACGGAGACCAGATGAGGGGATGAGGCGTATCGGATTCCGGCCAGGACTCATCCCCTTATCGCCTCATCCGCATTTCTCCGCGCTCTCTGTGCCCTCTGTGGTGAATCCAGGCTGGACCAAAGGGCATTGGCGCGAGAAGTTGCGCCGCGGGCCTCGCACAGGTAGGCCAGCAGGAGCGTGGCGGCGGGGCTGGACGGATCGCGCGCCAGCTCGGCCTGAAGCCGGCGGTCCTCCGCATCACCTTCTCCGGCGGCAAGGGTGTAGCGGGCATACCGCTTGCCGGCGTACCAGTCGCGGAACCAGTCCATGTTCTTGGGCGCAACCGTTCCGTCGTGGCACGAGCCGCAGCCCCGGCTCACCTGGCTCCCGAACTCCACAAAGCGGGAATAGGCCTGCGCCGCCGCGTGGTTATCCCCCAGCCCCTCCATCGCCCTCGCGTAGGCGCGCAGGTAGTGGCGGGCCTCGTCGCTGTCCAGGGGGGCGCACGTTGTGCGGCGGAGCTCCTGCAGGGCCGCTTCTCCCTCCGCTCTGGCCTCATCGTCCAGCCCTACTTCACGCAGGAGGCCGGCAAGCTGGGCCCGCAGCCGGAGGGGAGTTTCGGGCGTGGGCGCACCGGTGACCGGAGCGTTCGCGGCTGCGCGCAGCTCCGTGACAAAGTCCGTAAGCAGCAGCCGCTTGCAGAGAGCGGCGACCTGCGGATCCTGAGTTGTGCGGAGTGTCCGTCGCAGGATTGGCTCCACGTACCGCCCCTGGGCGCGCAGATAGGCGAAGGCGCGCTCGCGCTGGCCTTGGTTTCCGCTCGCGAGGCTCCGGACGGCATCGGCCGCCTGCCGCTCACGCTCCGGAGAGAGCAGCTCTGTGCGGCCGACCATCACGCGGACGATCTGTTTTGGCGCAGGATCGATCTGCAGCGGGATGAAGCGGTCGGTCCACTCCTGCGGAAGGAGGCTGAGGACCCGGATGCCGTCCGTCTGGAAGTAGCTGGCGCGCCAGGTATTGACCATCGCCTCGGCCTCTCTGGAGTACAGCCCGGCCTCCTCCAGTGCGCTCGCCAGCTCACGGTCAACCTTCTGGGAGAAGGCGGACAGGTCCATGGCTTGGTCCATCGACGGGATGACCCCCGTGAGCCGCTCACCAGGACTGAGCCGCGAAACGACCTTGAACGCGCCTCGGCCGTTCTCCACCCGCAGCACAAAGAGGCGACGCAGGGTGAAGTCCGTTCCGGCGCTCAGCCCCAGCGTGCCGCCGTTCTCCATGGAAGCCTCCAGCGGGAGCTCCGCGCGCCCAAGTCCGCGATAGAACAGGAATCTCTCCCATTCAGTGCGAGCATGGCTGCGGTCTGTCCGGTCCTCGGCGCGGACGTACGCGGAGTCCACGTCGCGAGCGTAGCGCCAGAGCGCGCCGGGCGAGGTCGGAGGCAAAGACGCGGCCGCCACCTCAGCCGGAACCAGGTTCGCGAACCAGGCGATGCGGCCGTTGCGCGGCTCCAGGAGGGAGCCGGACTGCGAGAACTTCGGGCCGACCATGGATGCCTGCGGATACCACTGTGTCCAGATACCGGCCGGAAACCGTACGCTCACCTCCACCTGCTGGGGTTGTCGCGTGTAGAAGTAGATTACCGGCGTCTCGCCCTTGAGCATGGTGCCAGGCAGATGGAGCTGATCTTTCGCGCGGGAGTGGACGAATGCCGGAAGCGCGTGCTCCTCGTGGTACATCCCATCCAGGGCGACGCCGTCGGAACCGTTCATGGCGAGAAACGTGCCCCATTCGTGGACGACCAGGTCGTTCGCGCGGGGCGCCTTCGCCGCGATGGGCGCTACCAGGAGCGCCGCCAGGAAAGCGAAACCGAAGGGCTTCATAGTGAATGCTCCTTTCCTGCTTGAAGCGGACCTTCTGGCATCAGGAGGTCCGACCAGGGATTGACGGAGGGATCGATGACCGGCGCCGGCGGGTCCATCAGGGCGCGCCACTTGACCAGCATGGCCGGATCGAGCCTGAGCGCCCCCGCCCGCGTGACCCCCGGCGGCGGTGGCACAAGCTTCCGGAGCCGGTCGAACACACGCCGTCTGTTGGGACCATTGACGCGGAACAGAAGGTGCCAGAGGCTGAACGCGTCGTGAGGGCGGGTGGAGGCGAGGGCCGTGCCCAGGGCCGCCGGGCCGCCGCCCTGGAAGTCCAGCTTTGCGAGCGCTGCTTTGAGCGGAGCGGGCGCATCCTGGAAGTAGGGTGTGCCCGGACCGAGGCCCCGCCTCGTCTCGCACACCGCCCCGGCCGGCACGGTTACCTCGCGCCCAGCCCAGTCCAGCGCCACGACCCCGGTGGTCACGTGCAGCAGGCTGCCCCCGGCGCCATCCACCGCCAGCCTGTACGCGCACCCCAAGTCTATGGCGGTGGCCGATGGGGTATCGACAAGAAACAGCCGTGGCGGTGCCGTGACACGCGCGCGCACGGCTCCACGGGCAAGCTGGATGCGCTGCTCCCGGGGACCGAGCGCGGCAAGCCGCAGCCGCGTGCCGGGCTCCACGTCTATCTGTCCCACGGCCGGCAGGCGGAGTTGCGCCTGTGACGCCGCATCCGTCTCCAGCCACTGACCCACGCCCAGCCGGCCGGCAGACGCTACGGGCTCCCGCCCAATGCGCGGCATGCCCGCGACCCGCGCCACTTCCCAGCCGGGCCGGGCCAACTCGGATTGGCGGGCCGGGCGGTGAGCGACCTTCCAGAGAGCTGCGGCCAGCAGCAAGGTGGCCGCGGCAGTTCCCCACCGCCAGTTGAGCCTGATACGTCCAGCCGGTCTCTCGCGTCTTTCGGGCCGGACCTGGGAATTCAGCCCGCTTTCGACGCGGTCCCAGAGTTCCACCGGGGCAACGCCTTGTGGGAGCTGCCGCATGAGCCGGGAGGCGAGCCGGATCTGCTCCAGCTCCGCGCGACACCTGGCGCAGCGATCGAGGTGCGCCCGGGTGCGACGCGCTTCTTCCGGCGTCAATTCGTCGTGGAGGTACGCGGTCAGTCGCGCGCCGGTAACCCTATGCAGCATGGTCACTCGTCAGCCCCCTGACGGAGATGCGCCAACCGCCTCGCCAGCGCCTGATGGGCCCTGTACAGCCGCGAGGCTACGGTGCCGGTAGAGCAGTCCAACGCTTCCGCCATCTCCTGATATGAGAGCCCGCCGAAGTACTTGAGCAGTACGGCCGCCCGGAGGGGCGCGCCAAGGGCCGCGACGGCGGCCTGAACTTCCTGGGAGAGCTCCGAGCGCGCCGCACACTCGACCGGATCCTCGCCACCAGGATGCGATTCCGCCCGCTCCAGTGCCACCGTGGGCCTTCGCCTGCGCCGCTCGTCAATGCACGAGTTCAGGACGATGCGGTAGAGCCACGTGCGGAAACCGCTGCGGCCATGAAATTGCCCGATGCCCGTGAAGACGCGGAGAAAGACCTCCTGCGTCACGTCTTCCGCGGTCACGGCGTCGCCGTGGAAGAAGGCAAGAGCCGTGGAGTAGACGCCGTCCTTGCAGGCGTCGAACAGCAGGCGGTAGGCGGCACGGTCGCCCCGCCGGCAGGCGTCGATCACGCACGGATCGACTTCCCGCTTCTCCACCTCAGCGCTCAACCCCATCTCGCCTCTTAGACGCAGCACCCCGCCGGTTTCTTCCTACCGGGGTAAGATTCCCGCGTTATGAGCTGGGACGTAGTGGTGGTCGGGGCGGGAGCGGCGGGCATCCTGGCGTCGTGGCGCGCGGCTTCGCTGGGGGCCAGGGTCCTGCTCCTGGAGAAGAACGACCGCATCGGGATCAAGATCCTGATCTCCGGCGGCGGCAAGTGCAACATCACCCACGACGGCCCCATCGAGGACCTGCTCCGCGCGTTCCGGCCCAACGAGGCGCGCTTCCTCCGGCCCTCCTGCTATCGCTTCACCAATCAGGACATCCTCCGCATGCTCACCTCTCGCGGGCTGGAGGTCTACACCCGGCCGGACGGGCGGGTCTTTCCCACACACGGCAACGCAAAGGACGTAGTGGCCATCCTGTCCCAATACCTGGAAGAGGCGGGCGTGCGGGTGCGTCTGCGCGCCGCCGCTACGGGGATCGAGTCACGGGAAGGGGCGGTCACCGGCGTGCGGGTGGGGGAGGAGCGCATCCCCTGCCGTCACGTGGTGCTGAGCGTGGGCGGAAGCTCCTATCCGGGCAGCGGCACCACCGGCGACGGGTGGCCCTGGGCGCGGGAGCTGGGCCATGCCATTTTGAAGGTGCGGGCCGCGCTCGCCCCTATCTTCCTGAATCCCACCCCTCCGGCGGAATGGGCGGGCGTGGCGCTGAGGGACTGCCTGCTGCGGGCGAGGCAGCAGGGCAAGGAGATCGCGCGTTGGAGGGGCGACTTGCTCTTCACGCACCGGGGCGTCTCGGGACCCACTGTGCTGGGCATCAGCCGCGTGGTAGCGGAGCGGCAGGGAGCGGGGACCATCGCGCTGGAAGCGGACGTCTTGCCGGACGTGCCGTTCGAGGAGCTGGCGCGCCGGCTCCAGGAGGAGGCGCGGGCCCATCCCCGGCGCGCGGCGGGCGCCTTGATAGAGCCGTACGTGCCGAACCGGCTGGTCGAGCCCCTCCTCCGTGCAGCCGGAGTGGAGACGAGCACCACGGGCGCGTACCTGCCTCAGAAGGCGCGCAACCGGCTGGTGAGCACACTGAAGGGGTGGACGCTGGGCACGGTGCAGCAGGTGCCGCTGGAGAAGGGCGAGGTGGTGGCCGGCGGCGTGTCGCTGGAGGAGGTGGATCCGCACACCATGCGCTCTCAGCGCGCGGTGGGCCTGTACCTGTGCGGCGAGATCCTGGACGTGGCGGGCCCGGTGGGCGGCTACAACCTGCAGGCCGCCTTCTCCACCGGCTACGTCGCCGGTGAATCTGCTGCGCTTGATGCAATGAACGGGCTAGGTTGCGGCGTAAACCCCGCCAGACCCGTCAGCGGCCAACGATATCGTGTTCCTCCAGCGTGTAAACAGGCTGGCCCTCGGGCCTGATAAACTCGGATGGGCGGAATAGCTCCGGGTGTGCTCGGAGAATCTGCTCGACAAGCTCCTCAGGCAAGCCGGTGTCTCGTGATATTCCACCGATCGACCGCATCTCACCCGGTTCACCGAATGCGTCCACAACCTGTCGAAGTGTCGTTTCCATATGATCTCCCTATTGCGGATGCCGTCTCCCATGCTGAGACGGGTCCTGTTCTGAATCTGGACCACCGGTTTGCCGAACAATCTCCGCTTCGACCAATTGTGGCAACTCTGCCGACACCGTATCCAGCACCCTATCCATGAACGCCTTCTTGTTCAGAAACTTCCGCACCTCCACGGCAACACTATACGCTTGCTCAGACTTCTCCAATGCCTGTGCCATCTCCGGCGACAGGTGCCTCGGCAGGAACCAGGTCAATAGGCCCACGACCACAACGAGCAGTGCCAAGATGGCAATCATAGACAGCAAGACGACGAACAGATGAGGTTCTGACAGATGCCCTGCGACGGAAGTTGCCCCGACCACTCCTTCGGCTGCCAAGACAACTAGCGCAAAGAAGTTCAGCGGTGTGGCAACAGATCTTAGGATGCCCGCCCGCTCTGCCGTCGGCCGGCTGTCCTCATTTGTCATGGCTCCATCGTACCATGGCTTTGGGGGCGTAGCCAAACCCTTGCTGAGCCGATGTTTATCCTCCCTGTTCCGGTTCCCACTGTACCGGGCTTTGCCCGGTGCCCAGGCCTGGCTGCGTGTCGTATCTGGCCAGGAACCTTCCAAATTCCATAAGGGCATCGTCCACCACCTTGTGCTGGCGGACCGCTGTCACGTGGTCCGATGCGGGCGGAAACGAGCACGCTTGTACGATGGAGGTGAAGTACTGCTGGTACGCCTGGTACTCCGCCCAGCTGGTTGGAGGGCGAACCCCGGTGTGGCGCTCGAATGCCAGCAAGGTATACCGATCAATTATGGGATACTGGAGTGGCGTGGAAATGTGAAAGAGGAACATCGTGTACACGAAGCCGTTGGGAAACAGCCCGGAAGCGAATTGCAGGAAAGACTGCTGGCACATTGTGCCCGCACGGAATGCGTTCAGTTTGCACAGGCTTGCAGCGGCCGCTACGACTTTCTGATTCGGACCGCGACGCTGCGGATGCGTCAGAAACCGGGGATCCTTCCACCTAAGCAAGCGCTCCACGTTCTGTGCTGTGAGCTGCCCTCCCGCGTTCAACTCGGCATAGTAATCTATCCGGGCCCCTGTGGCGACATCCTTAACATCATCCCGGTAGAATTGGCTCCAGTAGTTCACAAAGTTACGGGCGCCTACCAGGCTGAAGCAGCTGAAGTGCGCCGGGTTCAATAGGAACATGACTCATTGGCTCCAGATACCCAACATGCTGACCGGTCACGCTGCCTCATTCTCTAGAATCTGCACCAGCGTGGCCGCAGCTTCGTGGGCCTCATAGGGCGACCAGATGGGATAATCCCCATCCGCGATCCACTCCGATTCAGCCAGGTCCGCGATCAGTTCGTGCATTGGCTGGTACTTTTCGCTTCGCGGCAGCGCACGGACGACCGGCAACAACTCCGCCTGGGACATACTTGCCACCCCCTTGTCCGCCGATTCCGTAAGCTAGGTGAGAGTTCCTGCAGGACAGCGGATTGCCGACGCACAGTATGCCGTTTGAATAGCTGTCGGCGCAGGATGGGGCATCGCAGACGTCAAAGAGACGGACATGGTGAATCCCAACCTCCCGCCGTATAAGGTGTGTCCCGCTTGTGGGCAGCCAGCCGTGCTGGAGATACAACGGTGCCGGCGATGCGGGCTCGCGTATCCGCCCGCGCCCGCTCCTGCCGCACCGGGCTATTACCGGCCATCGCGGCCGAGCGCCTGGCCTTGGGTCGTGGCGGCCGCCGGCGGGCTGATGGCCCTCCTGCTGGTGGTAGGATTCGCCGCAGCGAGGCATGCCGCCCGGGCGGGCGCGAGCAGCTCCCTGACCGGCACGGCGGGGCAGATCCTGCCGCACTCAGACACAGGGGGCACGGCGGACCTCACCGGCAGCCTCTTCCACGAACGACCGGGCGCGGCGGAGAACCCCACCATCCACGTTACCAACCTGGAAGACGACTTGATGACGCTCACCCTGAGAGACGCCGCCGGCCGCCAGTACGTGGTCCGGAGCATCAACGGAATCACGCAAACGGTGTCTATCCCGGCGGGGGACTATACGGTAGAGGTCACGAGCAACGACCCGATGATCCACGGCAGCACCGGGGACGCCACCTTCCGGCGCTACAAGGAGTACGACGCAACCTTCGTCCACGGCCCGCCCATGGGCCCGCTCCACCTGGGGGATTGAGCGCGGAATGCTAGGGTTGTCGTGCTCAGAAGTGCGGCCGTGCTGAGGCATGGCCTTTGTGGCTGTTTGGGCGTGCTACTCCTCGCGGCTCTGCTTGCCTACATGGAATGGGCGCCGCGGCTGACGCCCAGCGCTCTGGTGGTGCATTGCGAAGGGGAGCGGTGGGAGTCGGTATTGGTCGAGTCCCAGAACCTCCGTGGACCGCTCACCTTCCAGCGGCCGGGTCCCACGGTGAAGGTCTCCCCGATAGAGCACGGGGTTTACAACATCGAGGTCACCTACCGGAACATTTATGCCGTGTGGGCAGCGTACTTCCACGCGGATGCGGGCGTCAGGCGACGCGTCGACGTCTACGTTTCCCACGTGCCGGGCGGCGACAAGGTCCGGTTCCGCTGCGTCATCACTAACCGGCCAACCGCGCTCTTCTCCAGCACGGAGACCGTCTTCAACGGGGAGGTAAGTGCCAGCAAGACCAGCCGCGAGCACCCGCTTATCCTCTCGTGGATCTGATCAGGGTGGCTTCAGCAGCGCGGCGGTCTCGCGGGCGATCTGGAGGTCCTCGTCGGCGGGGATGACCCAGGCGGGGACTGCGGCGCCGTCGGTAGTGATGCGGCCGGGCTCGCGGAGCGGGGACCGGCTGGCTGCGCGGTTGCGCTCCTCATCCAGGGTGACGCCCAGATGCTTCAGCCGCTCGCAGATACGCACCCGCACGGGCCAGGAGTGCTCGCCGATGCCACCCGAGAAGGCGAGGCCATCCAGCCCCTCCAGCACGGCCGTATATCCCGCGATGGTTTTCGCGGCGCGATAGGCGAAGAGCTCCACGGCGAGCTTGCACCGCGCATCGCCGCGGCCTGCGCCCGCGCTCACGTCCTGAAAGTCCCCGCTCACGCCGGACACGCCGAGCAGCCCGCTGCAGTGGTTGATTACGTCGTCCAGCTCCGGGGCGGTCATCCCGCCATGCTCCAGCAGGTAGAGCAGGATGCCGGGGTCCACGTCGCCGGAGCGGGTGCCCATCATCAGCCCCTCCATGGGCGTCATACCCATGCTGGTGTCCACGCTGCACCGGTCCCGGATGGCACAGACGCTCGCGCCGCTCCCCAGGTGGCAGGTGATGAGACGGGAGGAGGCGGGGCGGCCCAGCTCCTCCCACAGCCGCTCCGAGACGTACTGGTGGGCGATCCCGTGGAAGCCGAAGCGGCGGAGGCCATGCCGGGACGCCAGCTCGTGCGGCAGCGCGTAGGTGCGGGCGACCTCCGGCAGTGTCTGGTGGAAGACGGTGTCGAAGACGGCCACCAGGGGCACGTCCGGCAGGATCCGGCGGCAAGCCTCCAGCGTGTCCGCCGCGGCGGGATTGTGCAGCGGCGCGAGCGGGGTGAGCGTCCGGATGCCGGCGATCACCTCCGGCGTGACGCGCGTAGGCTCCACGTACCGCTCGCCGCCGTGTACCACGCGGCAGCCCACCGCGTAAATGCCACTGCCGGCCTGCTCCCGGAGCGCGCGCAGGACTCGCTCAATCGCCTTCGGGAGGTCTACGCCGTCCAGGCGCTCCTGCGTGCCCGCTCTGAGCAGGGAGACAGAAGAATCCTGGAGGCCGTATAGCCCATACTTCAGGCTGGAGCTCCCCGGATTCAGCACCAGTATCCGGCCATCAACCATCAACCATCAGCCATCCGTTCAGTACGGCCACTTCCAGTCCTTGATCTCCGGCATGTCGTCGCCGTGGCGGTGGATGTACTGCTTGTGCTCGATGCGCTTGTCCCGCATGAGCTGCTTCACGTGCGCGGCGGACGCGCCCAGCTTCGGCACGCGGTCTATCACGTCCATCACCAGGTGGAAGCGGTCCAGGTCGTTCAGCACCACCATGTCGAACGGCGTGGTGGTCGTGCCCTCCTCCTTGTAGCCCCGGACATGCAGGTTGTGGTGGTTGGTCCGCCGGTAGGTAAGGCGATGGATGAGCCAGGGGTAGCCGTGGAAGGCGAAGATGACCGGCTTGTCCGTGGTGAACATGCCGTCGAACTCCTTGTCCGAGAGGCC
>CAYNFH010000182.1:0-13297 GCA_964396385.1 uncultured Chthonomonadaceae bacterium | reverse complement strand
ACGCGGACTATCGCGGGGGTCCCTCCGGCGAAGCGCGGCCCAGCTTCTCCATGGAGGAGCTCCGGTTCATCGTGGAGACGGCGCGCTCCGCCGGCTGCCCGGTCTCCGCCCACGCCACCACGCGGGAGGGGATCAAGCGCTCCACGCTGGCAGGGGTGGAGACGGTGGAGCATGGGGACGAGGGTGACCTGGAGGTGTTCGGGCTCATGAAGGAGCGGGGCGCGGCGCTCTGCCCCACCCTGGCAGCGGGTGACGCCATCTCACAGTACCGGGGGTGGCGCAAGGGCCAGGAGCCGGAGCCGCCACGGGTTGCGGCCAAGCGAGCCAGCTTCCGCGCGGCGCTGGAGGCGGGAGTGACCATCATCGCGGGGAGCGACGTGGGGGTGTTCGCGCATGGCGACAACGCGCGGGAGCTGGAGATGATGGTGGAGTACGGCATGGCGCCGCTGGACGTGCTCCGCTCCGCCACATCGGTGAGCGCGCGGGTACTGCACCTGGAGGACCGGCTCGGCGCTATCCGACCGGGACTGCTGGCGGACCTCCTTGCGGTAGACGGCGACCCTACCCAGGACATCCACGCGCTGCGAAAGGTCCGCTTGGTGATGAAAAGCGGCAGAGTGTACCGGGGACCGGAATAACCACGAAGACACAATGGCACGAAGAAGGGTCGGAAGATGGCCCGCATTCCGCCACTGTGTACGCATTCCTACGCCGCCCGGGGCTGAACCCGCAGGGCTATTGTGGAGGAAACCCCTGTCGGGCTGGGAGCCGGGCTCTCTTTCAATAGCGTTTCAGCCCGGCGCGGTGTGGCGGCGCGTGTGACCTTGCGTTCTCCGCGAGATCCTAGCGATGTAACCGTCCCAGGCCCTCTACGGGATGGATCTGATGACGACCAGGTTTTGACGTTTGCCCGTGGCGTAGGCGATCCGGTGGCCGTCCGGAGAGAGGGCAGCCCAGAAGTCGGGCTCGTGATTCTCATCGCCGTGGCTCGGAACGGTCGCGCGGAGGACAAGCTGCTTCCGCCGTGATGGCACGTCCACGACCCAGCCGTAGACGTGATACGGATCGTAGCGGTGGCGATGCGATCCGGCAGCACCATACACCAGGAACCGCATTGAATGGCGCGCGCAAGTGAGTCCCAGATCCCCTTCGTCCAGCGCGAGAGCGCCTCTGTGACTGAACATTGTGCCGGTTCTCTGCCCATTGCGGAGGTCGCGGCGATATATTCGTATGTTGCCCTCGTTTGGATCCGCGAGCCCTTGATTGTACCAGTCGGCGAGTGTTCCGTCCGGCAAGACCCAGCTTCCCTTGGCAACGCCCTTGAACGGCTTTGCGATGAGGGTACCTTTGTCGGGGTCAACACAGCACAGGCCTTCCCAACCATTGGGTGCATCAACGGTGCTGGACATACCCACCCAGATCAGAATCCCTATCTTGGGCCGCCAAGCCAGAAGTTGAACGTCTATATGGTTGAGGCCCGGGAGAGTTCGCCGCTGAAGATCGGAAGCCCATCTGCTCAACAGCCGAGGAGATCCGCCACGATATTGCCAGACATAGATTCCGTGGCGGCTTCCGTCCTCGGAGTCGCTCTGTGCCCATGCTGTGGCATATCCATTCGGCGAGAACTCCAACCCATTGGGATAGCCCCTGCACCTGGCTGTGGCCAGTACTCGCAGATTCCTGGAATCCAACACCTTAACGGTACATAGCTGATTCGGCCAATACGCATAGGCGCTGGTTGCAATGCGTTGGTCGTGAGGAGAGACAGCGATGTAGTCGGCTTCCGGCAGGCACCTCAGCCGCCCAGTCTTGAGGTCGTAGAGGTAGTCTCGTGACTTGTTCTCCTGGCCAACGTACACGTCCAGGCACAAGAAGCGACCACCGCCTGAGAAGTGGGAGGTCCAGGAGACCCAACCAGGCAGCGTGCGCCTAATCGTCCGGTCGCCAAGTTGGGCGTTCGCACGGAGGGCGCAGGTAAGGGGGAGCCCTAGCGCGATGAATGCGTAGATGTAGCGCAGATCGGGCCGCATGGCAATCTACGGAGCAAGCTGGACGCGGACGTCGGTGCCCTGGCCGTTCGCGTTGTCCGGGTAGTTGAGCAGGGTGAAGACGAGCGCCCTGGGGCGCGTGCCCCTGGGGACGCTGAAGACTAGGACAAAGTCCGCCTGCGCTCCGGGCAGCATGGAGGCCGCCGCGTAGCTGCCTATCTTGTCCGTTTCCTCGCGCGCGTCGTAGTCGATGGGCGCGTAGGAATGACCTTGATCGTCCGCGATGGCGGTGTTGCCGGGAATGCGCTCCGTGAGGATGGGCGTCTGGGTGGTCCTCACGCCGTTCTTGATGCGGCATGAGACGAGAATGAGCGTCTCATCTTCCGTCCTCGGCTTGATGGCGCGCTTCTGCTGGTAGTACCGCTCGACGTACTCCGGCGCCTCCTGCACGCCCAGCACCTGAAAACGCCACTTGCAGGTGAAGAGTTCGTCCCCTATCTTGCCCTGGCGCGCGCCCTGCACCTGTCCCGCGCCGCCGGCCACGGTGAGCTCGTAGCCGCCCGACCGCCGGACGACGGTCATGTTCAGGGCGCGGGCCACGTCCGCCAGCGGCACGTAGGGCCGCCCATTAATCGTGCGTATGTCCGTAGGTACCGACCGGCCGTTTACAAAGAGCTGCATCACCGGCGGCGCCGCGCACGCCACGCCCGCGCCGGCCAGTGCAGCCGCCACCAGCGCCCAATAGCTTCTCCTCATGGTTAACCCTCCAGTATCGCTTCGGCGTCAATTGTTATGTCGACGGTATCGCCCACGACAATGCCGTTGTTGATCAGGGAGCCGTTCCAGCTTACGCCAAAGTCGTGACGGTTAATGGAAGTCGTAGCCACAAAGCCCGCGCGGGTCTTGGGTCCCTTGTCCACGCCGTCCTCCCACCAGGGAGTTTGCCACTGGCCGAGATACTGCACGTGCAGCGTTACCTCGCGGGTCACGCCGCGAATGGTCAGGTGGCCGGTCATGTCAAAGTGGTGCGGGCCGATGCAGTTGCACCGCGTGGACTTAAACGTTATGGTCGGGTATCTCTCCACGTCCAGAAAGTCGGCGCTACGCAGGTGGTCGTCGCGGGCCGGCTCTCCGGTCCAAAGTCCTCTGGCATCGATGGTTACCTCGACCGACAGCCGTGTTGGGTCGGCGGGATCGAAGTCCAGTGTGCCGTGTACGTTCTTGAAGTGACCCCGCACAAAGGTGACCATCATGTGCCGAACCGCGAAAGCGGCCGCGGTATGTCCTGGCTCAAAGGTCCATCTAGCCATTGATCGTTCTCCCTCCTGCCGGTAGAAATGCTGGTAAAGTATGTCACAACGGGCGAGCGGACACGTACCGCTCATTAGGAGGATAAAGACATGACCAAGACTCGACTTTTCACGGGCGCCCTGGCCGCGCTCGTACTGGCCGGAGCCGTCCTGACGCCTCTTTCGGCCGCCGCAAGTGAGGAAGGCCGCCGCAACACCGCCCTGGGGCTGGGCGCGGCGACCGCGTATCTTTTTACCCGGCGGGGCAACAAGGTCCCGGCGTTCGTGGGCCTGGGCGCCACCGCGTATGCGTACAAGCGGTACCAGGACAGGATCGACCAGCGCCACCACCGGGAGCGGGCGGCATGGCGGTATCATCGCGCATGGCGGCATCACCATCATTTCCGGCACGGCTAGGCGGAATCTAGCTTTCCCTTCACAAGAACGGCCGCCAGGGTTACCCTGGCGGCCGTTCTTGTGAGTCCGCAGGAATCCGAAGGAGGCCGGCCAAGTTAGAGGCGTAGCAAAGTGGGACGGATCGTCCGCGCGAGGAGGAGCCGGTGATCATCGACGGCATGATGCATCTGGAGGTGGTTGGGGAGTACTGGGAGGGCCTGGTGGACGACGTCATCACGCATTACGATGCCGTCGGTATCGACAAGGGCGTGGTGATGGCAACGTGGATGGACTCCCGCCGCTCCAATGAGATCACGCGGGCCGCCTGCGAGCGGCATCCGGACCGGTTCATCCCGTTTGGGCACGTGCGGCCGGTGGACCCGTGGCACCCGGAGCTGCGGCGCATCACGCAGGAGCTGGGATGGACGGGGCTCAAGCTGCACCAGGGCGAGCTGAGGCACGGCGGGCCGGACATGACGGCAACTACCCGCGCCATCGTGGAAGAGGCCGCGCGGCTCGGGATCCGGCTGGTGAAGATCCACCTGGTGGACTATGGGGCCATCGATGCGCTCACGCGGGAGTTTCCTCAGGTCACCTGGATCCTGCCTCACATGGGCTGCTGGGGCAGGTGGGAAGACATGGATCGCTATTGCGATCTGGCGCGCGAGCGGGCCAACGTGTACCTGGACACGTGCGCCGTGTGGTACTACCACGCGTTCGGGAAGGCGTTCCGGCGGTCGGGAATCGAGAAGATCACGTTTGCCACGGATGGCTATCTGTTCAGCCCGCAGGTGGAGAAGGCGAAGATAGACGCGCTCCGGCTCCCCACCCCCTACCGTACTCCGGCTCTGACGGACGACGAGTACGCGATGGTGATGGGCGGGAATATGGCGCGGCTGCTGGGAGTTGGATGATGATGGCAGGCCCTACACTGGCGGGCGGCCACGCAGGGCAGCCCCTACAGCGGGAGCATCGCGCTCCCAGCAGCTTGTCACAGATTCGCGTTGGTGGATATACTCTGGTCAAACACCTCCACTAATTTGCTGTGCGAGACGCCTGGCGCTGTGGACGCTCGACGCATTGCAGCAGGGCCATCGTAGCCCAGCAGGTGCCATTGAACGACGAGTACTGCGACTGGCCGTGCGGGAAGTCGGCGTCGATATAGTTATTAGCCGGCATGGCCCGCTTATTGACAAACCACGATCCGTCCTCCTCCTGCGTGCGCAGCAAGAACCGCACTCCCCGCTGGTAGACGGGATCCGTGATGGGCAGACCGCCGGCTACGTGCAGCGCATAGAGCGCCTCGCCTGTCGCGTAGGCGTCGCTCTGGAGCGTGGGGATCTGCGGCCAGCCGCCATCCGGGCGCTGCTCGGCCCGCAGCTCGTCGACCGATTTGCGCCTCTGCTCCGCAGTCGCGCCCGCCCACTTCAGCGCGAGCAGCCGGAAGGTCCGGTCCTCGCCCGTCTGCGCCGGGGTTGAGAGCAGCCAGGTGACGGCATGCCGGATTCGCTGCGCGATCTCCGGCGCATTGGCTTTTGGGCCGTACGTCCGCAGCGCCTGGATAGCGAGCGCCGTAGTGGTGAAGTGGCTGGACTCCATGGGAACCCTGGGCAGGGCGAACATCCAGTGGCCATCCGGGAGCTGCAGGCGGGCGACCACCATGGCTGCCGCCGCGGTCGCATCGCTGGGCGACTGATTGTGGGCGGCCATGCCGGCGAGCGTCAACCCGTAGTAGATGGGAAGGTCGCCGATCTCGATCAAGGGGACTCGCTTCATCGCCTCCGGGTCTTTGAGGGCTTTCCGGTGCAGCGGAAGCAGGCCGTTGATCTCGGCGTTAACGCGCGCCAGCTCTACTCTCTCCACGGCAGGATTCAGGGTGAGCCCGTGTGCAGCCGCCGCGCCGGTGGCGATTCTGCCTAGCCCATCCTGATGGCACGAGACACAGCCGGTGTTGTGGTTGAATGCCAGCATGGAGCGCTGGATGGCCTTGAGGCTCACCTGAACAGCTCCGCGCGGGGACCGCAACGGAGCTCCGGCTGGACTGCCGCTTCCCAGCAGGCCGCTGCACTCATTGTGGCTCTTGGCCACGGCCAGGTCATACGCGCTGTGGTGGCGCACATCGGTGGCGCGCACGTCCGCGCCCCCGGCCAGCAGCGCGCGGATCACGTCCGGATGGTCGCCATAGGTGGCGGCTAGAAGGAGGGGCGTCCGCTTCTTCTCATCGCGGGCGTTCGGGTTGGCGCCCTTGTCCAGCAGCAGCTTGACGAAATCCGCATTGCCGTTCCTGGCGGCATACATCAGGGGCGTCCAGCCGTGGTCGTCTGCCCTGTCTACCGGCACGCCGGCATCCAGCAGAATGCGCCCCACGTCCGCGTGACCCTCCCGGGCCGCATAGATGAGCGGCGTAGCCCCATCGGAGTCCTTGGCGTTGGGGTTCGCTTTCCGTCTCAGCAGCTCACCGACAATATCCGGCAGGCCATCGCGGCAGGCCAGCATCAACGGCGTGATGCCATCCGGTCGCTGAACGGTGACGCTGGCGCCTCTTGACAGCAGGAGCTGGATGTTGGGGACATTCCCGGTCAAGCAGGCGAACATCAGCGGCGTGCTGTAAGGGCTGGTTGCATCCAGCTTGCCACCCGCCTGCAGCAGCAGCTCCAGGATTCTGGATGGCGCAGCGGCGGCCGCGATGTGGAGGGGCGTCATCTCCAGGCTGTTGCGGGCGTTTGGATCCGCGCCCCGTTTCAGGAGGGCTTCCACGCCCTGGATGTTGCCAGGGCCGACAGCAAGGAATAGGTCCTGCCCGAGCTTGCCGCGGGACGGGACGAACGCGGCCGCACTGGAGCGGGTCACTTGCCGCTGGCCAGGCTTTGAGTGTGAGGGCGAGGGTAGCTCCGCGGCTGCCTGCCAGAGCGCAAACGGCAGGGCCAGGCAAATAAGTACGGAGAGCTGAGACAGTCGGCGTGTTCGGCGGTTCATCATCAGTATCATCCTTTCCCAACTCGGCGAGGAGAACGGAGCGGCGGAGTTGCGCCCCACAGGTTTTGCGGCGCGCTCCGCAGGGGATTCTCCAGCGCGGCGGTCAGTTCCTTCTGGCGCGGGAAACCAGGAGCGCATGTTGTCATTGCCGCAGGAGGGTCTTTCGTAAGGACCGAAGGGTGACGCAGCGGACGAACGCGGGTGTTCAGGTGTTCAGGTGTTCAGGTGGATCGGTGAGGAGACACTATGCGCAAGATACGGACGGCGATTCTGGGACAGGGGCGCAGCGGGCGGGACATCCACGGGGAGCACCAGTCCAAGGACGAGCGGTACCAGATTGTGGCCGTGGTGGACCCGATACCGGAGCGGCAGGAGCGGGCGAGGCGGGAGTACGGGTGCGAGGCCTTCGGCGACTACGCGGAGCTGCTGGGCCGCAATGACCTGGACCTGGTGGTGAACGCCGCGCCCAGCAAGTACCACGTCCCCTTCTCCCTGGCGCTGCTGGAGGCCGGTTTCAACGTGCTGTGCGAGAAGCCGCTGGCCTCCCGCGCGGCGGACGTGGACCGGCTCATCGCCGCATCCGTGAAGTCCGGCAAGGTGCTGGCCATCTTCCAGCAGTCGCGATTCGGCCCCTACTTCCGGAAGGTGCGGGAAGTCATTGAGTCGGGCGTGCTGGGCGAGATCGTGCAGATCAATATGGCCTCCAACGGCTTCTCTCGCCGGTACGACTGGCAGACCCTCACCTCCGAGATGGGCGGCAACCTGCTGAACACGGGCCCGCACCCGCTGGACCAGGCGCTGCAGCTCTTTGGGACGGACCGGATGCCGGACGTGCGGTGCTGGATGCGCCACACGGTGAGCTACGGCAACGCGGACGACCACGTGCTGCTGATCCTGAGCGGCGAGGGCCGGCCCATCATCCAGCTCGAAATCTCCTCCTGCTGCAAGTATCCCACGCACACCTTCAACGTGTACGGCACACGAGGTGGGCTCAAGGGCGATACTAAGCACATCGACTGGGCGTACTACGACACGAGCACGGCCCCGCACCAGCGGCTGATCACGACGCCGTTGGAGAAGCCGGACGGGACCCCTGCCTACCCGCGGGAGACGCTGGACCGGATAGAGCACTCCTGGGAGATGCCGGAGGGCGAGGGGCTGTTCGACACGATGTCCGAGGCGTTCTACTCCATGCTGTACCGCACGCTGACCGAGGGGGCGCCGCTGGAGGTCACGCCGCAACAGGTGCGGCAGCAGATCGCGGTGATAGAGGAGTGCCAGCGGCAGAATCCGGGGATATGGGGAACGGCTTAAACCACAGAGGGCGCTGAGGACACAGAGATTCTGATGAGGCGATGAGGCGATGGGGCGATAAGGTGGATCGGATTCAGGCCAAACCTCATCCCGTATCTCCTCACCCGCCGTTCTCTGCGCTCTCTGCGTACTCTGTGGTGAATACTACCCCGTTAGCTCGATGGCGCCGAGGTCCAGCCAGCGGTCGCTGAAGGATTCGCGGTTGGCGAAGCGGACGCGCGGCGCGTGGGTGGGGGGGTCGACGATGCCGACGGCCAGCTCCGCGACGCCGGGCTGGAAGCCTGCAGGGATGGGGATGGTGCGGTCCATCCAAATGTCGCCGGGCAGCCAGGTGCGGACGTCCACGTCTTCCAGCGGCACCACGGCCTCGCGCTCTCCCTGTCGGAGGCGCAGCGCGAAGCGGTAGGGCCGGTAGAGGGGCGCGACCCCCACGTTCTCTATCCAGCACTGGAACTGGAAGCTGCCCGTGCGCGGCGCCTGCGTGTCCACGATGGCCTGGCGGAAGATGAAGCGGTAGCCCAGTTTCTCGCAGAAGGCGGCCAGCCTGCCCATCCAGGCGTCCGGCAGCGCGGTGGACTTGGGCATGAAGTAGGTGGCGTGGTATTTGAGCCCCTGCTCCAGGATGAACTCCAGGTCCCACCCCTGCCGATACCAGTGCATGGGCACCCAGCAGGTCTCCAGGTGGACGGGCGCGGTCTTCCAGGTCTCCTGCGCTCCGCCCCGCGCCACCTCCGTGGGGTAGGAGTCGAACATGTGGTTCCAGGCGAGGTGGCCAGGCACGTGCGCGGTGCCTTCGGCGCGCATGTCGCCGTAGCAGTCGCACCGCCAGCCGGAGCCGGTGGCCAGCGCCTCCTGCATCTGCGGGCCTTCTATCATGCCGAGGCGGATGGTGTTGGGGAACGCATCCTTCCACAGCTCCGCGAATCGGCGGCACTGCTCGCGGCTGCACTCCCCTGCCCCCTCTCCCCATGGCCCGATGTAGGTGACGTCCACGGTCTCCAGGTAGGGATGACCGTCGTACCGGCGGGCGAACTCCCGCACCAGCCCGCCCCAGCGCTCCAGGTACTCCGGCGAATCGTGGACGGGGATGGGAAACGTGCCGCCGCCGTAGGTGGCCTCGGTCATGGGGTATCGCTCGGCGTACCAGTCCGGCACGCGCGGCTGGCGGTAGGAGCCGAAGGCCATGAGCCGCACGGCCAGGGTCTGCCGGCGCTCCTCGCAGGTCTTGAGGGCGCCGTCTATCATGTGGAAGTCGTACTCCCCGTCCTTTGGCTCCATGACGCGCCAGAACCAGCGGCAGTAGGAGACGGTGGTGGGCAGGTAGCCGGGGGCCACGGGCTGCGGGGCGGGCGGGAAGTCCAGCGGCCCTTCCTCCGACCAGGAGGTGCCGGGGTAGAGCGGGTCTCCGTTGAAGTGCTGGAAGGTGCAGCAGCCCTTGTGCGGGTTGGCGAGGTAGGTATCCAGGCCGACCGGAATGGGGCGGACGCGGCGGATGGGCATGGTCGAGACTCCTCCTTCAAGCCGGATGACGAAACCGGAGGCGGCGGGCGGCGTCAAGCGAGACAGGAGCCAATTCGATGATCACCCGGCTAATTCCCGGCTCGTGGGACATAGAGGGGCGACCCGTGTCGCAGCCGCGAAGACGCCACGGCTTCCGGTCCACGTTCCCCATGGGGGCGTACCTCAGCCAGCCGCTCGCCGTTCGCTGCGGCAGCCTGGAGGAGATCCGCTCCTTTCTGCTACGGTGCCGGTATGTGGCGGACAAAGATCAGTTCGGCGTAGGCGACTACTGGATGCCGCCGGAGCAATTTGAGCGCGTGCGGCAGGGTGACTGCGACTGTTTCGCGCTATGGGCGTGGCGGCAACTCCTGCATCTTGGCTATGACGCCCGGTACATGGTTGGACAGGCCGGGCAGCGCGGCGTTCCGCACGCGTGGGTCACGTTCCGCATGAACGGCGAATGGCATGTGTTGGAGCCAACGGCCGCACGTCAAGGGCCGCGGCTCCCCGTCCTATTTACGCTGTTCTACCGTCCGCGGATGTCGGTGGGCTGGGACGGAGAACGGCTGCACTACTACGAGCATCAGGAGATCAGGTACTTACCGCCCAACAGGCTCATGGCGGGACTCCTCGCGGAATCCACCTTCTTCAACGTCCGAGTATGGATGCGGAAAGGGGCCAACCTGGCCAGATTGGCGTTTCAAAGATCCGTTCGGCGGCTCGCCTGAGCACCACCGGGCTAAACCCCGGTGCTATTGAAGGAGAACCCGGCTTGCGCCGGCTCCCCAGCCCGAAGGGGTTCCCATCTAATAGCACCGGGGTTCAGCCCGGTGCGGACAGATGGTGGAATCTCCTCAGATAGGACGCTTGTAGATGCGCTCCATCACAGCAGCCGGGCCGGCGGGGGCGCGGTAGGGGTCCAGGATGGTGATGCCGTCCGGGCCGAAGGCGGCGGAGACGGCGGGCGCTTTGCCCTGCTGCTGGTAGGCGAAGTTGCGGTCCCGGACGATACGGGCGGCGTGGACGATGGCGACGGTGATCCGGCCCTCCTCCGGCGTGGGGAAGGTGGGCTTCACCTCCTCCAGCGTGGCGCCGAGGAGCTTGATGCGGCAGGCGGCGAGCATGCCCACGTGGATGCTGTCCGTGCCGTAGCCGACGTAGGCGGCGCTCCCGTCCGGACGCGGCACGTTGCGCGTGAAGTGGTTGTTGGAGGTGCGGGAGCCGCCGCCCGCGTACCAGAACCGGAAGCCACGGTACTGCTGGTCGCTCTCCACCTTGCCGTCCGTGCCCACGATCTCGTGGCCCTGGTTGACCGGCCCCTCGAAGTCCGGCGGGGTGATCCAGTTGTTCTGGAAGGTGATGCTCATGCCGTTGTCCCAGTCCACGCGGACCTGCACGGCATCGTAAGCGTCGATGCCCTGGCGCTTGAGCCGCTTCTTCTGTCCCACCGCCGTGAGCCCCAGGGGCTTGGCGCCGAAATAGTAGTGGAACAGGTCCGTCCAGTGCGGGCCGACGTAGCTGAAGGGGTCGCTCTGAGTGGCCCACTGGAAGGTGCTGGTGGAGACCTCCAGCGGCTCCTCCAGAATGGCGGTGCCGTAGAGCGGCTCGCCGATCCGTTCCCTGATGTCGTTGCGGATGCGCATGTGGTCCGGGTCGAACCGCTTGTGCATGTCCACGCAGACCACGCGCTGCCTGGCGTTGGCCGCCTCCACGATGCGGTCCGCCTCCGCGGTGTCCAGGCACATCGGCTTTTCCACGATGACGTGGCAGCCGGCTTCCAGGGCGGCGAGGACCGGCTCCGTGTGGAGGTTGTCCGGCGTGGCGACGGCGAGCACGTCCAGCCCCGGATGGGCCGACAGCAGGTCTGTCCAGGGGGTCGCGCCGTGGTAGGTGGCGGGACGGCGGCCGGTCCATTCGGCGTACTGGTCGGCGGCGCGGCGGGCCGAGGCTTCCGAGCGGGTGGCGACGGCCACGAGCTGGAACTCCACGTCCGCCAGGGGGCGGCTGAACTCGTCCAGGCCCAGGCGCGCCAGAAAGCCGGAGAGGCCGGAGCGCTCCAGGTCCGCGAAGGCGCGCAGGTGCATGTCGCCGCCGAACATGCCGGCGCCGACGAGGGCGATGCGGATGGCCCTTGGAGTCGTGAGTCGTGAGTCGTGAGTCGTGAGAGGGGACGCAGGAAGCTGGTCCCTCGACTCTTGCTCAGGCATGGTAGACCACCTCTCCCCCGCAGAGGGTGGCGGCGATCTCCAGCGGGCCCTCGTCCGGGATGCGGAAGAGGGTGAGATCCGCGTCAGAGCCGACGCGGAGATGCCCCTTGTGGTCTTCCATGCCGAGCAGGCGAGCCGGGATGGCGCTGGCGCAGGCGGTGGCATGAGCGACCGCAAGGTCCGAGAACCGGAGGGCGTTGGAGACGCAGGTATCCAGCAGGTGGCCCGCGCCGCTTAGATAGGGCGTGCCGGCCAGGACCACCTTGCCGTTGGGGAGGACCTCCACGCGGCCCTCGCCATAGATGCCGGGCGGCAGACCGCCGAGGGAGACGGCGTCGCTCACCAGGATCAGCTTCTCCGGCCCTTTCACGCGGGCGATGCTCTTGACGACGGAGGGCGGCAGGTGGTGGCCGTCCGCAATGATGCTGGCGTAGAGAGAGTCGCTTGCGAGCTGCTCCCAGATGTAGTTGGGGTGCCGGCGGATCTGGCTGTGGGCGCCGTTGCCCAGGTGCGTGGAGAGCCGGGCGCCCGCGCGGACGGCGTCGCGGATGGTCTCCGGCTCCGCGCCGGTGTGGCCCAGCGCCACTACTACCCCGCTCTCGGCGACCTTCTCGATCAAGGGCAGCGCTCCTTCCAGCTCCGGGGCGAGGGTGAGGATGCGGATGTTGCCGCCCGCTGCCTCCTGGAAGCGGCGGAACTCGTCCCAGTCCGGCTTGCGGACGTGCTGGAGCGGGTGGGCGCCACGCGGCCCGTCTTCCGGCGAGATGTAGGGTCCCTCCACGTGGATGCCGGTGACGGCGCGCCGGATGCGCGGGTCCGATTCCATCGCACGGGCGATGGCGGACAGATTGCGCAGGGTGGACTTTTCGGACTGGGTGCATATGGTGGGGCAGACCAGCGCGGTCCCGGCCCTGGCCAGTAGCTCGAACATCGGCCAGATTGAATCGGCCGCCTGGGCCGGATCGTTCCACGCGCCGCCGTTGAAGTCATAGCCGCCGTAGCCGTTGACCTGGATGTCGTGGAAGGCGGGGGAGAGGTAGGGGAGAGGGCGTTCGGGTGTTCGGGTGTTCAGGTGTTCAGGCAATACAGAGTAGGCGGCCGTACCGGTGTCTATGCGGGTGATGCGGCCGTGGGAGATGGTGACCGTGGCGAGCTCGCCGGTATCGCAGAGCCGGCCGTGGACCTGGAGGTCGCCGCTGGGAGTGGATTCCAGCATGGCGGACTAACGGCTCCCGGCCGGGCCGGCCGTGCCCTGGTCCTCTGGCCGCCCCGATGGTTGATCGGCGGGTTCGCCCGGCACATTGCGGTGCCAGAAGGTGCGCAGGTAGCGGGCCACCACCTGGCCGCGCTTGATGGGACCGATGTAGCGGCTGTCATCGCTGTTGCCCAGGTTGTCTCCCAGGACAAACAGCTCGTCCGGGCCGAGCTTGAGCGGCTGGTCTACCGCGTACCTGGCATCCGGCATGTCGTCCGGGAGCGGCCGGTACTGCAGGTCCAGCTTCGCGCCATTCACCCAGACCTCGTTGTCGCGGATCTGCACGGTCTCGCCGGGCAGGGCGACCACGCGCTTGATGAGGATGTCGCCCTTCTTGGGCAGGTGGAGCAGCTTGCGGGCGCGGGCGGCGGC
>CAYNFH010000181.1:0-13357 GCA_964396385.1 uncultured Chthonomonadaceae bacterium | reverse complement strand
CGGGAGTCGTGAGTCGGGAGACCGGCATCCGGAGTGGACGGAGTGAGACATTGTCTCAAAATGGCGCGGTGGCGCCGCGATTCTGGAGTCGTGAGTCGTGAGTCGTGAGTCCGGAATCCGGAGACGAGGGAGTGAGATCGTTGTCTCAAATAAGCCAAATCAGGCGAATGGGAGGAGCGGCGGCACCGCTGGTTGGCCATCGGCGTGGGTGTGGTAATGGGTAGAGGCTGCGCAGAAAGCGCAGAAAGCGCAATAAGGGGGGTGTATGGCCCATTCCAAGCTCGAAAGGAGCAGGATTCTGGAGTTGCGCGGTAAGCGCAAGAAGCGCGGTAAGGGTGCAGGTTTCGCCGACGCAGGGGCTGACGGGCATCCTCTATGCAGTGCCACTGGTCCAGGAGAACGGGGCCGACGGCAGGAGGACGGCGGAGATCTCGAAATCCTTCCGGTGGGACTGCGGGGACGTGTTTGCGTTCGTGTGCATGTGCTTGGCTCCTTTCTTCTGAGCCATGTCGATTCCATGACGCCTTGTGTGGCCCAGGGCCCGGCCCTCTGCGCCTGATCGGCGCATTCACCCGCCTCTCGGGCGAGCCTCCGCCGCCCGGTGCGGAAGCAACGGTTCGGCAACTTGGTAGACCGGGCGTCGCCTCACCCTGCCGGCCCTCCCCACTCCCCTTCCGCATTCCCCGGAACGCAGCCGCGCGGCGCGGCTGCCTGCAATTCGGCCGCGGCCAAGTTCCAGTTTCGTGCGCTCTTGAGCAGTCTGTTGGGAGCGCTTTGGGGACCTGCGTCACTCGGTCCCCCCCGGCCGAGCTTCCTCTTGAGTTCTTGCTGCTACTGCGCAACGACGCATGCGCCCGCCCAGGAGGAGGTGGTCCTCTTCACGTGAGGGTTCTCGTTCGATAGGGCGGGCGCATAGACGTCAGCTACCCCGTTATGTTGTTGGAGCCGGCAAGTGGGCCGGCGTACAATCTCTACAGTATAATGCGGCGCAGAGGGCGAAACAGGTGTTGACGTACTAGGCTAGCTCAATGCGCAACTGCTTGCCCACGGCGGCAGCCAACCGTTCCAGGGATTCGAGGGTCAGAGAGGTGTTATCGGGGTCGAGCAGACGGTCGAGCTGGGAGCGGCTGGTCTGGAGCCTTTCGGCGAGCTGCGATTTCGTGATCCGAGATCTCTCCATCGCCTCGTTCACCTGTACCGCCGGGAGGCGCTTGTGGGCGCGGGCGGTCACCTCCTTGAGGATACCCTCCTGGTGCAGGAATTCGTCGAAGTCGCTGCCTGTATACTTGTTCACGTAACTACCTACCTTCCAAGCCAGAGTGCCTTCCGAAGGAGGGGCTGTCCATTCATAGTACAGTGCACCACATGTGGTACGCGCCGTCAAGGCACTCGGAACATCTGCATGCCTTCACCATGTGCCTTTACCAGATCGGATGGATGAGGCGATAGGGAGTCACAGGTACACGAACGGAGCAGAGAGTGGAATCCAACTGTAGCAACGAGAGTGTGGACGTGGCGGAGATCCTGGAGGGGATGAACTCGCCGGACGAGGCGGTGCGGGCTCGGGCGGCCCGGAGTGTCTGCCCGTGCCGCCTGGGTTGGGGACCCTTCGAGCAGTGCCTGCCGCACGTGAGCGCGCTCACCAAAGACCCCAGCCCGCTGGTCCGCAAAGCGGCTCTCCACGTGTTTGAGGATGCCTTCGAGATGGAGAGCATGGGCATGCCCACGAATCCGCGGGAGGCACGCAATGAAATGCTCGCCACCCGGCGGCGCCATCGCTGGCGCACGGAAGAGGAGCCCGGGGACCAGCGCACCCATCGGGGCGGGCGGGCCAGGACGTAGCCTGCCCTTGCAGAATACGGCATTTCCTGCTTCGCCGTGCAGTCCCTGCATATTCGCGGGGGCACGGCAGAGGTGAGACGTGGAACACAGAGTGTACCGCGCGCTTATCTGTGGCGCGGAATCTGATAAGGATGGTACGTTCCTCACGCGGCCCTGACGCCCGGGTGGAGTTCTATATGTCCATTCACTGGGTAACTGATGGACTGGGGTATGCCACATCCAACCTGCTGCCGGAGCGCCGCTCGGCGCCCCGGTACGCGGCGGCGTGGCCCCTGGTCTTCACATACTGCGGCGACCACGTGCCGGGCAAGTCCGTGAACATCAGTGTCATCGGCCTGCTCTTCACAACCCGCCGGCGGCTGCGTGCCCGTGACCGCCTGAAGCTGGAGCTGATCCCCCAGCCTACCATGCGGCTGCGGTTCTCAGTCGAGATCGTACGCGAGGAGTACCGCAAGGACGGGGTCTATGGCTACGGCGCACGGTTCGTCAACCTCTCTGATGCTGAGAAGCAGGAGCTCAAGCGATACCTGCAGATGTTCAGCAGCGGATGGATCACGGACGACTCGGCGCTGGGCTACGGCCTCGGCTCGTTGGACCAGTAAAGACGGGCATTCAGGCGTTCAGGTCTTCGGATGTTTCGGATTCCGGTCCTGAACACCTGAACGCCTGAACACCTTCCCTCCATGGTATGATCAGCGCGGTATGCCGCGCATCCTGCTGATCCTCTTACTCCTCTGCCTTGTTCCCGCTCGCGCCCAACAGGCGCAGCCAGGCCGCTTCGTCCCCGCTAATCTCCATGCGATAGACGACCGGCTCTGGAGTCGACCGGGAGACAGGGCCGCCCTGCTGGCAGCCATCGACCGCAGTCTCGGATATCTTCGCTCCACCGCTGCCGCTGCGGCTTACAGCCGCCTGCATGGACGCACCGGCGTGTCTCGGGAGTGGGCACGACGGAGCCTGCTCCGCTTACGGCGCCTACTGCTAGAGGCGCATTCCGCGAATCAGCTTTGGGAGGCGGTGAGACAGGAGTTCGTTCTGTTCCAGCCCGGCGGGAGCGAAGTCCATTTCACCGGCTACTTTGAGCCGCTGTACGCCGCCAGCCGACGCCCTTCCGCTTTGTACCGCTATCCTATCTTCCACTTGCCGCCCGGCTTCGGCGCCTGGCCCCACCCGCACCCCACCCGGCTGCAGCTCGAAGGCGCGGACGGACTGCAGTGGCAGAACGGTCCGCTCCGGCGCGCCGCGACGTTCTGGCTGAAGGACCGGCTGGAAGCTTATTTGGCGCAGGTGGAAGGCTCCGCTCGCCTCCAGCTTCCGGCTGGCCAACTTGTCACCGTGGCGAGCGCGGCCCACACGGACTGGCCGTACGCCAGTATTGGCCGGATGCTGGTCGACGCCGGCAAGGTGCGCATGGAGGATCTAACGCAGCCGTGGCTAGTGCAGTACTTTCACGACCATCCGGCGGACCTGAGCGTCTACCTCCCGCGCAATCCGCGCTTCGTCTTCTTCCGGGAGACGCATGGGGCGCCGGCTACCGGCAGTATCGGGGTGGCCCTCACGCCGGAACGCTCCATCGCCACGGACAAGGCATGGATGCCCCCAGGCGCTCTGGCGCTGATCCAGGTGCGCCTGACCAACCCCGCGGCCGTTCAGGTGCTCCACACGCCGGAGCTCATTCGCTTTGTGCTGGATCAGGACGCGGGAAGCGCCATCAAGGGACCTGCTCGTGTTGACGACTACATGGGCAGCGGTCCCGCGGCCGGCGCGCGAGCGGGCGTCATCAACTCGCTGGGTACGCTCTCGTACCTGCTGCTGCGCCCATTGCTGCGGAGCCGCCCGTGAAACGCGCCAACACCCTCTCCGCCCTGGCCTGCCTCGCCGGCGCGGCGGTAACCATTGCCCTCGGCTGGCGGTACTTCCGGCCGATGTTCGTGGACGACTCCTACATCTACTTCCGCTACGCGGAGAACGCTCGGGATGGATTCGGGATCGTCTGGAACGCGGGGGACCGACCGGTTGAAGGGTTCACCAGCCTCCTGTGGGTGCTGGTCCTGGTGCTCGCGCGGTATGTCACCCCCGGCATTGAGACGGCTGCCCGCGCCGCCGGTCTGCTGTTTGCGCTGCTCACGCTTGCCGCGAGCGCGGCCCTCTACGTCCGGCTGGCGCGCCCGAGCGCAAAGGAATGGTTCGGCCTGCCGGTACTGGCACTGGCGTTTTCGCCGGTCTTTCCATTCCACGCGGTCAACGGCATGGAGACGATGATGACCGCGTTTCTGGCCCTGGTGGTCTGCCTGATTGCTACCTCCGGTGCGGATGCGCGTACCTCACCGCGCCTTGCTCTGTCACTCGCGGCCCTTACCGTCCTGATCGCGCTCGCCCGGCCGGATGCCCTGCTCGTGGGTCTGGCCGCCATGGTCGCCAGGCTCCTGTCCGCCCCGGAAGGGTCCTGGAAATCCCGGCTTACAGCGCCACCGGCCCGTGCCTACCTGGCCGGCCTAGTAGTGCTGGGCGGCCTCTACCTGCTGTGGAAGCAGGTCTACTTCGGCCGAATCCTCCCGCTGCCTATGTACGTGAAGCTCGGCTTCTCACGGCCCATCTACACGGACCCGCACCTCATCTACGCCGTCTGGGGCCACTTCCTGACCATGATCACCTACGCCGCGCTGCCCATGGGGCTCATCCTGGTCTATCTCGCCCTGGGCGACATAGGCTGGCGGTACCGAGTATCCCTGGCCGCCGCCACCGTCTACGGCCTCTATTTCCTCTCCGTGCTGCCCATCGTGAGTCCGGAGTGGCGCTACTACTTCCCGTCTGTGGTGCTGTGGATCGTCCTCGCGGCGACAGCGCTCGTTAATCTGACGGGGGACGGAAGACGGGTGACGGACTCAGAATCCGTCCGTCCTCCGTCTTCCGTCCCCCGTCAACCCATTAGTTGGATTCTGCTCTCGGCACTGCTGGTGTTCTGCAACATCGGCCGGCTGAACCGGGTGCGGGACGACCAGACCCTGATGTACGCCGCATACAGGCCCATGGGGGAGCTGGGCCGCGCGCTTTCGTCGCTCGCGCCGCAGCACGCGCTGGCGGCCGTGACGGAGGCGGGACAGTTCCCCTACTTCTCCCGCTGGCGCATCTTCGACGTGTATGGCCTCAATGACGCCTTTGTCGCCACACACCGGTTCAAACAGCCAGCCTACCTGCGCGAGCACTTCTGGGAGTACACCCGCAGCCACTACGGCTTGCCGGACCTTGTCACCCCGCTAAACCTCGAATGTGACTACGCTCTCCCTGAGCGCAACCCACACATCGCCCCGCTCTACGAGCCCGTGGAGCTCCACAAGCTCGGCCTGCGCGTGGAGGTGCGAAAGGACTCGCCGCTCCGCGGAGAGATCATGCGAGTCATCGCACAGTATATGTAGGGGCGGCCCTGTGCAGGCCGTCCCTACGCCTTTCCATGGCACAATAAGGAATATGAACAAGCAAGAATCACCCCGCAACATCTACCTCGCCCGCCATGGTCACCGGGAAGACTTTGAAGGAGAGCCGTGGGGGAGCGGCTGGGAGCGACGCTCCGCCAACGGGCACGATCCCGCCCTCTCGCCTATCGGAATCGCGCAGGCGCGGGAGCTGGGGGAGCGGCTGCAAGGGCTTGGAATCCGCCACGTCTTTGCCTCGCCCTTCTGGCGCACGCTGGAAACCGCGCACACGGTGGCGGAGGTGCTGGACGTCGACGTGAAGATAGAGGAGGGGTTCTGCGAGTGGCTCAACCCGCAGTGGTTCACGGAGCAGCCCGCCTATATCCCGGAGGAGGAGCTGCGCCGCCGTTTTCCGCGGGTGGACTACCATTACGAATCGCGGGTGCGCCGCACATTCCCGGAGGTGGAGGAAACCGCCCACGCGTGGCCCCCGGTGGAGGAGGCAGTCCGGAGAATCCTGGCCGACTTCGAGGGGGACCTCCTTTTCATCGGCCACGGCTCCTCCGTGCAGGGGATGGCCAAAGCCTTGGGCGGTCCCGTAAACTACGTCGTCCCCAGGCTCTGTGCCCTCATGCACTTCCGCCAGAACGGCAGCGGCTGGGAGATGCTCCTGGACGGCTGCACCCGCCACCTGAGCATCACCGAGGACACCTTGCGGTTCGCCTAAATCAGTCCAGCACGACGTACATCGCGTTCGGGGGCAGGCGCAGGACCAGGCGGCCGGTGGTCCCGCGGGTGATGGGCACCGTGCTGGCGGGGAAGCCGGCGGTATCCAGCAGGGTAGCCTTCGTGACCTTCCCGTTGGCGATGCTCAGCGACACGTCCGTGTTCACGATCTGCCAGGGTGGCGTGCCGGTGCTCACAATGCGGTAACCCTCGAACGTCTGCTTCCCGTCCGGGCTCTTGAACCGTGCCGGCTCGGTCTTCCAGCCTGTGGGTCGGGCGATGGTGCCTACCTGGACGAGCAGCTTGCCGGAATCTCGGATGGGCGCGCCGTCCATGGAGACCACCTCCACGCTCACATAGTCGTTGCCGGAGTGGATGGTCACGTCGCGGAGGGCGAAGGAGCCGGTCTTCTTGAGGAACCCGGTCACTCCCTGCGCGGCGGGCGCGTTCAGCGTACACAGCCCCTTCGCGTAGTCGAGCCGGATCTCTCCCGTCTCGCTCTTTACCACGCTATGCGCGCGGTCGATGAACGGCGCCAGGTCGGCCACGTGGGTCTTCGCGTGATCGCCGCCATGTTTCACCTCTACCGGCCCCACCAGAAACGCCAGCGGGTCCGCGCCGTGGGCGACATTGCTCTGCTCCGTCGTTGCGCCGGTGTTGCGGTTCGGGTCGAAGCTCTTGTCCTCCGCGATGATGGGGACCTTCCGCTCCCACAGGTCTGCCATGGTCCGCTCCTCGTGGACCACCGGCACGCCCTGCTTCACGTAACCCATCCGGTATAGCAGCGCGTTGGCCGGGAAGCAGCCCATGATCTCCGGGACGGAGGCGGACCACTTGAACAGCGGGTGCTGGCCGTTAATGTTCAGGAAGTTGAGGAAGGGATCCAGCTCATACTCCGGCTTGGTGGCCGAGAACCAGTAGTACCCATCCACTCCGGTGAGCGATTCGTAGGCGGCGATGAGGAAAGGTCCTTCCGACTGGTAGCCCAGCGGCGCCACCCAGGAGCTCTCCGTAATGATCATCGGATGGCCCACCACCTGCTTGAGGTTAGTGGGCAGGTCCCGCGGGTCCAGCAGGGCGGAGATGTCCTGGAAGTAGTGGCCCGGATCGATGCGCCAGCCGTTGTTGTCGCCTACGTGCGCGCCGCCATCGTAGTAGCGGTTCACGGCTTCCACGTCCGCGGCGGTGTAGGTCCAGCGCTCCACGTCGTTCAGCTTGATGGGGTCGACGGTGATCCAGTTGCAGCAGTTGATGAGCTGCTTGCAGCCCAGCGCGTTGCGGTAGTAGTCGACGATGTCCCTGTAGAAGCCGTACTGGGTCTCCCCATAGAACTGGAGCTCGTCGTCCACCCGCTTCTCCATGCCCCCTGACTGCGGCTGGGTCATCGGCCAGACGTTGAACAGCCCTACCTTGCCCTCTGCGAAGTTGTCATTGGGGTGACTAACTCCCTGCCACGCCTCCTTCGCCCGATCCACCGACCCGTACTTCCGCACCAGCCAGCGGCCGAAGAGGCGGCCGAGCCGGTCCAACTGTTCCGGCTTGATCCCCTGGGTGGTCCAGAAGAGCAGGCTGTCCTCGTTCTGCACCTGGATGATGCCTACCGCCGGGTCCTTTGCCAACGCGATGCCCGTGTAGGGATTGGTGCGTGTGTACAGCGCCTTGACCCACGCCTTGTAGCCCTGCTGCAGCGTGGGCTCGAAGAAGAGCAGCCCCCAGAGGCCGGTGTTGCCGGTATATCCGGCGATACCCCAGTTGGTGGCCTCCTTGCCGGCGGCCCAGTACGGGGAGATGGTGGTGTAGATGCCCTCCTTCTTGAGGGCGGCCACCATGTGCCAGATGCCCTCGATCTCCTTCTCGTTCACGTCGGTGATTTTGGATGTCGCGGAAGTGGGGGCGATCTGGGTGTGCAGGCGTACCATGTTTACGCCCATTTTGGCCAGGAACCGGGCGTGGCGGGCCATCTCTTCCGGAGTCTGGCGGTATACGTCGGACCCTACAGCCCAGAGGCGGATAGGCTTGCCGCTGCCGAGCACAAAGCAGTTGCCGTCTGGAGAAAGCCGGAGGAAGCCGGACTCCCCGGCCTCCTTCTCGTTCAGGTACCGGAGGTCCAGCACGGCGCCCGGCCGGAGCGGTTCCTGGGGATAGGTGAACGCCCAGCTACCCGGTTGGGCAGGGCACCGCGTGGATGTGAGCAGGGCGAGGGAGCAGGCGAGAATGGAAAGCGGCGCGGCTTTGCGCATCAGTCGGGATCCTCTCAGTAGCGTGGATACCCGATTCTAGCATGGGGAGCGGATTCACCACAGAGTTCGCAGAGAACACAGAGACTTGGATAAGGCGTGGCTGGAATCCGAACCCCTCATCCGTACTTCTCCGCGTGCTCTGTGTCCTCTGTGGTTCAAATCTCTATCTGCGGCGGATATCTGCGGAGCGGCGGACCACGGCGGCAAGGCCGCCGGGCCGGACGGCCGCACGGCGGGCGCGGCGGGCGCCCATCGGCACGCGCGGGCGGGGGAGCGGGGCGGGCGCGGTCATAGCCGCGGTGCGGGCCTCCCGAAGCCGCTGCATCGCGATCTCCATCAGCTCCTCGTACTCGATGTCTTCCAGAAGGAGCTGCAGGCGGCCCATGTTCGACTGGCTCATGGTGGCCCTTCGCTGGGCCTCTTCCTCTTCCAGTCGCACGAACTCCGCGTCCCACTCTTCATCCGTCTTGAAGCCGGTTTCCAGCTCAAACAGGTAATCACACTCCAGCGTCGCGGCCAGCTCGGGATACTCTTGCTTGTAAGCCTCCACCACGTCGGCGAGCGGGCGCTCCTCCTGCAGCGCGAGCAGCAGGTCGTCGCGGAACTCCGCGCGGATCGCCATCTCGGGAAGGCCGGTATTATCGTTAGGTCCGAGCATGGGGCACACTCCGAAAAGTACGGGTATTTGACCTGTTATCGGAAGAATCGCCCCGGAACTGGAGGGGGAAAACCGTCCCTTGTATGGAAACTCCCCCTGAATCCCCGCGTTGCCAAATACCTGGAGGCGCTCAAATGGCTGCACGGACTCTGCTGGCTCTCGCCCTGCTGCTGACCCTCTCGCCCCGAGCCCACTCCCAGGGCGTCCCGGCACAGCCGCTGCTCGCCGACGCGCGGCGCGTGATGGAAGCCATGGAGTACCTGGGCGAGCCGCTTCCTGCCGCCGTCCGGCGCTCCCTGGACCGCGCCGCCGCCGAGCCGGACGATGCGAAGGCCACTCTGCAGATACAGCAGGCACTCGACCCCTACTGCCTTCTGGAGGTTAACATCAACCCGGAGTCGCGGGTGAAGGTAGCCAGAGGATCCGCGAAGCCCCTGCTGGTGGAACAGGGCTGGCGACAGTACCTGGTCAAGGTCCGCAACGAGGCGGGCGCTACCGCGGAGCTGAAGGCCTCCAGCCCCAACGCCCTGCCGCTGCACAACGCGCCGCAGGCAGACGTCCGCGGCCGGTGGCTGGACCTCCAGATGTTCAATGCGAGTCCCATGCAGAAGACGCTGAGCGGGCTGGGCCTGGAGTACCGCATCATCCAGCTCTACAGCCGGGACGCGGGGCCGCGGGAGGCGCGCATCTCCTTCAACGTGGGCCAGGGCACGCAGGACCTCGGCTTTCGTGGCGAGGCCGACCTCCTCTTCACCGTCCAGCCTGCGTCCACGGTAAAGCTCCGTGTCCTGGATGAGCACAGTACGCCGACCACCGGCATGTTCGTGTTCCGGGATGGGGCCGGCCGGGTCTATCCCTCTCAGGCCAAGCGGCTGGCGCCGGACTTCGCTTTCCAGCCCCAGATCTACCGGTCTGACGGCGAGACGATCAAGCTGCCGGCGGGCCAATACACGGTCGAGTACTCGCGGGGACCTGAGTACCTCACCGGGACCACAACCTTTACGGTCGCCGGGCGGGCCCGAGAGCTCTCCGTTAAGCTTGCGCGCTGGATCGATCCCTCGCTCAAAGGCTGGTGGTCCGGCGATCACCACATCCATGCCGCGGGCTGCGCGCACTACAGCCAGCCGACCGAGGGGGTCCTCGCCAAGGACATGATCCGCCACTGCGAGGGCGAGGATCTGAAGGTAGGCTGCAATCTGACTTGGGGGCCCTGTTTCGACTACCAGAAGCAGTTCTTTACGGGAGCGGTGGACCCGGTCTCCAAACCGGATCACCTGCTGAGGTACGACATCGAGGTGTCCGGTTTCGGCTCCCACCAGTCCGGCCACCTCTGCCTCTTGCGGCTGAAGGAGGAGATCTATCCTGGCGGCGACTCGGACAAGCACTGGCCCACGCTCTGCCTCAATACGCTCAAGTGGGCGAAGCGGCAGAACGCGGTATGCGGTCCCGCTCACTCCGGCATCGGACTGGTGGTGGCCTCCGACGAGCTGCCGAACTTTCTCATCCCGCCCTTCGACGGCATCGGCGCGATGGAGTACATCGCGGACGTAACGGAGGATGTTCCGGGTCCGGACGGCACGCCCGTTCCCGCGGTGGATTTCCTCTCCACGGTGGACACGCCGTACCTGGCGGAGCTGAACATCTGGTACCACACGCTCAACTGCGGCTACCGAACCCGCATCAGTGGCGAGACGGACTTTCCGTGCATCTCCGGCGAGCGGGTTGGGAAGGGCCGCTCCTATGTGAAGCTGGACGGCAAGCTGGACTTCGACTCCTGGTGCGAAGGCATCCGCAACGGCCGCTGCTACGTGAGCGACGGCCGGGCTCACCTCATGGACTTCCAGGTGAACGGGCTGGGCGTGGGGGAAAAGGGGAGCGAGCTGAAGCTGGACGCGCCAGCCACGGTCCACGCCACCGTGACGGCAGCCGCCCTCCTGCCGGAGAAGCCGGACCCTTCAGGCAAGTGGGGCTGGTACTGGCACGTGGAGCGCGCCCGCATCGGGGACAGCCGCGAAGTGCCGGTAGAGGTGGTGGTGAACGGCCGGCCGGTCGCGCGGCAGACCATCGTGGCGGATGGCAAGCCGCGGGACCTGTCCTTCGATGTGCCCATCGAGCGCAGCAGTTGGGTGGCCCTGCGCATCCTGGGCGCCGCGCACACCAACCCGGTATTCGTGCTGGTCGGCGGGAAGCCCATCCGCGCGAGCCGCCGGAGCGCGGAGTGGTGCCTCAAATGCGTGGACCAGTGCTGGAGCCAGAAGCAGCGCTTCATCGCGCCGGCCGAGATGGATGAGGCCAAACGGGTCTACGAGCACGCCCGCGAAGCCTACCGCCGCATTCACTCCGAGTGCGAGGTGGAGTAGTGCGCGTGTATAATTCCGGCAGGGGGTGAATGCGTAACTCTGACAATCGGCTCGGAATCCGGGGTGAGGCAGGTTGACTGGTCAGGGCCAGGGAGTACGAACAGGACAATGACTAAGAAGTCTATCATCGGTACCCATATTGTCATCGACCCAGGGATCCACCACGGTAAGCCCACGTTCCGGGGAACTCGAATCCCGGTAGAGCAGGTGCTGGAACAGGTAGCGATGGGGCTGTCCTGGGAAGCCATCGTAGCGGAGTGGCGTGGTCGTGTTTCGCTCGACGCCATCGCTGAGGCCGTCCGTCTCGCCAATCGAGCGTTCAGTGAGCACGCGATATCTTACGGGATTGAGGTGCCGCTGAAGTGATCATCCTGGATGAAGATATCCCGGAAAGCCAGCGCCAGCTCCTGAGGGGCTGGCGCATTTCGTGCCGGCAGATTGGCCATGAAGTCGGGCGCGCGGGCATGAAGGACGACGAGGTGATACCGCTCTTGATGGGCCTGACCCGTCCCACTTTCGTGACGCTGGACCACGGATTCTACGAGCGTACACTTTGTCATTCCCGCTTCTGCCTGGTATTCCTGGAGGTTCGGGAATACGAAGCAGCTCTTTTCACTCGGAAACAGACGCAGACTGGTTCGGTCGTATCTGAACAGCGTACCCTCTGGACGTTCCTATGAATCCGCCAGCCCGCCAACGAGCGGTGCTGCCGCACACCGAATGGGGGAAAGGCTAATTGAGCTACCCCTGAGGCAGCTCTGTGCGCTGGGGGGTGCTGTCCAGCGAGATGGGCCCGGCGGGCTGCTCCAGCGACTTCTGCTGATCGGCTGAGGCTGCTGTGGGGGTGAGGTTCTTGGCAACCTCCAGGAACGGCGTGAGGATATCAATCGGGATCGGGAGGATCACGGTGGAGCTCCGCTCGGAGGCGATCTCCCGCATGCTCTGAAGGTACCGTAGCTGCAGCGCGGCCGGCTGGGTGGCGATGAGCGCCGCGGCCTGCGTGAGCTTCTCCGCCGCCTCAAACTCGCCCTGCGCGTTGATCACCTTGGCACGCCGCTCGCGCTCGCTCTCCGCCTGCGCGGCCATGGCGCGGCGCATTCCCTCCGGCAGCGTCACGTCCCGGATCTCCACGCCCGTTACTTTCACCCCGAACGGCTCCGTCTGCTCGTCGATGATGCTCTGAAGCTTCTGGTTGATCTTGTCCCGCTGGGAGAGGAGCTCGTCCAGCTCCGCCTGCCCGATGGTGCTTCGGAGCGTCGTCTGCGCGATGAGGGACGTAGTCTGCCCGTAGTTGGCGATGCGGAGTATGGCTGCGGACGGGTCCACTACCTTGAACAGCACGATGGCATCCACCGCCACCGGTACGTTGTCGCGAGTCATCATGTCCTGGCGCGGCACGTTCATGGTGATTACGCGGGTGTCCACCCGGATCCCGCGCTCCAGGTAGGGCCACAGGAGAATCACACCCGGCCCGGCCATGTGGTTGAACTTGCCGAGGCGCAGCACCACCGCCCGCTCCCAGTCCGGCAGCACCTTGACGGCCGGGGCCACCACAAAGAGCAGGATGACGACGAACAGTATCAGGCCTGTCACGAACGGTTCCATGCGCACACCTCCCTGGAGGCGGAGTCGAGAGTCCAGAGTCTAGAGTTGAGCGTAAGCGGAAACGGGTCCAACTCTCTCGACTCACGACTCTAGACTCTGCCTCACATACACCGGCTCTGCTTGCATCGGGTCCGCCCGGCGCACCTGGAGCGTCAGCCCATCCCGGCCGGCAATCAGCACGGGATCGCCTTCGCCGATGGGAGCGTCGTCGATGTTTACCGCATTCCAGAACGCACCGTCCACAAACACCTTGCCGCGCGGCGAAAGGGGCGTCCGCGCCTCCGCAGTGCGGCCGAGGAGTGTCTCCGGACCGCTGCCGGGCCGCATCTGCCGCACCCGCCAGCCCAAGACCGCTGACGCTGCCACCAGTCCCGCGCCTAACAGCGCCAGCGCGACCATGATGATCGGCGAAGGCTGAATGCCGGCGGCGCCGAGGATCAGCATCGCGCCCATGATGAAGGCCACTACCCCGGCGAACGTCAGCGCGCCGTGCGTGGTAGCGTGGACGTCGGC
>CAYNFH010000180.1:0-13474 GCA_964396385.1 uncultured Chthonomonadaceae bacterium | reverse complement strand
GGGATGCAAGGGCGAAGGCGGCGTTCTCGGAGAGGAAGCCGTAGCCGGGGTGAACGGCATCCGCTTCCGCCCGGCGGGCAGCGTCCAGGATGGCATCCGCCCGGAGATAGCTCTCCGGGGCGGGGCCGGGACCGATGCAGAAGGCGGTATCCGCCAGGTGGACCTGGGGCATCTGCCTATCCGCCTCCGAGTAGACCGCCACCGGCGAGATGCCCATCTCGCGGCACGCCCGTATTATGCGGACCGCAATCTCCCCCCTATTGGCGATGAGGAGACGATGGATGGGAACCGTCCGGGTTGGACTAGATATCACACGGGACCCATCGCGGCGGCGAGGGCGCCGACGGGGCGGAGGCCGTGCACCATCAGCCCCGCGCGGCCCAGAGACTGGCCGGCGATCTGCTTGTTGAGCGGGTCGCGGTAACCCACGCGCACCAGCCGCCGCCAGCGGTCCGTCCGGTTGATCTCGGAGCCGTGGATGGTGTAGATGCTGAAGGCCACCACGTCGCCGGCCTCGGCGGGACAGGGCACGGTGTCCGCCAGGTGGTACCGGTTGGTGGGCAGATGGGGCGAGCAGCCCGTTCCGTCCGGCATCTTGGTGATGTGCTCCAGATGGCCCTGCTTGTGGCTGCCGGGCAGAAAACGCAGGCACCCATTCTCCAGGGTGGCGTCATCCACGTGGACGATCGCGTCAATGTACCCGAATCCCTCGTGCCGGTAGAACGGGGAATCCTGGTGCATGGGGAACGGCATGCCGGTCTCCGGCGGCTTCAGGTGCAGCGTGGTGTGGTGCAGCTCCACGTTGGGTGTGCCCAGTAGGTCCGCCACGGCCTCCGCGAGGCGGGGGTTGGTCACGGCGCGGCACCAGGCTTCGGAGTAGAAGTGCAAGTCGTGCAGGTGCGTGAGCTGGGACTTCTTCTCCGTGTCCGGGTCCATATATACCTGCCGCCAGGGGCCGCTCCAACCCATGTTGGTGACTGCCCAGTCCTGGACCAGCCTGTCCAGCTCCTCGCTGATCTGGCGCGTCTCCTCCGGCGTAAAGACCTTTGGAATCCGCAAGTATCCGTTCTCGTTGAAGAAGTCGATCTGTTGTTGTGTTAGCATGGCTCCCTCCGGGAGTGGGTGTTGGGTGTTGGGTGTTGGGTATTAGGTTTTGGGATCCGGAGTCCGTCCAGACACCCAATACCCAACACCTAATACCTACTCCGCAAATTCGGGTTTCCGTTTCTCCAGAAAGGCGCGGATGCCCTCCTGTGCCTCCGGGGTAACGCGCAGGTCCGCGATGGCCTGCACCGTCACTTCCGCCGCTTCGGCGGGAGTCTTGCCGGCGATGTCGCGGAGCAGCCGCTTGGCCGCGGCGATGGCGGCAGGCCCGGCCTCGCGGATCAGCTTGAGCTTCGCCTCCACGGCCCCATCCAGCTCATCGAGCGGCGCGATCTGCTGCACCAACCCGATCCGCAGCGGCTGCTCGCCGTTTATGCGCTCTCCCGTGACGAAGAGCGCACGGGCGGCGCCCATGCCTACTTTGTGGACCACATAGGGGCTGATCACCGCTGGAATGAGGCCCAGCCGCACCTCACTGAGCGCGAAACGGGCGTCCGGCGTGGCGATGGCGAGGTCGCACACGGCGGCGAGTCCCGCTCCGCCTCCCAGCGCGGGGCCGTGCACCCGGGCGATGGTGGCCTTGGGGCACTCCGCGATGGCCGAGAACATCTTCTGGAGCTCCAGGGCGTCGGCAAGATTGTCCGAGCGGGTGTACTCCACGGTGCGGGCCATCCAGGTAAGGTCCGCTCCCGCGCAGAAGGAGGGGCCCGCGCCGGCGAGCACTACTGCCCGGACGGAGGGGTCCACAGCGATGTCTTCAAAGCAGACCCTCAGCTCCATGATGAGCTGTTCGTTGAACGCATTGTGAACTTCCGGCCGGTTCAGCGTCACATACGCTACAGACTCACGGCGCTCGATCAGCAGATGGGTGTAGGTCATCGGATAAACCAGGGGCGGGTGGTGGAGTCCGTGGAGAAGAAGCGCCAGAGCTGCTCCGCAACCTTGCGACGGCCAGAGATCGAGGGGTGGGTTCCGTCGGGGCCGAAGTCGCTCTCCTCCCACACGAGGCCATCGGCGCGCGGCGTCGTTCCGGCCGCCCATAGGTACGGTCCCCAGCTCAGCCAGGGCGCCTTGTGGTCTCTGTAGGTCAGATCCGCGTTGCCCTGAATCTGCTTCTCGACGAGCCACTTGACGGCAAATCCCGACTCATAGGCGTAAGGTTCCGGGTTCAGGCGGGAGCGCGCGTACCCTGCGTATATCCTGCTGGAGAGGTAGACCAGCTTGAGATTGGGGAACCGCCGCGCCAGAAGCCGGGCGACGTTGCCGAGCTCCCCCTCCAGCTTCTGGGCGTAGGCCGGGAAGCCCTCGGCAGGTCCTGCATCGGCCTCCTTGACCCAGGCGGCCTGCACCTGCGCGCGCGTGGCGCCGGCCTGCTCCAGCCGTCGGTCCACCTCCGCCCAGTACCTCGCGCCGGGGCCCTCCTCAGACTGGATGATGGCCGCAGTCTGCCCGCCCTGCGCTCCGTCCACCAGCGTTAGGCCCGTATGGAGGTCCGAGTGCTCGGCAGCCAGCCGCTGGAAGGCGGTGAACTCCTGGGTAGCATTGCTCATCCCCACGGAGAGGAGCACGACTTTGCCGTTCTGGTCCGGCTTTCCTTCGGCGTCCAGCGGGCGGACCTGTTTCGTCAGCGCCAGGCCCGCCTTCTCATGGGCGGGCGGACGCGTGTTCTTGCCTCCGGGATAGAGGCCGCCCTCATAGCCCTGGTACTTGCCGATCCCGAGCTCCGTGAGCGGCTTGGGATCGCCCGGGTTGAGGAGCGCCAGCGCGAGAACGGCGGATAAAACGATGCGTAGGTTCATGGGAGTACTGGGGCCGCGGAGTAGTGGAGTAATGGAGTAGTGGAGTGTTGTCCCGGATTCGGCATCCCGGTACTCCACCACTCCATCGCTCCATTACTCCATTTCCTTATCGCGGGGGGAAGCGCATCTCTTTGTCGCCGTAGAGGAGCTGGATATAGTTGAGCTGGCCGCCGTGGTAGAACATGTTGCCCATGGCGATGCGCATGAGGTCACCGCCGGGCATGGGGCCGAAACGGGTCTGGTACTGCTTCGTAATGCCCTCATCCGGCAGCGCGCGGACGGCGGAGGCAAGCTCTTTGCCGCTCGCGGCTATCTGGTCGCTCAGATGCTGACCCGATAGCTGCGGTACCTCGCCCTCTGGTAGAGGAGGAGGAGTCTCCCCACGCAGCAGCGCCGCGAAGGTGCGGTTCACCCGGATACACTCCTGTATCTGGTCGTTGATGCAGCGCGCGCAGGACTTCTCGTCCACGGTTGGGCACCAACCCAGCTTCTCTTCCGGCGTAGTGGTGATCCAGAAGGCGAGGGTCTTCGCCGCCGATTCAATCGTCTCGGCCTGCCACTCTTGTACGGTCATTTACGGCTCCTCCGTTATGGTGAACTGGAGTAGCCAGTAGTCAGTAGCCAGTAGGCCGGAGCTGGAGCGGGCCGTTCTACTGGCTACTGACTACTGGCTACTGACTACTACATTCTGAATACCCCAAACTTGGTTTCGGGAATAGGGACGTTGTAAGAAGCGCTGATCCCCAGGGCGATGGCCATGCGGGTGTCCGCCGGGTCCAGGATGCCGTCGTCCCAGAGACGCGCCGTGCTGTAATAGGGGCTGCCCTCCTGCTCGTAGGTTTCCAGGATGGGTCGCTTGAACTCCTCCTGCTCCTCCGGCGACATGCTCTTCCCGCGCGCCGCGAGCTGGTCCAGCTTCACCGTGAGCAGGACGTTGGCGGCTTGCTCGCCGCCCATCACGGAGATGCGGGCGTTCGGCCACATCCAGAGCTGGCGGGGGCCGAAGGCTCTTCCACACATGCCGTAGTTGCCGGCGCCGAACGAGCCGCCGATGATGACGGTAAACTTGGGGACCTCCGCGTTCGAAACGGCCATCACCATTTTCGCGCCGTGCTTGGCGATGCCTTCGTTCTCATACTGTTTTCCCACCATGAAGCCGGTGATGTTCTGCAGGAAGACCATCGGGATTCCGCGTTGGCAGCACAGCTCGATGAAGTGGGTTCCCTTCTGCGCGCTCTCCGAGAAGAGGATACCGTTGTTGGCTAGGATGCCGACCGGATAGCCCATCCAGCGTGCGAAGCCGCACACCAGCGTGGGACCGAAAAGCGCTTTGAACTCGTGGAAGCGGCTGCCGTCCACCAGCCGGGCGATGATCTCCCGCACCTCAAACGGCTGCCGGCGGTCCTTGGGCAGGATGCCGTAGATCTCCTTGGGGTCGTACAACGGGTCCTCCGGCGGTGCGAGGTCCGCCGGCACCCGCTTCACGCGGTTCAGACCGGCGATGATCTCGCGCACGATGCGGATGGCGTGGGCGTCGTCCTCCGCCAGGTAGTCCGCCACGCCGCTGATGCGGGCATGGACCTCGCCGCCCCCCAGCTCCTCGGCCGTGACCTCCTCGCCGGTGGCGGCTTTCACCAGCGGTGGTCCTCCCAGAAAGATGGTGCCGGTTCCGCGGACGATGACGGCCTGGTCGGACATGGCGGGCACGTAGGCTCCGCCGGCCGTGCAACTCCCCATGACGGAGGCGATCTGGGGAATGCCGGCGGCGGACATGCGGGCTTGGTTGTAGAAGATGCGGCCGAAGTGCTCCCGGTCCGGGAACACGTCGGCCTGGAGGGGCAGATAGGCCCCACCGGAGTCGACCAGGTAGATGCAGGGCAGCCGGTTTTCGCGGGCGATCTCCTGGGCGCGCAGGTGCTTCTTGACGGTGATCGGATAGTAGGTGCCGCCCTTGACGGTGGCGTCGTTGGCGACGAGGACGCACTCCTGCCCGTGGATGGCGCCGATGCCCGTAACGATTCCCGCGCCGGGGGCTTCGTCGTCGTAAACTCCGTAGGCGGCCAGCGGGCTCAATTCCAGAAACGGGGAGCCGGGGTCCAGCAGGGCGTCGATGCGCTCGCGGGCGAGCATCTTACCGCGCGCGCGGTGCTTGGCCACCGCCTCCGGGCCGCCGCCCTCCCGCACCCGCGCCAGCGCCTTTCTCAGCTCCTCCAGCAGCCCCTCGTAATGGGCTGCATTCTCCTGAAAGTGGGGAGACAGAGGGTCCACCGAAGATTCAATGGCAGTCACGCTTCGTCTACCACTCCCCTCTTTCACCGTCTTCAGAGTCCGCTACATTGTACCAACTAGGGCGATGGCTTCCCGCCGTCATCCTACAGGCGCTTGAGCATGGGGATGAGCTTGTACTTGCGCGCGTGCTGCTCCATGAGCTGGGCCAGGTACTCCTTCCATTCCGGCTCGCGACCTGCGGCGAGGTACGCGCGCTTGGCCCGCTCCAGCCAGTGTGCGGCCGCGTCATAGTGGCTCGCGCGGCCCGCGTTCATGATCTCCTCGGCCTGCTGCCGGCAGATGGGAATGACGCGCTCGGGCAGCGCAGTGGCAGCGGCATCCACCACCCGGCCGATCAGATGATAGTTCCAGCCGCCCTCGACCGCATCCAGCGCCTCCTTGATGAGTCCTTCGTGGAGCAGGATGTCCACGGCGCCTTCGGAGGCGTACCGTCCCGCCCGTTGCAGGCCCGCGAGCAGTTCCTCGCGCAGACCGGGCCATCGACTGCCGGAGATCTCCTGGAGCCGGACGTAGCTCTCGAGCGTAGGAGCCTCCCGTACTGCCGTCTGGCCAGCTCGCACCGCCAGGTCCGTCTGGTTCTGCCGGACTGCCGCATCGCGCAGCCAGAGCGCCAACTCGCTGTCGTAGCGCGTGACCGGCGCGGGCTCTTGATAGTAGCTTCCCGGCCGTACAGGTATGGTGAGGCCGCGCTCACCAACACGCAGCGCCTCCTCCGCGCTCCCGTGCTCGTCCAGCGCCCGGGCAATCTCCAGCGCGTCCCGTGGATTCTCCAGGCTGCCGAGGGTGTACTCCACGGCTTCCGGAGTCCGCCCGAGCTTGATGAGGGTGGTGGCATGCCAGACCGTCTCACCCTCCGCCCTTGCCAGGCGCAGGCACTCTTCCAGCCGGCCCTGCCGCTGGAGCACGCGGAGCCGTACCCGCGTCAGCTCCTCCCCTGCCCAGGCTTCCTCGTCCTCCGGCTCTTCCACGGATTCACCGCGCAGTATGCCGGCAATCCGCGGGTCATCCCAGCCCTTCTGGGCCGCCTCGACGGCAGGATAGAAAGACTCGATGCCGTAGTCTTCCAGCTCGTCGTTCCACTGCTCGAACTGGTTGCCAAGCCTGCTACGCTCCTGCGGGCTGAGATCGGTAGAGAGGACGGCTTCCGCACACACCTCGCCCAGGTCTTGAAAGAGGGCGCCAGCGTCGCCGTCCGAATCGTCCAGGTTTTCGTAGCCTTTCAGATACTCTTCCGTCACGGCAACCGCTACGTCCAAGGCGGCCCGGCCGTTGCCCTCCTCCAGAAGCTCCTCCGCCTCCCCAAGTACTTCACGGACCTCCTCCACCACGCCGCCGACGTGGTAGTAGGCCTCAGAGCCGCTCATGCGATCCAGGCTGCGGAGGGCGGCGCGAACGCGCTGGCGGATGGGCCGCACATCTATGGCGGGCGCGGGCTGGGAGGTCTTGCCGCGCGAACCGGAGGACCGGCGCGCGCGGACCCACTCGACCTGCGCCTCGATCTCCTCCTTGAGCCGCGAATGCCTGTCCGCCACACGGCAAAGCAGATGGACGAGCTGGTCGCGGTCGAGGCCGGCCAGCAGACTCTCCAGCGTCGGGCGCTCCTCGACGGAGCCGGGATCGTGCAGATACTGGAGGAGAGCGGCCACGATGTGCTTACACCAGCCAACGGACATATAAGGGCAGGTGCAATGAGCCTCGATCTCGCCAGATGGACCGAATGTGGCCGTTACGCGGTACGGATCGACGTCGCTGCCCTGGACTTCCGCTTCGAGCACGTCGCCGCGACGCGTGAGCTCCTCGACCATCCCACTCTGGAAGTACTGCTCTCCCCGCTCATAGCTCCGAGAGTCGCTATGCGCGAGGATAATGGATTCGCTGAGCCCGGGCTGCTTCATGGCAGGTCTCTCCCTAGCATGATTACTGGGGAATCAGTTCGGCTCCCAGGGCGCTATCCCTTTACCGACGGAGCAGGTGCGTCGCTAACAGTTCCATTTCGCTGTTGGAGAGGATGCGGGCGGCGGGAGCGTACGGGGGAGCTTGTTCCGGCGGCAGCCAGTTTGCGTCGGTGAAGTCGCGATCCAGGAAACGGCGTGGGGCGGCGTAGCGGGGGATGACGTGTAGATGAACGTGGCGGTCCTTGTTCTGAAGGAAGGAGTAGTTGAAGTGGTCCGGCTGGAAGGCCGTACGGAGCATGCCGCTGGCTTCCTGAATGCGAGTGCGATTACACACCATATACCGCACGCGCTTTGCCAGCACGGACTTCTAGACCTCAACGGGGCTTTGGAGCCGTTCCAACGGGAAGGGGGGCTGGCCGATGGCGCGGACGGCGAGGGAGACCAGGGCCAGCTCGTTGTCATCGCCGGCGATTCGGGTGGATTGAAGATGGCCGCACCCGCGGCAGCGGTGGATTATGGCCCAATCACCGCCGGACCGGGCCCAGACGGCGATGGGCTCCATGGCGCCGCAACAGTCCGAGGCGCGGTCGCCGGGCATTTCGTCCAGGTGGCGGCTCCAGAGGCACCAGGGGCAGTGGTTGCGGTGGGCGGTCCCAGGCGCGGTGCCAGACACGGGCCGGCTGCAGCGGATGCAGTGGAACCATTCGGGAGCCTCCTCCCGGCGGCGTCTGGTCTGTTCTCTGGGTTTCATCGAGAACTGTATCGCCCAGGAATCACAGGTCGCTAAACTTGCCCTGTACAATGGCAGTAGAGTAGGAGCGCTCGTCCGGCGCTCTATCACGAAACTTCCATGGAGCTACAGGACCACTTCCGGCCGCCGCTCAGCTCGCGCCGCCACTGGCACGCGTTCTATAACGCGTGGGCGACGTACATCTCCTCGGACCTCAATGAGAAGCTGCCCGAGAGCTATTTTGCGGAGCCGAACGTTCAGTTTGGGATCGAGATAGACGTCGCGGCGTTCGAGGAAGCGGGCGGAGGTAAGTTAGGTATTCCGCGCGGCGCCGCTACGGTATGGACGGCCCCGGAGCCTACGCAGTCCGTTGCCCTATCTCTCCTGACCGACATGGTGGAGGTGCTGGTGTTTAGCCAGGAGGCCGGGCCTGTGCTGGCCGGGGCCATTGAGCTCGTGAGCCCGTCCAACAAGGACCGGCAGGCCCAGCGGGACGCGTTCATCAACAAATGCGCTGCGTACGTACAGCAGGGCGTCGGGCTCGTCATCGTAGACGTTGTGACCGATAGGAAGCCCAATCTGCACACGGATCTGCTGGCACGGCTAGGTGCCACGGTAGCCGTGCCGCTCGAAGCGGAGCTTTACGCGTCATCGTATCGTCCAACGGTTTATTCCGGAGAAGACCGGTTGGACATCTGGCAGGAGCCGCTCGCCGTAGGCTCTCCCCTTCCCGTCCTTCCCTTCTGGCTGCTCGGCGGTGTCTGCGTTCCTCTGGACCTGGCTGCGACGTACGACCGCACCTGCCGCGAGCAGCGCATCGCGGCAGGTGCGTGACGGTACGTAGCCCGCTCCGGCGGAGCTACCAGACGTTCTGGGGCGGTGACGGCGCTCCAGGTCGGACCGGCTGAGTCGGCGCCGGTGCGGGCGCAGTGCCGAACTGCTGGTTTGCCGGAGCGGCTGCAGGAGCGACGGGCCCTCCTCGGGCTACCCTCGCTGCCGGGACGGACAGGCTACCGGTCCGGCGAAACTGCCACTGGCCTCGTCGCGCGCCGATGATGTATACGCCGTCGGATACGTGGAACGTGAGTTCGGGCGCCGCCTCGATGATCATGCGCGCCGCTTTCGAGACGGTGGCGTTGGTCAGGTGCAGCGTGACGGAGGACCGGCTCGCCACGTCGAGGGCATCGGAATCGATGCGGTAGTCTACGCCAGTGTGGTTGAACAGCAATTCCAGCGCGTCGAGCACGTCCGCGTGGTTCAGGTCCACACGGGCCAAGTTCCTGTCAGTGCCCGGCCGTATGTTTATCTCGTGGATTGGACCACGTACTGTTCCAGGCCGCTCCACTCCATGTGCAGGTTGGCCCCGGAGGTCTGATGCCCCGTTAGCCGCTTGTGCCTGATCGAGTGACGCCTCCGCCTGAGCAAGGGATTCGGCGCGCCGCTGAACTTCGGTGTGACTCGTCTCCAGACTGGCCCGTGCGCGATTCAACTGCGGCGCGCCAGCGGTATAGAGCTGCTGTGCCCTATCGTACTCAGCCCTTGCTTGCAGCTCCCTCGCTACTGCCTGTGTGACGGCGGCGCGCGCCACCTCGACCTCCGCCCGCGCCCTGGCCACCTCTGCCTGCGCTTCGTCCAGCCGCGCCCGGTCCTGCGCGCCGAAGACGCGCCGTGAATCTGCGTCCATATTCGACGGAGGCGGAGCCGGAGTGGCGGGGACGGCGCCGATGCGGCCGACGCCCGAAGGTTTTGGGAGCACCGGGGCGGGCTGAACGGGACGTGAGGGTGCGAGGGACGGACGGGCAGGGACCGGAACGGGAGCAACCGCCGGTGCACTCGGCTGAGGCGGCTGCACGGCTTGCGGGGGGGAAGCGCTTCGGGCGGCGCGGGCACGGGGACACATTCTGCGCGGTCAGTCGCCAGGGAACCAGGCAGAGCGCGACGGCTACCACGATGAGTCGAACAGCGGGGCGGAGCCATGGCTGCCGCCCGCAGGGTAGGTACTCCAGCATCTTCAGTCTCCTTTCCAGGCTGCGGAAGCGGGGACCGGGTCCCAACGCCGCAGCAATCCCGGCGTGCGCGCCGGAGGATGCAAACTTGAGGAGCAGCCGGCCGTACTCTGCCGGCACGCCCGGCGAATGGCGCAGCGCCTCCGCGTCACATGCCTCTTCCCGCGCGGCCAGGTACTGACGTCTCGCCCACCAGGCGGGCGGCAGGAAGGGAAGCAGAGCGCACGCCAGGCCCGGTATGAGGCCCAGCCACAGATCTCCTCGCCGGAGGTGCGCCAGCTCGTGCGCGAGAGCCATGCGGAGCTCCGATTCTTCCAGCTCCATGGGCGCCCACCACGGCAGCACAATGGCCGGCCGCCATAGTCCCACCACCAGCGGTCCCCGCGCCTCGTGGGATTCCAGGAGTGGCGGGACGCGCGCAATGCCCATTGCGGTCGCCGTCTCCAGCAGGAGCGTGTGAGCCCGAGCGCTGCCGCACGGCCGCGCTTCGCGCACCAGGCGCCGCGTGCGCATCCCCGCCCGCAGATGGAGGAGGAGCGTAGCGAGGGAGAGGACCGCTGACAGGGTGACAAGGTGACAAGGCGACAAGGTGACAGGCGGAGCAGCCGGATGAGGGGATGAAGCGAAGAGGCGATGGGGTGTCGCGGATTCCGGACTTCGAACTTCGGACTTCGGACCGCCGTTGTCCTGCCGAGTGCCGGCTGCCGACTGCACCGGCGTGAGATGGATGGAGGGAGCGACCACCCGCACGGGTGGAAGGAGGGCCAGGCGGATGGGATCGAGCCAGAGGAGGCTGATGAGCAGCTTGACGGCCGCGAGCCACCAGAGCCAGCAGCGGACGTGGGCTGGCAGCGCGCGGAGGGCGCGGCAGACGATGCCAACGCAAAGGATAAGCAGGGTGCCCTGCCAGCAGGCGCGGAAGATGGAGCCCAGAACCTGGGCGGCATCGAGAATCACGGAGTTTCCTCGTCGCGCTCCGGGAGGCGGTTTACGAGCTTTCGCAGCGCCGCCAGCTCTTCGTCGGAGAGGTCGCCGGACTCTACCAGATAGGCGACCAGTGGAGAGACGGAGCCTCCAAGGGTTTTCTTGATGAACTCTTCCACGCGCGTACGGACGGCCTCCGCGGGCGCCACCTGCGGCGCGTAGCGGAAGACTCCCTGCGACTTGCGGCGGCTAAGATACCCCTTCCGGCGCAGCCGCTCCATAACGGTGAGGACGGTGGTGCGCGCCAGACCCCGCGGCTCGCCGAAGCCGGCCGCCACCTCGCCCACCGTGGCCGGTGCGTGCTCCGCCACATAGCGAAGCGTCTCCATCTCCTGGTCTCCGAGCGGCGGTCTCTTCAGCTCTGCCTCCCTTCGACTACAATTGTCGTCATTATACGTATGATGACAGGTGTAGTCAAGAGCTCGCCGGAAGTTGGAGTGCGCGCGGCTTGCCGCCGCTCTCTCGGTGCCGGTTTCGGGAGCGGAGCAGAGAAAGCGGGAGCAAGCTCCCGCACTCCAATAGGGTTAGTCTTGGGAGCAGAGCTCGGAGTACTTCTTGAGGATGCGGCGGATGTAGGCCTGCGTCTCCCGGTACGGCGGCACGCCGTGGTACTTGCGCACCGCACCCGGACCGGCATTGTATGCCGCAAGCGCCAGCTTGATCTGCTCCTCCGTGTACTGTCCGTCCGGCGTCATGTGCGTGCGGTAGCGGTCGAGCTTATCCCGCAGGAGGGCGACGGCGGTGCCGATGTTCTGAACGGGGTCGTAGGCGTTGGTCAGGTGGTTGGCGGCGGCCTCGTCCGGCATGATCTGCCCGAGACCCATCGCGCCCTTGTTGGAGGTGCTGCGCGGGTTAAAGTCCGACTCCGCAATGATGACGGCGATGACCAGGCGGGGATCCACTCGGTACCGCTCTCCAAAGTTGAGGACGCAGACCGTAATGGTGTCCAGCTCCTGCTCCGTAAGGCGCGGGTTGCAGCGCAGGATGTACGACTTATAGGCGGGATAGATCTGCTGCGCCGCCGGAGACAGGTACTGCTGCGCCAGGGCGGAGAGGACGTAGGCAGCGGGGGAGCTAGATCGAACGTAGTAGCCTCCGCGGGAGGCCATGGAGGAGCGGCGAGGCGACGATGAAACAGGGCGACGCGGCGCACTGTACTGCGGCCGGGCGTGCTGCGCTGCTGCGGTTGCTTCGCGCGTGCGAACCTCGGCGTCCAGTGCGACGGCTAAGACTTCCAGCGGCACCACGTTGCCCACGCTGCCTTGAGCGACCCGGGCAAGGACCCGCAGCGGCTGGTGGTTGCTATTGCTCACCAGGTTGGCATCGGCGGTAGGCGCGGTGAGGAAGATCGCCTGGTTGGCATCCATGGTGAGCATGAAGGAGATGCTCCCATCACGCCGTACAAATCCGTCTACCGTACCGCGCAGCTCCAGTACCCTTCCCGCAAAGGACGCGGGCTGGGCCTGGACAGCGGCATAGGTAACACTGGGGTCGAATCCCACCTGGCGGCGCAGCTTAAGGTACTGGTCCGTGGGAAGGGCGCGGGCGGTTGCGGCAAGAGCGACTAGCGCGCCGATGGCGACGAGGCAATTGAGCAGCTTCGTCACGAGCGGCCTCCTGGGTACAATGACGGCAGCAGGAGGGGCTTGAGACTCTTGGCGCATGCCCTCCTTGCGCTGCGGCAGATTTCTCACAGGCAAAGAGAAAGCGGAGAGACCGGGATTCGAACCCGGGGTACGGCTTATAAAACCGTACAACCGCTTAGCAGGCGGCCGCTTTCGACCACTCAGCCATCTCTCCGCAGTGACGGAATTGTATCATAACTATCGGAACGTTGCAACGGGATTTTCAGGCAGAACTGCGGAGGCCCCCAATACTGGGGGGGCAGCCCGAAAGCCTGCTTTGCGGGCATGATGCCCCGACGCCGGGAAGAACGCCGGCGAGGAAGGAGTGAACAGCAGACATGAGAAGGTCTGGGACCTGGAGAGCATTCGAGAGCTAAGGAGCAAGGGAGCGAGGGAGCGGACCGGCCGCTTCTTCGCCGATGGAATCCGGTTTGTATCGGAGGCGCTGGCTACGGGCGCGCGGATGGACGCGCTGGTGGCGGCGCCTTCGCTGATTCCCGGCGGGTCGGAGCACAGAATCGTGCGCCAGGCGCGGGTCCGCGGCACGCCGGTGCTGGAGGTGTCCGCCGTGGAGTATTGCGCCCTGTCCTTGAACGCGGAGCCGCAGGGGCTGGGGGTGGTCGCGTGGCAGAAGTGGGAGCGGCTGGACCGGGTCCGGCCGGGCAGGGAGCTGTGCATGATAGCGATCGAGACGGTCCAGTCCCCCGGGAACCTGGGGACCGTCATCCGCACGTGCGAGGCCGCGGGCGCGGGCGGGCTGATCCTGTTGAACGGCGGGGCGGATCCGTACGATCCGGGGTGCGTGCGAGGCAGCATGGGCGCCATCTTCTCTCAGAGGATGATCCGCGCGTCGCTCCCCCAGCTTCTGGCCTGGAAGCGGATGCACAATGCCGTGCTGGTGGGAGCTTCGCCGCACACGACGCGGAACTACCGCGCGATGCCGCGCAGGCGGCGCATCGTGCTGCTCCTGGGCAGTGAGCGCAAGGGGCTGACTCCCGAGCAGGAGGATGCGTGCGACCTTCTGGTGCGGATCCCTATGGTC
>CAYNFH010000179.1:0-13522 GCA_964396385.1 uncultured Chthonomonadaceae bacterium | reverse complement strand
CCCGGACCCTGCTTACCAGCACCGCATGCTTCAGAGCTTCCCATACACTCGCTTTGCTTGTTGAACCGGGTCAGGCCCCGCTCCGTTCGTGGAGCGGGGCCTGAGTCATGTTGGGAGCCGTCCGAAGCGGATCGACCGCTGACCATTGACGCTTTGCGGGCGGCAGGCTTACAATAGTACCAAGCTCCGGAGCCCGGCTGCCCCGGCAATCCCGGACGGAAGGAATCGCGGCTTGAGCCCCGACCGCACCCTGATCATCATCCCCACCTACAATGAGCGCGAGAACATTCCGGTCCTACTGGAACGGCTGGCAGCGTCCGTGCCGGAGGCGGACATCCTCATCGTGGACGACAGTTCGCCGGACGGAACGGCCGGACTGGCGGAGGAGATCCTTGCCCGGCGCGCCGGCGGGCACGTCCTTCGCCGGACCGGGCCGCGGGGACTGGGCCGCAGTTACGTGGACGGATAACGCTGGGCGCTGGCCGCCGGATACGCCCGGGTCGTCCAGATGGATGCAGACCTCTCCCACGACCCGGTGTACATTCCGGACCTGCTCCGCGCGGCCGAAGCCGCGGACGTGGTGCTGGGCTCCCGATACGTGGCCGGCGGAGGGGTGGCCAACTGGCCCGCCCACCGCAACCTCCTGAGCCGCTTTGCCAACCGCTACGTAGCTGCCATTACCGGCCTCGCGGTGCGTGACTCCACCAGCGGGTTCCGGTGCTACACCCGTCGCGCCCTGGAGCGCCTGCACGTCGACACGGTAGAGTCGAACGGCTATGCCTTTCAGGTGGAGATGACGTACCGTGCGCATCTCGCGGGACTGCGCATCGTGGAGGTCCCTATCACCTTCGTCGACCGGCAGGAAGGCCGCTCCAAGATCTCGCGCGCCGTACTGATCGAGTCGATGATCATGCCCTGGCGGCTCCGGGCCTTCAGCAGACCCAGCCGCGCCGTTGCCGCCGTCCCGCGCCCCGACAAGTAGCCCCCGTGTCCTCGTGCCATAATAGGACCAGTACAGACTGCCCCGAGGACACCCATGAAAGAGCTTTCCCAGAGCCTGCTGGCCCTTGTTACCGAGACGGCCACCAACCTTCCCGAGGACGTGCGCCTCGCCATCGGACGGGCTGCTCAAGTGGAGCGCGCCGGCACGCAGTCCGCCCAGGCGCTCGCCATCATCAAGCAAAATATTGACATGGCCAAAGACCGTGTCCTGCCTATATGTCAGGACACAGGGATGCCCACCTTCCAGGTGATGTGTCCGGTGGGCGTCAACCAGCTTGAGATAAAGGCGGCGATCCAGGAGGCGATTGTCGAAGCCACGCGAACGGGAAAACTGCGGCCCAACTCCGTGGACAGCATCACGGGCAAGAACTCCGGGCTGAACCTGGGGCCGGGTACGCCGGTCGTTCACTTCGAGCAGTGGGAGAGGGACGACGTCGAGGTCCTCTTGCTTCTGAAGGGCGGAGGGTGTGAGAACAAGAACGCCCAGTATTCGCTGCCGTGCGAGCTGCCGCAGCTTGGTCGGGCGGACCGCAATCTGGAGGGCGTCTACAAGTGCATCCTCCACGCCGTCTATCAGGCGCAGGGGCAGGGGTGCAGCGCGGGCTTCATCGGAGTATGCATCGGCGGGGATCGCACCAGCGGCTACGCGTGCGCCAAAGAGCAGCTCTTCCGCGCGGTAGACGACGTGAACCCCGTGCCGGAGCTGGCGGAGCTGGAGGCGCGCGTGATGGCCAATGCCGACTCGCTCGGAATCGGGACCATGGGATTTGGCGGGGCGGTGACTCTCCTTGGCTGCAAGATAGGCGCCCTCAACCGGCTGCCGGCCAGCTTCTTCGTCTCGGTCGCCTATAACTGCTGGGCCTACCGACGGCTGGGAGTTCGGCTGGACCCGCGTACCGGCGCGATCACTGAGTGGCTGTTCCGAGCCGAGGACCCCCGGCGCATGGCCCAAGCGGACGGTATTCCGGCCACCGGCATGGAGTACGTGCTGTCTACGCCACTCACCGAGCAGGATGTGCGCAAGCTCAGGGTGGGGGACGTAGTCCTGCTGAACGGCCCCATGCATACCGGCCGCGATGCGCTGCACAAGTACCTCACCACGCACGACTCGCCCGTGGACCTGAATGGCGCGGCCCTGTACCACTGCGGCCCCGTGATGCTCCAGGACGAGGATGGCCACTGGCACGTGAAGGCGGCAGGTCCCACTACCTCCATCCGCGAGGAGCCGTACCAGGCTTACATCCTACGCAAGTTTGGAGTGCGGGCGGTAATCGGCAAGGGCGGCATGGGCGCGAAGACTCTGGCGGCTCTCCAAGAAGTCGGAGCAGTCTACCTGAACGCCATCGGCGGCGCGGCGCAGTTCTATGCGGAGAAGATCGTGGGCGTGGACGGCGTGGATTTCCTGGAAGAGTTCGGCGTCCCCGAGGCCATGTGGCACCTGCGGGCCGCGAGCTTTCTCGCGGTCGTCACGATGGACTCGCGCGGCGGCAGTCTGCATGCGGACGTGGAGACCGAGTCGCTCGAGCGCCTGGGCGAGCTGGCCGCGGCTAGATAGGGGCGCTGCTAGACGGAGGGATCCCGCGATGGAAACCAGGACAGAGCGTGACTCCCTAGGGGAGATGGAGGTACCGGCGGACGCGCTCTACGGGGCGCAGACCGCACGGGCGATACTGAATTTCCCCATCAGCGGCTTGAGGCCGCATCCAGTGTTTGTGTGGGCGACGGTCACCATAAAGAAGGCCGCTGCCACCGTGAACCGGGAGATGGGGGAGCTCACGCCGGAAATTGCGGAGGCCATCATCCGCGCGGCGGACGAGGTGCTGGCCGGCCAGCACCAGGATCAGTTTGTCGTGGACGTATTCCAGGCCGGGGCCGGCACCTCGCACAACATGAACGTCAACGAAGTGCTGGCAAACCGGGCAGTGGAGCTGCTGGGCGGTAGGCGCGGTGACAGGGGGCGCGTACATCCCAACGACCACGTCAACCGGGGCCAGAGCACCAACGACGTTATCCCGACGGCCATCCGGCTCTGCTCGCTGCGCCAGATGGGGGACCTGGACGCGGCGTTGGTCAGGCTGCGAGAGGCATTTGAGGAGAAGGGGCGAGAGTTCCACGACGTGCTGAAGTCCGGGCGCACGCACCTTCAGGACGCGGTGCCCATGCGGCTGGGCAGCGAGTTTGGCGCCTGGGCGCGAGCCGTGGAGAACTGCAGGACCCGTCTCTGGACGTGCACAGAGCTCCTGGGGGAGCTGGGGATAGGCGGCAACGCACTGGGTTCCGGCGTCAACACGCCGCCAGGATTTGCCGAGAAGATGGCGGAGACGCTGCGCGGGCAGACAGGGCTCCCGGTACACTCATCCCCGAACCTGTACGAGCGGTGCGAATCCACCGCGGACTTCGCGCAGCTTTCGGGGACCCTCCGTACCCTCGCGCTGGAGCTCATCCGGATCGTAAACGACATCCGCCTGCTCGCGTCCGGGCCGGCAACCGGGTTGGCGGAGATTATCCTCCCGCCGGTTCAGCCCGGATCCTCCATCATGCCCGGAAAGGTCAATCCCGTGATGGCGGAGATGATGAACATGGTCTGCTTCCACGTGGTGGGGGCGGACACGTCTGTGGCCATGGCCAGCCAGGCGGGACAGCTCGAGCTGAATGTGATGATGCCGGTGATCGCCCACAGTTTGAACACCTCCTTCACCTATGTCACCAACGCCATCAACGCGTTCGTAGACCGCTGCGTGCTCCTGGACTGGACCGAGACCCTGGAGAGTGGCGAGACGGTACAGCGCCATGGGATGATGGCGGACCGCGTGGCTACCGCGCACTTCCTGGAGCGCAGCACCGGGCTGGCGACTCTGCTCAATCCGGTGATTGGCTACGACGCCGCGGCGGAGGTCATGAAGCAGGCCAAGCGGGAGCACAAGTCCATCAAGCAGGTGGTGCTTGAGCGGGAACTGATGGGCGAGGAAGACTTCGACACCTTGCTTCGGCGCTCCGTCGAGAGGTGAGCCAAAGCTCTCTCACTCGACGCGCATTTGTCTTCGGGATTGCTGGCCTTGCCGGATGCGCGAGGAAGCGTGTCCCCGGTGCCGCGGACCTTCCACCGGGCATCGGCCGCGAGACGGGCGGGTTCGAGGACTGTTGCCCTCGCTGGTCGCATAAGGGCGACCAGATTGCGTTCCTCCGCAAGACCCCGGACCGTCGCATGCAGCTCTGCCTTGCTTCCGGGGACCTCTCCACTGTTACGCCTCTCACCCGCCCGGAACTCATCAGCCCCGACTGCAGCTACGAGACGGATCTCGCCACGGTCGACACGCCGGAGACGCTCGCGTGGTCGCCGGATGACCGGACCATCGCGTTCTCGCGCGTAGAGTGGTTCGAAGTTCCGGACGGAGAGCGGCTGCCCGGAACGGCTTTGTGGCTGTACCACGTTGACACCAGCGCTACGGAGCCGCTGGCGATCCACAAGAAGCGAGAAGAGGAGGAGGAGCCGGCGCCCTACTACTTCCGGGCACCGAGGTGGTCACCGGACGGCCGGAGAGTGGCGTATCTGGGTGAGCATCCGGATGGGCGGACGGACCTGTATGTGCGAGTGCTGTCCGCGACACGGGCAAATGAGACTCCACACAGGTTCGACCGCTATGAGAATGTCGGCTGGCCCGCCTGGTCCCCGGACGGGCGCCGGCTCGCCTTTCGCCAGGGCATCCTCCGCGCGATTACAGCTAATCCTGTCGAAGCGATCCGAGTTCTCGCCCCCGGCACTGCCGATGCCGGCGATGTACTCCGCGTCCGACCGGCCGACTGCGCCGGACTGCTTGGCGGATCAACAGGGGGAGGCACGAGGCCCATGCCCCGTCTGGCGGGCATCGCGTGGTCGCCGGACGGCAACCTTCTGGCCTCCGCGCTGATTCCGGACGGTGAGACCCCCGAGCGCGGCGCCATCATTACGGTCCAGACTGATCTGCACACGGCCGAACGCGACCCGAGGAGTCAGGCGAGCGTGGTGCTATCTTCCGCGGGTTACGCCGCCCCAGTGTGGATTAGCCAGGATCGGTTGGGTTGCATTAGAATTGCGAGCGGGCGGGTGGAGGCCATCGCGTCTCCACTGTCAGGTTTCCCCAGCGTACTGTGCAGCCTCCCGAGCTCGGACCTGGATTGGTCCCCGGACAGGCGCCGTTTTGTGTGCGTTGCGCCGGACAAACAAAAACCTGGAGCGCGGTGCACGCTCCAGGTCATTCCTACCGGGCTGTGAGACCTCCCCCTAATCCCCTCCTTCGCAAGGAGGGGAACCCAGCACTACCCTGGAGTCCCTCCCCGTACGAAGGGGAGGGTAGGGGGGCGGTCTCTTCCTACGCCGGACCGGGCTCCGGCCGCAGTCGCGGCTCGATGCGCGGGCGGTGCTGCTCCGGCTCGTTGATGCTGGCTCCCGGGGCCGACGGCGCTGCCGGAGGCGCTTCCGCGCTCGGCTCGTGTTCCTGAGCGCCCTGCATGAGCGCCAGGAACTCCTCGCGCTCGATGGTCTCGCGCTGCATCAGGACGTCCACGATGTGGTCCATCTTCTCGCGGTTGACGGTGAGAAGCTGCCTGGCCCGGCTGTAGTTGCGGTCCATGATGCCTCGCACCTCTTCATCGATGGCCTGCGCCACCTCCTCCGAGTAGTCGCGATCCTCCATCACGTCCCGGCCCAGGAACGGGTTGCCGTGGCGCCGCCCGAAGCGAAGCGGGCCCAGCCGCTCGCTCATACCGTACTCACAGACCATGGCGCGAGCCATGTCCGTGGCGCGGTCTAGGTCGTTGGATGCGCCGGTGGTTATCTCCTGGAAGACCAACTCCTCCGCCACGCGCCCGCCAAGCGCCATCGCGATCTTGTCCTCGATCTCGCTGCGGGACACATTGTATCGGTCCTCGGTTGGCAACGAGATGGTGTACCCAAGGGCCATACCACGCGGCAGAATGCTGACTTTATGCACCGGGTCGGCGTGAGGCAGCAGCTCGCCTACTATTGCGTGCCCGACCTCGTGGTAGGCCACCACCCGCTTGTCCCGCTCGGTGAGAAGCCGGCTCTTGCGCTCCGGACCGGCGATTACGCGGTCGATAGACTCCTCGAACTCCGCCATCGTGATCTTGGTCTTGTCGCGCCGGGCCGCGAGCAGCGCCGCCTCGTTCACCAGGTTGGCGATATCCGCTCCGGTGAAGCCGGGGGTGCGCTTGGAGAGGCTGTCCAGCGCCTTCTCGCGCTCTGGCTCGCTGGCGTCGAACTCCAGCGGCTTGCCACGCAGGTGAACCCGGAAGATCTCCTTGCGGCCGCGCGCATCCGGGGCGTCCACCACCACGCGGCGGTCAAATCGTCCAGGACGCAGAAGCGCGGGGTCCAGCACGTCCGGACGGTTGGTGGCGGCGATCATAATGACGCCTGCGTTCGGATCAAACCCGTCCATTTCGACCAAGAGCTGGTTCAGCGTCTGCTCTCGCTCGTCGTGGCCGCCGCCGAGTCCCGCGCCGCGCTGGCGTCCCACCGCGTCGATCTCATCGATGAAGATGAGCGACGGCCGATTGCTCTTGGCCGTATCGAACAGGTCCCGCACGCGGCTGGCGCCCACGCCGACGAACATCTCCACGAAGTCCGAGCCGGAGATGTGGAAGAACGGCACCCCCGCTTCACCGGCGATGGCGCGCGCCAGCATGGTCTTGCCGCAGCCGGGAGGGCCGAGGAGCAGCACGCCCTTCGGAATCTTGGCGCCCAGCGCCTGGAACTTCTTGGCGTTCTTGAGGAACTCGACGATCTCCTGGAGCTCCTGCTTGGCTTCATCCACTCCCGCCACGTCGTCAAATGTAACCTTCGGCACGTTGTCGGTCAGCCGCTTGGCCCGCGAGCGGCCGAAGGAAAGCGCCTGGTTGCCACCCGATTGAGCCTGCCGGATGAAAATTATCCAGAACACGGCGATGAACGCGAGCGGCAGCATGACCGAGAAAAGGAGTGCCTGCATCGAGTCCGAAAGCCACGGGTGGACGAAATCGTACTTTACGTTCTTCGCAGAGAGCTTGTCGTACAGGGCGTGCTGCGCTTCGGGTGAAGCGGGCAGGTTGACGGTGAAGTCCTCGGTAGTCGCCGTCGGCGGCTTTTTCAGGTACTCGCCCTCGAAGACGTCCTTCTTAAAGTGCCCGTCCTTGATCCAACCGTTGTCGATGTACTGGAGGAAGAGCGAATAGTCCAGCGGCTTGTCCGACTCGCCGAACCGCATCCGGTTCTGCTGGAGCGCGATGACCGCCAGGGCCAGCAGCGCCAGCGTTATGAACCACCGAAAGCTTTTGCTATTCAAGACAGCCTCCTGCTACCCCGTACGGCGAAAACGCCCTATTATAGCATAGGGGTCTTGCCGCCCCCGGGACGCCAGAGGCGGGCGAACAAGTCGTGACCCGCCTATAGTTCTTCCACATTCAGAGCCAGGACGGCGTGCGTTGCGGGGCCAATCCTCGCGCGCTCGCTGATCGCATGTCCAACGACCCAGAGCGGTCCCTCCGCGTCGGCGATCACCGGGATCCGGTCCCGCTCTTCCCGCGCCGTCTTTCGATCTACCAGGATGTCCTGGATCTTGCGGCTGCCCGCCATCCCCAGTGGCCGTATCCGGTCGCCCGGCCGCCTGTTCCGCACGACGAGCGGGAACCGCAGGGCGTCCGCACTCAGATGGCCGGCTCGGGCATCGCCAGTCGGAATCGCCTCCGCACAAGGTTGGATCAGTCGGGCGCAAACCGCGACTCCGAGCCCGTGCGCGTCCGTGCGCCCAGGCACCTTGAGCGGCCACTCCCCCGCAACGGCACAGGAAGGCGCTCGAACTTCCCGAACAGTCAGGGCGCCTGCGCCAACCTGAACGCGGACTCCGCCTGGAAGCGTCTCGGTCCAGCGTTCGTCGTCCGCGGTGTCCAACCGTCCTAGGACACGTTCTACAGTGGCAAATTCGATCCCGTCCAGGTTACCGCGAACGCGCTTGACCGCGAGCCTGACCACAGACCGCGCGATGGCGGTGTGCAACTTCGCCACTCTTCTCGTGTCTAAGACGACTGCTTCCGGAAGGACGTTCAGGCTAACTGCCTCCAGGGCGCGCTCGGCTTCATCCTGTAGATAGTCGACTTCGTCCGAAGCGATGCTGGATAGGCGGAGGAGAGCATCCCGGACAGATGGGTTATAGTACGTCTCGAGTTCTGGAAGCAGTTCCGTTCGGACGCGGTTCCGGCGGTAAGTCAGGGATGCGTTCGATGAGTCTGTCCGGTACTCGATTTCGTGCCGCCGGCAGTACGCCTGGGTCTCCTCTCTGCTCACCTCCAGCAGCGGCCGGATGCGGTTTCCGGCGCGAGGCGTGAGCCCGCGCAGCCCTTCCGTGCCCGTTCCCCGCAGGATGTTGAGCAGCACGGTCTCAACCTGGTCATCCCGGGTGTGTCCGGTGGCGATCCGCTCCGCGCCCACTCGCTCGGCAGTCTGCTCCAGGAACTTCCATCTCTCCCGGCGAGCGGCCTCCTGCTTGCTCAAGTGGAGGCGGCGCGCGATGGCCGGCACGTCGCCATGCTCGGAAGCGAAAGGCACGCCGAGTGAAGCCGCGAGCGCGGCGGAGGCGGCTTCGTCCGCCTCCGCCTCCGCTCCCCGGAATCCGTGATTGAAGTGGCCGGCGTGGACGCTGAACGAGAGGGGACCGGCCAGAGACGCGAGCACGTGGAGCAGCGCGCTGGAGTCCGGCCCGCCGGAGACAGCGACGAGCACTCTGGAGCCCGGCGGAATCAGTTCCTTACTGGAGATGTACGCGTGCGCACGCGTGAACACAAGATCTTCGTCCACTCTCCGGGGCTTCGCTGCGGATGGGCTGAAGTCCTTCGGCGGGCCGGCGGGCAGGAATTCAGGATGATGGGGCCAAATTAGCGGTTCGGGCCAAGCCTGCCCCCAGCCCACGCCTCCCGCCGTGGGCAGAGCGAGGAGAGTCTACGCATGGGTGTCCTGACGACCGCGCGAGCCGGGGCCCGGATGGTCTTCAATCATCCGGACCTGGTGAAGTGGTACTTCCGCAACAAGGTCCGGGTAGCCGGCCTGACTCGCGAGCAGAACACGCAGAACGGCCTCAGCCGCTATCCGTTGGGCATCACTCTCAAGCCCACCTTTAGCTGCAATCTGCGGTGCAAGATGTGCAGCTTCGTAGCCAACGGCGCCGTGTTTACCAATCCCAAAGACAGTCTTCCCCTTGAGGCTTGGAAGCAGGTGGTGGACGATGTCCGCCCCTGGAAGCCTTACATGTGGTTTACCGGCGGCGAGCCGACGCTCTATCCGCACTTTACGCCCCTTGTCCACTACATCAAGCAGAACGGAATGCTCGCGGGCGTGACCACCAATGGGACTACGCTCAAGCGTAAGGCCGAGGAGATACTGGAAGCCCCGATGGACATGATGGTGGTGTCCATAGACGGGAAGGGCGGCATCCACAACAACGTGCGGGGCCATGAGCGCGCCTATGAGCGGACCGTAGAGGGGGTCCTGCACCTGCAGGAGCTTAAACGGCAGAAGGGGCTGCGGAAGCCGGCGATAATTATCAACTGTGCCATGACGCCAGACAACTACGAGTACATCACGGATATGATTGGGGTCGCGGAAGAGGTTGGGGCCGAGGCACTCAACTTTCAGCACCTGTGGCAGCTTACTCTCAGCATGGTCAATGCCCACAACGAGAAGTGGGGCGACTGGCACCGTGTCTCGTATGAGGATATGGGCGGCATGGAGCCCAAGCCCATGAATGTGGAGCGGGTCATCTCCCTCATCCATGAAGTGAAGAAGATGCCCGCCAAGATGCCGGTGCTCTTCCATCCCGACATCCCGGACGACGAGATCCGTCTCTACTACAACGAGCCGGACACCTTTGTACACCGTAAGCCGGCGGCATGTGCCTGGCTGAATACCGACATTCTGCCGAACGGGGACGTGTCCCCTTGCTTCGACGTGGTATGCGGCAACATCCTCCAGGAGCGGTTCACCGACATCTGGAATAACTTCGCCTTTCAGGAGCATCGGCGCCGGCTGCACCAGGAGGGCGACTTCCCCATCTGTGCCCGCTGCTGCGCGTACTGGCGGCGGGACTAACGGCAAAGGATGAAGGATGAAGGATGAGGGATGAATCCGGACCGGCTGTCGATTCGCCTGGCCCTCCGTGCCGATGACCGATGAAACCGGACCCGCGCCGTTTGACGCGGTGATCCTGGCCGGGGGCCGCGCGAGTGATGAGCTTGCGCGGCGTACCGGAACCCCCCTGCGCGCGCTGTTCCCATACAAGGGCAAGCCCTTCATACAGTGGGTCTACGAGGCCGTGCGGGGATGCCGCCTCGTGGGGCGGATCGCGGTTGTAGGGCCGGACGAGCTGCGCGACGTGCCCTGCGTCTGTGAGGCGGACCTCCTGGTCCCGGAGGCCGAGTCCATCGAGGCAAACCTTTTCGGGGCGATTGCCAGGCTGCTCCCGGAGCATCGCATCCTCGTAACCGCATCGGACAATCCGCTCCTAACCACCGACGCGTTCGACAACCTGCTCCAACGCTGCCCGGAGAACGCCGCCGTGTGCTATCCCATCCTCCGCCACCAGGAGTTCCTACGCAAGTTCCCTCGCGCCACCAATACGGCGGTGCAGCTCAAGGATGGATCGTGGATAGGCGGGGGGTGTGCGGTCATCCACAGCCGATCCGTACCCCGGCTGCAGCACGCTATCCAGGCCGTGCTGGCGGCCCGGAAGGACAAGGCGAGGATGATTGGCCTCCTGGGGTGGCAGTTCGCCCTCAAGTTCAAGATGAAGCGTGTGACATCGCAGGACGTGGAGCAGCGGTTGTGCGAGATCACGGGTCTCCCCATCCGCTTCATCCGGGACTGCAGCCCTTTGTTCCCCATCGACGTCGACGACCCGGAAGACTGGATCTACCTTCAGCGCTGGACACCCGCCCGCGGCTTTGAAGAGAGCGGGGTAAAGTGAGTGTGGGAGTATCGGCGTGTGGGGGTATGGGGGCAGTTGTTCCGCGCTGCGCCAATGCCGTCCCCCCATTCTTTCATACTGTAAGCGGTGAAGTCCATTGAAGGTTGGAATCATTGGTCTGCCGGAGGTCGGCAAGACCACCCTCTATAACGCGCTAACGCGCTCCACCGCCGCCGTCCACTCCTTTGGCGTGCGGTCGGACACCGTGAACCTGGGCACCATCCCGGTGCCGGACGCACGGTTCGACTTCGCCGTCGAGGTGTGCCACCCGAAGAAAGCCACCCCCGCCACAATCGAGGTCACGGATGGTGGGGCCCGGATCGAGCTGGATGAAAAGCGAGAAAAGTTCGGGACGGACTTCTTTACGGGCGTTCGGAACATGGACGCCCTGGTGCTCGTAGTACGGGCCTTCCGAAGCGACGTCCTGCCGGAGCCTCCCGCCGGGATCGACCCGCGGCGCGATGCACAGCGGATCATGGAGGAGCTGCTGCTGGCGGACCTCACCGTCATCGACGGCCGCATGGAGCGTCTTGAGAAGAACCGCCAGTTGAAGCGGCAGACCCCTGCCGAAGCCGTGGAGCACCAGACCCTAACGAAGATCAAAGACCACCTGGAAGCGCTGAAGCCCGTACGGACGCTCGATCTCAGTCCGGATGAGGAGCGGTCCGTCCGGAGCTTCGCGTTCGTGAGCGGAAAACCGTTGATTCTCGTGGCCAACGTTGGTGAAGAGGATCTCGGCGGAGATATGGCCGTCACCGACGGGCTGCGCGCCCTCGCCGCCGAGGAGGGGCTCCTGCTGGTGGAGCTGTGCGCCAAGGTGGAGATGGAGGTGGCACAGATGGATCCCGCGGAGGAGCGAGAGTTCCTGGAGGCGATGGGCATTCAGGAACCCGCGCGAGACAGGCTCATCCGCGCCGCCTACGCGGCTGTGGGATACATCAGCTTCTTTACGGTGGGGGAGGACGAGGTCCGCGCCTGGACCATCCGGACGGGCACCACTGCCCTAGGCGCCGCGGAAAAGATCCACACGGACATCGCGCGGACGTTCATCCGGGCGGAGGTCATGCCGTTCCCAGATTTCGAGGCTTCCGGCGGGTGGGACGCCGCCAAGTCGGCGGGCAAGATGCGGCTGGAGGGCAAGGAATATGTAGTCAAGGACGGCGACATCGTTCATATCCGGAACTCGAAAGGGTAGCGGAAAAGTAAGCTGACGAGCTGAGCACATTGGGGGAACACCCGGCGGCAACACACCCGTCTGCTTGGAGGTGATTCTAGTCCAGCGAGCTGTCTTGGCTGGACGACGCGCGCAGACAAGGAGTGAAGTGGTGCGTGTGCTCGTTACCGGCTGTAACGGCCTGATAGGTTCGGAGGCTGTGGAGTACTTCGATGCCCAGGGCCACCAGGTGTTCGGTGTCGACAACAATATGCGGCGGGAGTTCTTTGGCCCGGAAGGCGACACTACCTGGAACCTGGAGAGGCTGAGGGCCTGCACCCGCTCCTTTCAGTGTTTCCCCATCGACATCCGTGACTGGCCCGCCATCAGCTCCCTGTTTGCCCTCCACAAGTTCGATCTGGTTATCCACTGCGCCGCTCAGCCCTCGCACGACAAGGCGCGCGAGATCCCGCTGATAGACTTCGAAGTCAACGCCACCGGCACCATGCATCTGCTGGAGGCTACGCGACTGCACTCATCGGAGGCCGTCTTCCTCTACATGAGCACCAACAAGGTCTACGGGGACGCGCCGAACGAGCTGCCGCTCATTGAGTTGGAGACCCGGTACGACTATGCGCGCCCCGAGCACTTTGCCGGCATCAGCGAGGAGTGCCGGATCGACCGGTCCCTCCACAGCCTGTTTGGCTCGTCCAAGGCCGCGGCGGACCTGATGGCGCAGGAGTACGGCCGTACATTCGGAATGAACGTGGGGGTCTTTCGCGGCGGGTGTCTCACCGGCCCATCGCATTCCGGCGTGCAGTTGCACGGGTTCCTTTCGTATCTGGTCAAGACGGCCGTCTCCGGCGAGAAGTACACCGTCTTCGGGTACAAGGGCAAGCAGGTTCGCGATCAGATTCACAGCCGCGACGTTGTCCGCGCTTTCGAGGCCTTCGCACGAAATCCCCGACCCGGGGAGGTTTACAACCTCGGGGGCGGGCGGCAGAACAGCGCGTCCGTTCGGGAGTGCATCAGCCTCGTCGAAGATGTGACCGGTCGCCGCCTGGATTGGCGGTACGTAGAGCAGAATCGGCTGGGTGATCACATCTGCTACATTAGCGACCTTGCAAAGCTCCGCCGGCACTATCCAGAGTGGTGCATCACGCGAAGTTTGCGGGACATCTGCACGGAGATGGTGGATGCAGAACTCCGCGCCAGGGACCTACGCTGGACTGACAAAGCCTTTGTACCTCTGGTCCACTGCCCCCCTGCAACAAGGCGGCACGCTGGGGAGGACCGATCCCAGCCCACCGTTGTGACAGCGGCTCCTCAACCTGCCGCCCAAGGCTAGCCGAGGATCGCCGAAGGCGATCCTCGTCAC
>CAYNFH010000178.1:0-13571 GCA_964396385.1 uncultured Chthonomonadaceae bacterium | reverse complement strand
GCGGGGGCAGGGCCAGGACGGCCAGCAGGTCGCGGCCCGGGGCGTCCTCCGGCATCAGGAAGAGCACGATGTCCTTCCGAGCCGGGGCGCGGCCAAGTGGATAGGCCATCCAGCTCCGCATGGCCAGGATCTGGTCGCCCGGCTTAAGGGTGGGCTCCATGGACTCGGAGGGGACGAGGTAGGTATTGAAGCCTCCGATTACGAGCCCCAGCGAGCAGACGGCCGTGATACCGGTCCATCGGCGCCGGCGCTTGCCGCGCGGTGCGGCGGGCTGCTCCAAGTCTTTGGGGGCCACTATGTCGTCGAGGCTCAACCGCTGCGCCACGTGGGGCTCCTTCCTGGTCCGTTCCCTCGTTAGCCCGGTGGGCACCTTGCGCTCCCAGGCGGGCGGAGATCCCTCGCTCTGCTCGGGACAGGCTCCGGGCCGCCCCTACGGCAGGCGGTTGGTGCTCCGTAGCGTCATAGGACCGGTGCTGCCGGGGTTGGCTTCGTCCTCACAGGCCGCGATCCCTTCCTATGCGGCATTCCAGGCCCTAAAGGACCTGTCTGATCCAGAAGGCCCGTAAACGGGAAACGGGTGTGTATACGCAGGCACCTACTTCGGGTTTCACCCGGCCTTCTGGTTCAGGCAGGCGGTAAACCGCCTGGCCCAGTCGGAGGGTACGCTATGGGCATGATACCGATTCCTTCTCCCCCACCTCACCCGGCGGCTGGTGAATATGTCAACGCCGCACCCTTCTCCGTACCTCACGCCGAGCCTCGTACGCTGGTGTGGGAGGACCCACGGGAGATCCACCGCGTGGTGGTTCGGTTTGCCGGCGCGGCGCCGGAGCCGGACCGGGTCCACCTGGAGTACTGGACCAGCCGGTGGCCGGAGCAGCGGCTGCCGAAAGATCGGGAGCCCGGCGGCGGGGACGTGGGCTGGTGGGAGCTGGGCAACTGGTACACCGGCCGGTGGCAGCGGGCAGACACCGTCGGCCGGCGGGACGGCAATGCGCTGGAGTTTACCTTTCGACCCATCAACCAGCAGGAGCGAAAGGACGTGCAGGGGTTCCCGGCACGCTACAGGTACACGCTCAAGCTGCGGGTTACGGGCGAGTCCCAGCTTCCGCCGGTGGAGTCCCTGGAGGCGTATACGGACTCTGTGTGGGCGGACCGCGAGGTGCGGCTGGTGTGGCAGAGCGCGCCGCAGGGGCAGGTCCGGGCGGAAGCGTTCAACGGCTATGTACGGAGCGCGGAAAAGGAGAGCGCACGCGCACACCGGCTCGGGCTGCTCGCTGCATCGAACACGGACCCGAACTCGCTGGACCGCACGCTGGTGACGGTGCGCTGGGGGAAGCAGGGCTTCACCTTCCGTCCAGACGATCTGAACGACAGCCCGCTGCTGATCCCGCACCTGGGCGTAGCGGTGCTGCCGGCCGGCGACGGACGCGACTACGGCGCCGTCGAGCGGGCACGGAACGGCGAGACGCTGTACGACCGTGTAAGCGCGCTGCCGGAGCAGACGTGGCGCGGAGCCTGGGCGGGCATGCCGGCCAAGCGGAGCCGCATCTACCTGCCGCTGGGGCCGGATGGCGGCCGGCAGCGGTTCCGGCTGGACCCGGATGGCAGCATCCTCTTCCGCACGAACGACCACTTCCTGCGTGCCCGGCCGGGCCAGGACACGGCCCGGCTGGAGCTGGAGGGCGGGCCGGTGCGGGTGCGATTCGCGGTGCTCGCGCACGACGGAGGACCGAGGACGGAGGACCGATTGCCGGAAGTGGTGGAGAGGGAGATTGAGGAGGGGTGTTTGCCCATCTGCCATACGCGGTGGGAGGTGGATGGGCTGCGGGTGGAACAGACGGCACTCGTGACAGAGCTGGGCGGGACTCGGGCGGAGGGTCCCGTTCCGGCGGCGGATGCAACCGCCGTGTTCATGGCCCGGTTCACGTTCACGAATCCGGGGGTCAGCGCGCGGGACGCGGCGTTCCGGCTGGAGCGGGTGATCGGGGATTCAGCCGCGCCGCTTTCGGTGGGTGATGGTGGGATCCTGAGGGACGGGGAGCACGTCCGCGGGCAGGTTTTAGCGTCCGCCAGGGACAGACGGAGGACGGAAGACGGGGGACCGACGGAGCCGGCGGTTGAAACCGCGGATAACGAGTACGGAAAGTCCGCCTTCGCGGACTGGGGCTTCAGGATTCCTACCGGTGAGTCGGTGGAAGTTCTGGTGAAGATTCCGTACGTGGTGCTCACGGAGCCCGAGGAGACGGTGGCGCTGGAGCGGCTGTCGTTTGACCGGGAGCGGGAGGCGGTGGCGGGGTACTGGCGGAGGCGGCTGGACGAAGGCGCCCGGCTGATTACCCCCGAGCCGATGCTGAACGAGTTCTACCGCGCGCACGCGGGCCACCTGTTGATCAATTGCGAGCGGGAGCCCGGGTCGGACCTCCGGTTCGCGCGGGTGGGCTCGTTTGCATACGGGGCGTACGGCAACGAGAGCTGCATGATGGTGGCGGACCTGGACCGCCGGGGCTATCAGGCGGAGGCGCGGCAGTGCCTGGATGGCTGGCTGAAGTACCAGGGTACGGCGCCGCTGCCGGGGGACTTCGATTCACACGAGGGCGTGCTCTACGGCGCGGGCGGGTACGAGGCCGGCGGGTACAACCAGCACCACGGTTGGATCCTCTGGTGCCTGGCGGAGCACTACCGGTACACGCGTGACCGGGAGTGGCTCCGGCACGCGGCCCCGGGAATCCTGGCGGCGGCGGATTGGATTATCCGGGAGCGGACACGGACCGCCGGCCGCAAGGACCTGTCTCGCGGGCTCCTCCCTGCGGGCAGCCTGGAAGACATCCAGGACTGGTGGCCGTGGCTCTCCACCAACTGCTACACCTGGCGGGGACTGAACGCCGCGGCATGGGCGCTCGAGGAGATCCACCACCCGGAGGCGGCGCGAATCCGGAAGGAGGCGGACGCGTACCATACGGCGCTGCTCGTGGCGTTCCGGGCCGCCATGCTGCGCTCGCCCGTGGTGCGGCTGCGGGATGGGACCGCGGTCCCCCACTTCCCGTCCCACGTCGCGCGCCGGGGCCGCTCCTTTGGGTGGATCTGCGAGACGCTGGAGGGAGCGCTGCACCTGCTCATCTCTGGTGCGCTGGACGCCCACAGCCCGGAGGCGGAGTGGATCCTGAAGGACTACGAGGACAACCTGTATCTCTCCAACCAGTACGGCTACACGGTACCGGACTTCGAGCGGCAGTGGTTCGGGATGGGCGGGATGTCCATGCAAGCCTGCCTGCTGCTGGACGTGGAGCCGTATCTGTACCGGGACGACGTGAAGCAGGCGCTTAGGGCGATGTTCAACGCCATCGCGGTTGGCTACTTCCCGGATACGCAGATGCTGACGGAGCACGCGCTGCCGGACCCCGGCGACTGGCGGGGCGACCACTACAAGAGCTCGGACGAGGCGAACGCGGCAGGCTGGCTGCGGCAGATATTCCTGCGGGAGGAGGGTGACACGCTGCTGGTGGGCCAGGCCGTCCCGCGCGAATGGCTGGCGGCCGGCAAGCGGTGCGGCCTGGAGCGGGCGTGCACCTACTTCGGCGAGGTGAGCGTGGTGTACGAGGGCGGCGAGAACGAGGTAACAGCCCATGTCTCCGGCCCTACGCGCAACCCGCCGCGCTGGATCCGGGTCCGGTTTCGGGAGCCCCACAGCCGCCCGCTCCAGAATGTCACTGTGAACGGCAAGCCCTGGAAGGATCTGGAGGGCGAATGGGTCCGGCTGCCGGGGAACCTGGGGCAGGCGGAGATTCAGGCCCGCTGGCGCCAGGAGTGAGCGGGGGTCCAGCCAAGGACGTCGCGGGCGTGGGAACAGTCCACCAGGGAACGGAAGGGGTCGGTGGCGAGGTAGGTGTCGCGGTCCACGGTCCAGGGGGTGCCCGAGTAGACAGCGTCGACCAGCTCGGCGGTGGGCCTGTCCGAGATGGTGTCGGCGGCGCTGAGGAGGAAAGAATCGTGGTGCACGCCCTCCACTTCCAGCGCGCGGAGGGTGGCGCTGCAGACGTCACGGATGTCCACGTAGGCCCAGTAGTCCTGGGAGGCGCGCTGCGGCATCCAGCCGGGGCGCGGGTCCAGCCAGTGCGCGTAGAACTCCGGTCGCGCCACAAAAACCGGCCGAAGGCAGATGGTGGTCATGCCGGTTCGGTCGGAGAAGGCACGGCACATCTCCTCCCCCACGTGCTTGCTCACCTGGTAGGGCGAGATCGGGTGGTGGGAGTAGGAGTCGTCGATGGGCAGGTGGGTGGCGGGCCGGTGGCCCTGGAAGCAGCCGAGCGCATTCACGCTGGAGAAGAAGACCACCCGCTGCACGCCTGCCTCCGCACAGGCCAGGAGCAGGTTCCACGTACCCAGCACGTTGACTGCGCCGATGTCCTCCGCCGAGCCGAAGCGGTCATGCGCGATGGCAGCGAGGTGGACTACGGCATCCATCCCCTGCACCGCGCGGCGCACCTGATTGGGGTCGCGCAGGTCGCCGGGGATGTGCTCACCGTCCTGATCTTTCGGCTGCGCGGCGTGGTCAAAGGTGCGGAGGGTGTAGCCCTTCTCTCGCGCCTCCCGCGTGACGTCCCGGCCGATATTGCCGGTGCTGCCGGTGATTAGAACGTGCATTGTCTCGGTTGCAGTAGCCAGTAGCCAGTAGCCAGTAGAACGGCGCTGCTCGGCCCTACTGACTACTGACTTCTGACTACTGACTACTGGATTGGGCGGATCTCGACGTTGCGGAAGTCAACGCGGCCGGTATGGCTCTGGAGGCCCACGAAGCCGCGGAGGGGCCGCTCGGCCAGCGCTTTGTGGCCGCCCCGACCGACCTTGAACGTAGCGAGGTCTACGTCCTGGATGGTGACTCCATTGAGCTGGATGAAGACCCGCGTGCCTCGGCAGCGGATGAAGTATCGGTTCCACTGGCCCACGGGCCGCGCCGGGTGGGCCGACGGCGGGGACTGGTAGTAGATGCCGCCGGTGTACTGGGCCGGGTCCAGGTCCTTGTACTCCGGAGCGGGGTCATCCAGGATCTGGATCTCCATGCCCTCGTGCGCGGGGTCTCCCTGAGGAGGGTAGCGGAGTCCCACGCCACTATTGCCGCCCGGAGTCATGATGCGGTAGTCCACGCGCAACTCGAAGTCCCCGTACTCCTGGTCGGTCGTGAGCCACCCTCCTCCACCGCCGGTGCAGGTGAGGATGGGGCCGTCCGCCTTCCACACCTCCAGCCAGCCGCCCTGGGAGTGCCAACCGGAGAGGTCCTTGCCGCTGTAAAGCCGGATCCAGCGGGCCCGCGGCGCATGGACCGGGCTGGCCAAGGTGGCCGGACTCCATAGTCCCAGGCAGGTGAGTGCGCAGACGAGTGCGGCTAGTTTCATGTGGGATGACCTCGGTGTTCAGGTGTTCAGGTGTTCAGGTGTTCAGGACCGGAATCCGAAACGCCTGAACGTTGGTTTCTTGTGTACCAGGATACCAGACGGATGCGGCTGCCGGCTGAAACTGGACCGCCGATCGGGAGGTAGTCTAAGCCGGGAGCAGGCGTTCCGGACCGGCACGGTGTAGAATACGGAAGGCAATTGTGCCGGCCAACCATGTATTCCTCCCGAAAGCAGCCATACGTCATGAGCTGGCTCAAGAGACCTTCGCCGTTCTGGGTGACGCTGCTGGTGGCGGGCCTTGCCGTGTGTGCCTACCTATTCGCCCCTCGGCTCGTCGACACGCCCCGGCCGGCCGCACGCGTCCGGCCGGTGGTCGCGAGCGCTCCGCCCGTGGATGCTCAGGCTGCCGCACGGGCTCGCGGCCGGGACGGTTCTTACGTCGCTCCGGAGGTCACTATCACTCCCCTGCCGCCGCCACGGCCCCGCCGATGGGCGAATACGGGCGGCATACCTCCCGTTCTTCCCCGTCGATACGCGGTGCGATCCACGCCGTGGTCCTCTCCGGGTGACTGGCAGTCGCGCGTGGAGCGCGAGACCCGGCACGCCCGAAGGGAGTGGCAGCGGGCCCAGCGGAAGCTCGCGGCCGAGAACAGGCGCGCGGCCCGGGAGCTGGACCGCGCTCTGCGCGGCCTGGAGCATGGAGATCGCTGGCTGGAAAGTCTCGTCCGCTCGCTCTCGCATTGATCTCGCCATTATGCTCCGCAACCGACATGCTTACGGGGCCGCGGCACGGTTTCTGCTAGCCGCATCTTGTGTTAGCGCCCAAACCTACTTAAACGGGGCCCAAGCCGGCGCCCGGGAGGAGCTCTAACCTTGATGCAACGACTACGCTTGATGCCGTACCTGTGCGCAATCCTTCTCTTTGCCGCCGCGATGCCGGTCCACGCCCAGAGCGGACAGACGGTAGACCGGTACCCGTACCTGCTCTGGGCCCGAACGGACGGCGCCGTCTCGCTGTGGACCATCCATCAGACGAACGGGCCTAACGGGGCTTCCGCCGCCATCCAGTCGGTCCAGGACTATGGCCCATTCCAAGGGTGGGAGGCCGTATCGATAGCTTCCCACGCCACAACGGACCCGTCCACGAACGCTACCTACTACCTCTGGTACGTGATGTGGCGGAACGATGTCGACGGCCGTTTGTCGCTCTGGACGGTGGACTCGCGCTCGCCGCAGCAGATCTCTTACGACGACTATGGTCCCTTCGATGGCTGGACCGCCTTCTCCATGAGCGCGGGCGCCGACGGCCATCCACGAGTCCTGTGGGTCCACCAGTCCGGCTGGATCTCACTCTGGACGGTGACGGGGCACGGAACGGTCGCGTGGCAGAACTTCCCTCCGCCGGTTGGTTTCGAGCAGGCCACTTCCCTGGATTCCGGTGGAGACGGCAAGACCCGGATCCTGTGGAGCGGGTGGAAGGGAATGGAGATCTGGACCATCAACTCCACGGGAGCCGTCAGCACGGACGACTATCCGCCCATGCAGGGATGGGCGCCGATCTCGGTGCGCGTAGGGCCTACGGACACCAGCGGTACGGAGCGGGTACTGTGGAAGAACAACAACGGCGCGATCTCCATCTGGACCATCACCTCTCCCGGCCACTACACCCACGACGACTACGGCCCGTACGGTGGCTGGCAACCGTTCGCCATGATAGAGGAGGACGTGCCGATGGTGATCTGGCTGAGCGGCTCCGGCCAGATCTCGCTCTGGACCATAGACCAGCCGGGCCACTTCTTCTGGTGGGACTTTGGTCCTTACAATCTCTGGCTGCCGGAGACCTTTGCCGCGGGGGCGGTGGCGACGCACTGAGGGAGGTTCCCGGTAGGCGGTAGTCAGTAGTCAATAGGCCGGAAGCCTGAGTCGTTCTACTGGCTACAGGCTACTTGCCGCAGGAGTCTTGCCATGGGGGGCGAAGCGGGAGACAAGGAGGGCACGAACCATGGCAACCGTTAACGTTCCTCAGTTCCTGGCGACTCGCCTGCGCAACGCGGGCGCCGCGCTCCACACGGCGTGCGAGAAGATGCCGGAGGACCGCATCGCCTGGCACCCCACCACGGAAGGGAATGCTGGGCGGGACGCGCTGGACCAGGCGCTGGAGTGCGCGTACCTGAACGAGTGGGCAGCGCGCGCGTTCCAGAGCGGGCAGGTGCCGCCGTTCGATTCGGCGGAGTACAAGAGCAAGCCGAACCAGTACCGCAACAAGCGGGAGGCGCTGGCCTGGCTCCAGCGCGGAACCAATGTGCTGGCGGACGCGGTGGCGGCGTTCTCGGCGGACGTGATCGGCGACACCATCTCCAATCCCATCACGGGGACGCAGCAGACCTGGGCGGAGTTCGCGGACTTCTTCTACTGGAACACGGTGTACCACGAGGGACAGGTGAACTACATCCAGGTGCTGTATGGGGACCTGACTTGAGGGATGAAGGATGAAGGATGAGGGATGAATCCCAGATCCTGAACCCCTATGAGGCCGCGCGGTCACTAGACCGCGCGGCCCTTTTTTGGAAGGTGAGCGAAGCCATGAAACGGCTTCCTGCCGCGGCGCAAAATGCGGTTGAAACCACGGCTACAAGTACAGGAAGTCCACCTTCGTGGCCTCCGGAGCCAAGAGGGTCACCGCTGGGCTGCGCCTGGCGCGTCGGTTTGGGAGAATGGGGCGGCGCGCCAGAGGCGGGACGTGCCGTCCGCGCCCACGGAGATGAGAGTGTTCCCGTCCCTGGAGAAGGCGACGGCGAGCACCCTCTTGGAGTGGCCTGAGAGCACGGCCACCTCCTGCCGGGTGGGGAGGTTCCAGAGCTTGATCGTGTGGTCTTCGTTGGCGGCGGCGAGAGTCCGGCCGTCCGGAGAGAAGGCGAGACCGTTTATCATGCCGGCGTAGTCCTGCAGCACCACCGGCTGCTGGTTCGGCCCTTTGGAAAGCTCCCATATCCTGATCCGGCGGTCCCAGCCGCCGGCGGCCACCAACCTCCCGTCGGGCGAGAAGGCGACGCAAGGCAGGCCGTTGCTGGAGGCGCCGCGGACAACCAGGAGGCGCCTGCGCGTCCTCATGCTCCAGACCTCCAGCGTGCCATCTCCGTACTTGACATTGTCGATGTCGCCGCCGACGAAGGCCATGGTATCACCGTCGGGGGCGTAGGCCACTGGTATCGTGCCGCGCGTGTAGATCTCCACCGAGCCCAATGGACGCCCGGACCTGGCATCCTCCAGGTTGAATCTCCGCTGCCCATCGTAGAGCGCCACTGTAGCCCCATCGTAGGAGAAGAATGCGTTGAAGGGCCCGACCGACGCGCGAATGGGACGGCGATGTCGCACGTCCCAGATGTGAAAGTCGCCGGGGAAGTGCCAGGTTGCCATGAGGGCGCCGTTGGGGGAGTACAGAACGCATGGTCCCTCGGAACCTGGCCCGAGGTCGCCGATTTTGCGCCCGGTGAGCGTGTCCCAGAACGAGGTGGTCTTGCCGGCCCAGACGGCTGCCAGCGTTCCGCCGCCCGGCGACAGTGCACAGTAGTCGTTTGCGGCAGAGTAGCCCTCCAGGCTGTGCACCGTCTCATCCAGTTGGGCGGGCCAGAGCTTGATGGTCCTATCGCTGCTCCCGGAGGCCAGAAGCTTGCCGTCCGGTGAGAAGGCAACTGAGTTGACAAGGAACCAATGTCCCACGTAGCGGCGCTCCTTGAAGGTGCGAAGGTCCCATAGGCGGATGGTGTTGTCGTCCGAGCCGGTGGCCAACGTGTAGCTATCGGGGGAGAAGGCCACCGTAAGGACTTTGCTTTCATGCGAGAGTGGCCGAACCAATCGGTTGTGTCGTGCATCCCACAGCTTCACGTCGCTATAGCCTTTGAGCGTGACGTAGACGCGGCCGTCCGGAGAGACGGCGAGCACGTGAGTGTCTTCGTCCGGGCTCCAGGGAACGTTGGGCCGCAACGCGTGCCAGAGTGCGGGCTCGAAGCCGCTCTCGCCAGTGGACGGAGTGTCGCCGCGTGAGGGAAGCGGGACGCCACAGCGGGCCATCTGTGACCAGGACTCCGGAAGCTCCTCCCTGCCGTCCCGGATGTCAAAGACCTGGAGCCGGCGGAGGTCTCCCCCAACGCCGACGTACCGGCCATCCATTGAGAACGCCACCGCACCAGGCCCTTGGCACAGCCGGATGCGCCGCAAGGGATGGCGCGATGCAATATCCCACAGGGTGAGCACAGGATGCGCGCGGCTGTACGGCGTCTGGCTGGCCGTGGCCAGAGTGCGGCCGTCCGGAGAGAAGGCCAGGGCGATTATCTCCTGCCCCGGATGCGGCAAGGAGGCGACCTCTCGCTGCCCGGCCATGTCCCATAGTCTCACCGTCTGGTCCTGACTGGCGGAGGCGAGGAGGCGGCTGTCCGGCGAGAACGCAACCGTATAGACAACGCCGGTATGTCCCTGTAGGGTGCAGAGGTCCTGGTGGGCCTGGTTCCACAGATAGCGCCATTCGAAGCCGCGAAGATCCTGCTCCCCCGCCACCGGGCGGATTGCATCCAGGAGCTCACCCGCGCGTCGGGCGTTGCCATTCTGCAGAGCGACCTGCGCGAGCGGGACGTTGCTGGCGTAAAGTGCCTGGCGGGTCTGCCACTGGAGAGCCTGGTCGCGGGCAGCGGCTGAGCGGGCGGCATTGCGCTGGTAGATGGCGGCCGCAGCCAGGGCAAAGAAAATGGATAGCGCAACTAACGAGGCTGTCGCCTGGGCCATCACGCCCCGGCGGAAAGCGCGGCGCTGGCGGCGCTTCTCAGCGTCCGGCATGTGCTCCTGGACCCACCGCCGGTCAAAGACTTGAGCGTAGATGCGGTTGCGGACCCGGAGAGCGCGGCCATCTGCCACCGCGATTCCTGAGAGCTTGAGCGCGCTGACGAGAGGATTGGTTTCTTCATCGCGGACGGTGCGCCCGGATAGAATGCCGGAGTAGAGGTCCAGTAGGGCGGCCAATCGGCGGTGGGATTCGGAATCCCAGGTGGAAGCGGGTTCCGGCGGGGCAACCGTAGGACCAGTTTGCAGGAGACGGGACGGCGTACGCGCCGGGACGGCCGTCGGACCAAGGTCCTCGGCTGGGTGACCTTCGGCCGAGTGTCCACCTTCGTGGACACGGGTCATATCGGCATGGTTGTCCTCAGCGCCCGGGTTGAGTAGCCGATCACGGACGAAGAGCAGGTTATCATCTTGGGCGCGGGCCTGAGGCGAGAGAAACAGGTCGTGGCCTAGCCGGTCCACGCCCTCCGGCGCAAGCTCCTGGCCGGATTCCGCCACAGCCTGGCAGAGGCGCTGGGTGAGGTAGGGGTGACCACCGGTCCAGGTGAGAACCCTTTCCAGCAGAGCCTCGGCCAGCAGCGGCTCGCGGCGTAAGCCTCCGGCGAGCGGCGACGCCTCTTCATGGGTGAAGTCAAGGAGTTCGATACGCCGACCGATGTTGAATGGGGTGAGGCGGACGTCCCGGATCAGGTCGGAGGGAGTAGCGACGCCCAGGAGGCAGAAAGCCAGCCTGCGGAAAGCTGGGTCCTCCGACCGGCGGTTGTAGAAGGCGCGGATGGCGGCGAAGAACTCATCCGTTGAGAAGGGCAAGGCACGAACCTGGTCGATCTCGTCCAGGAAGATAACTACGCTCTGAGAGGGAAAGGCAGCCACGACGGTTTCGATGCCGCCGACCCAGCGCTGGAGCAGGCTGGCGCCTTCTTCCTCACGCCAGATGGACTTCACGTCGACGGAGACCCCCAGCCGGCGCACTATCTGCAGCAGGAGGCTGAAGTACCACTGTTCTCGATCGACCGCGTGGCCAATGGCGGTCAGGTCCACAACAGCGACGGCAGCCCGCATCTCTCTAAGCCGTGCCGCCGCGCGGACCATGAGGGAGCTCTTGCCCATCTGACGGGCGGTGAGCACGTAGCAGAACTCACCCGTCAGCAGTCCATCCAGCAGCTCGCGATCGGCGCTGCGCTCCACGTAGGAGGGGGCGTCCGGCGGAAGCGTTCCGCCCGTGGAGAAGAATGATGAGGGATGACACATGAGGGATGAATCCGGATTCGCCGCGTCGCCGCGTCGCCCTCTCGCCGCGTCCACCACTTCGTGCCATCTGTCATCCATCATCCGTCATCCGTCCTCGAAGGTAACTCTCGTAGAGGCCGCAGCGCAAGCGGACGTTGTTGGCGGCGGGGCCGGTGACGATGCCGGCGGCGCAGAGGCGCGAGAATGGCTCCTGCGGGATAGTAGTCTTCCCTTCCACCAATGCCGCAAGCGCCTGCTTCAGGCTGTTATCGCAACGAATGGCGACGTCCAGGCGGGCGAGGTGATCGGAGAAGAGGCCGCCGTCCCGGCAGGCTTCAGCCTCCAGCTCCTCGACGTTCATGCCGTGTGCCTTTAACTCGTTTAGGCAGCGGCGCACGAGGTACGGATGCCCGCCTACGAGGCGGTAGAGCCGCTCCAGCTCCGCCTTGTTTGACAACGGCGAGCCGTAGCGCGCGTTGAGCTCCGCCACTTCGGTTGGGGTGAAGTCTTCCAGCGTGATGCGCGTCCCGACGTTGAAGGGCGACTGGTTCAGGCTGGGAATGAACAGGTACGCCTCCGTGGAGTAGGTGAGGATCAGGGTGAACCGGGTCCAGGGGCCCGATGGATCCAGGGAGCGCTCGTTGAACCAGGCGCGGAAGAGGCCAAAGACGCTGCCGCGGTAGTCGCGGTCGAAGATGCTGTCGGCCTCATCGATGCCCCACACCACCGGCAGCGCGGTCTTCTCCAGGATTCTGGCGCGGACGTACTCCTCGAAGTTGGCATTAGGCGATTGGAGTGGTTCCCAGGACTCCTCGGGCGGCGGCAGCTTGAGCCTCTTCTGGAGGTGCCGGGCGAGCACCAGGAAGAAGTCGCTCAGGGAGCCGATGTGCTCCGGGGGCAGCTTCTGGAAGTCTGTAACGAGGACCAGCGCGCCGTTCTGGCGGGCGTGCTCCAGGCCGCGGGCCAGGAGGGAGGTCTTGCCCACCTGCCGCGGCCCGCGAATAAGCACCACGCCGTCGCGCCGCGCGAGCGCGGCGTGGAGGTCCCTATCCGCCGGCCGCTGGATGTAGAACCGGGAGGACAGCGGCATGGCGCCGCCGGCCGGCTCCAGATCCAGTCGCGCCTGTTCTACTTCCGGCACGACCGCCGGGGTGATCCGCGGGATGTGCTCGTAGAGAGCGGTCATGCGGGCCGGCGGCAGGACCTGGTGCCTCTCCCGCAGCTCGTCGCGGTACTCATCGTAGAGCCTTTTGGCCTCCGCGTACTGTTGCTCCTTCATCAAGGCAGCCATCAGGCTTGCGTGTAGGGTGGCGGAGGCTTCGCCGGCGCGGAGGAGCCTGCCGAGGGCGTCCTTCGCCTCAGGGAGCCGGCCGGCGGTGAGCGCATGCTCGGCCAGCCACCTCAGTCCGCGGACGTAGCGAGCCCGGTGCTCCGCCCGCTCCTGCTCCACCCAATCGTCGTACCAGTCCTCCAGCAGCGGCCCGCGGTAGAGCTCCAGCGCTCCCCTGAGCCGCGCAGGATCCTGCTCGCGAGCCTCCCATGCGGCCCCCATTTCGAGCACGTCCACGCTGGCGCCGCGGAGGTCCAGGCAAAGGGAACCGGCTTTGGCAGTGAGGCAGCAGCCGTAGGGTCCCAGGGCGGCGCGGACGAGAGGCACCTCATGGCCCAGGCTGTCCACGCTGCCGGTCTCCGGCCAGATGCGGGTAGCCACCCACTCGTTGGAGACGGGCGTGTTGGCGCGAAGCGCAAGAACCGCGAGGAGACGGGCGGCGTTCTGCCGCTCCCGCAGGCCGCGCGCCGGAGCGCCGTATACCCAGACCTCCAGCGGCCCGAAGAGCCGAATAGATAGTCCGTTGCTGCTTTCCGTCATGCCAGCACTCTGTCCGCCGGGCGGAGCCCGTGGAAGCCGCCCGGTCGGTGACAGCCCATTGTACTTCGCCGTCCGCCCGGTATTCCGGTCTTTCACCCTTCTTTCATTCGCCCGAACCGGGGCCTATGGCACGATGAATTGCAGTGGAAGTTCCTCCCTTAATGCTTCTCCTCCTTGTAGGATCACGTCAGGTATGAGTTCAGACTTGGTGAGAGGGAATTTGGCCGGAGCGTCAGGTGGGCGCG
>CAYNFH010000177.1:4152-13682 GCA_964396385.1 uncultured Chthonomonadaceae bacterium | reverse complement strand
AGATCCGGCCGCTCCTCCAACAGCTCGATGGCTGGGAGGTAGAGGACAATAAGAAGCTCACCAAGACCTATCGATTCCAGGGATTCCGGGCGCCAGTGCGGTTCGTCAACGCCATCGCAGACGTTGCCGAAGAGCAGGGCCACCACCCGGACCTCTACGTGGCGCATGGCCAGGTGAGGGTCCACCTCTGGACACACAAGATAGACGGTCTCACGGAGAGCGACTTCATTATGGCCGCCAAAATAGACCGGGTGTTCAAGGAGTTATGACAGTCGCTACCGGAGGTGCGGACCAATAGCATTCGCAGTTCTCTCACCTCTCACCTCTCACCTGCTACTCAGGTACAATCCTGCCAGAGCGGGAGGCGCCGACGCGCCCGCCATGGAGACATCGCTTGAGCAAACAACCCACTCACTGTAAAGAGCTTTGCGCAGGGGCTGTGGAGTCCTACCGCAAGGCCTTCGACTCGGATCCCAAGAACCGGCTGGCGCTTAATGCCGTCACCAAGACCAGCGCCAAGAGCGTCGCGCAGAGCCGCGAGGCGGTCGTCCGCAACAACCACACTTTCTCGCACATCGTCAAGGCCGGCGCCGCTACCAGCCAGAACGGCAGCGGGCGGTGCTGGATGTTTGCGGGACTCAATCTCTTCCGGATGCCTGCCGCCCTGGACATGAACCTGGAAGACTTTGAGATCTCGCAGAGCTACACCTTCTTCTGGGACAAGCTCGAGCGCTCCAACTACTTCCTGGAATCCATCCTTCAGACGCTGGACGAGCCTACGGATGGCCGGCTCATCGCGTGGCTAATGGCCAACCCGGTACAGGACGGCGGCCAATGGGATATGTTCTCCAACCTCGTCAAGAAGTACGGCGTGGTGCCCAAGGAGGTCATGCCTGAGACTGAGAGCAGCAGCAGCAGCGGCGTTATGAACGACCGTCTCACCTGGAAACTGCGCGAGTACGCCTGTCGACTGCGCGAGGAGCACCGGAGCGGTGCGACGGAAGAGCAGCTCCGCGCACGGAAGGACCAGATGATGTCGGAAGTCTACCGCATCCTCTGCATTCACCTCGGCCAACCACCGGCCGAGTTCCTCTGGCAGTGGCGTGACAAGGACAAGCAGTTCCACCGCGATGGGATTCTCACGCCCAAACAGTTCTTTCAGGAGCACGTCAAGTTCGACGTGGACTCCATGATCTGCCTCATCCATTGCCCGCAGTCCGGCAAGCAGTTCAACACACTGTACACCGTCGCGTACCTTGGAAACGTGGTAGGCGGCGAGATCGTGCGATACCTGAACGTGGAGATAGACGTTCTCAAGTCCGCCGCGATCGCGATGATAAAGGACGAGAAGCCCGTATGGTTCGGCTGCGACGTAGGCAAGATGCTGGACCGCGACCTCGGCCTTATGGACACGGAGCTCTTTGACTACGACGGGCTCTACGGTATGGACTTCGGCATGGATAAGGGGCAGCGGCTGGACTACGGCCAGAGCCTCATGACCCACGCTATGGTGTTCACCGGCGTCGACCTGGACGAGGACGGCAAGCCTCGCAAGTGGCGTGTGGAGAATAGCTGGGGCGACAAGGGCGGCGACAAAGGGTTCATGGTAATGACGGATTCCTGGTTCGACGACTACCTGTACGAGGTCGCAGTCGAGAAGCGATACCTCCAGAAGGAGCTACTCCAGGTGCTGGACACCAGGCCCACTGAGCTGCCTCCCTGGGATCCCATGGGCGCTCTGGCCTCCACGCCTTAGTACCCCTATTGATAATTGAAAATTGAAAATTGAAGATCCCCCCACTTCGCCGTTTCACGTGGAGCCTGCTTCCGTCCGGCCGCGGAAGCAGGACAACTACGTGCTGCCCGAGACGACTGCCCTCGCCGTAATCGGCTGCCTGGATCTCCTAAGCACCGTCTACCTGGTGGCCACCAACCAGGCCCACGAGGCCAATCCGCTCTTTGGGTCTATCCTGCTCCACACCGGCCCGCGCGGCTTCGTCGCGGCCAAGGCCGCCTTCATCGCCGGCCCGCTCATGATCGCCGAGATAGCCCGCAAGGACCGACCGGAGTTTGTGCGTTGGGCGCTTCGGGTTTGCATCGCCCTCTACCTCGGCATGTACGGCCTCGCCTTTCTTCGCTACAACCTCCACTTGTAGCCACCCCCTTTACCCGGCCTCTGGCCTTCGGACCATCCCTCTACTGACCACTGACTGCCCGCGCTTGCGCAGGATTTCACAAGCTGATTGCGCGCCTGGGGACACCAGCGGTATAATCAGGCTGAACCGCATGCATGGCAAGCACAGGGGACTTCTCTTGATCAACACCGGCGGCGGCAAGGTTCCGGTTCCGACGCTGGAGCGACTCGCCACTTATCTTCGCTATCTCATCGACCTTGAGCACGACCATGTTGAGACCATCTCCTCCGCGGAAGTCGAAGAGGAGACCGGCGTAAACGCGGCCCAGTTTCGCAAGGACCTCTCCTACTTCGGCGAGTTCGGCAAGCCCGGAGTGGGCTACAACGTGCAGGACCTCCAGGCCCGAATCGCCCGAATTCTGAAGATCGACCAGGAGCAGCGCGTCCTCCTGGTGGGAGCGGGTAACCTCGGGTCCGCGCTCGTGGGCTACCCCGGGCTCAAGGAGCACCGGTTCAACCTGGTGGCGGTCTTCGACAATAACTACGCCAAGATCGGCCGCAAGCTCTGGGACCTGGAAATCCTGGATATTGCCCGCCTCAAGGAAGTGAACCAGGGACTTCAGGCGCGCATGGCCATCCTGGCGGTCCCTCGCCCGGCCGCGCAGGCAGTTACGGAGGATCTCATCGAGGCGGATGTCCACGCCATTCTCAATTTTGCCCCGACCATCCTCCGCGTACCGGACAACGTCGTCGTCCGCAACGTCTCCTTCGTCCAGGAGCTTGCAGTGCTCTCCTACCATCTCTCCACAGAGCGGCCAGCGTCGGCAGCCAAGCCGGTCGCGCCGGCAGAGGGCTAGGAGGACAGCCCGTGGCGGGCCTGTTCCCCATCGCGCTGAAGCTCGCCGGCCGCCGGTGTGTGGTGGTCGGGGGCGGTGCGGTCGCTCTCCGGCGCGTCGAGGCGCTCCTGGAAGCCGAAGGCTCCGTCGCCGTAGTGGCCCCGCAGGTGGACCCCCAGGTCCAGCAGCTCGCCGATCAGGGGCGCATCGCCCTGGACCAGCGGGCTTACGTCCCGGGCGATCTCACCGGCGCCTTGCTAGTGATCGCGGCGACCGACAGGTCGGACGTGAATGCCGCCGTGGCGGCAGACGCCCGGAGCGCAGGCGTGCTCTGCTGCGACTCGGACCAGCCGGACCGTGGCGATTTTGTCGTCCCTGCCGCGGTGCGCCGCGGAGACTTGCTGCTGACGGCAACGACCGGCGGTAGCAGCCCGGCTCTGTCCGCCCGAATCCGCAAGGAGCTTGAGGCGCGCTACGGCGATGAGTACGCCGAGATGACGGCCATTCTCCGCCAGGCGCGGGAGGCGGTGCTCTCGAGCGAGCCGGACCCCGCAGCTCGGCGCCGGAGGCTCTCTGCGCTGGCGGAAGACGACTCACTGTTGGAGCTGATCCGCTCCGGCCGCTCCGGCGAGGCGCGGGAAAGGGCGCTCAGGTGCATCTCGTCTCCACCGGCCTGAACCACGAGCGAGCGCCCATCGAGGTGCGGGAACGGGTCGCCTTCGCGGAGGCGGAGTTGCCTCGGGCCCTGGATCAGTTCCGCGCGCTCCCGGACGTCGCCGAGTGCGCCATCCTCTCTACCTGCAACCGTACCGAGTTGTATGCCGTGCACCACGGCCGCACCACCGCCGAATCGCTGGTCGCATTCCTGTCGGAGTACCACGGCGTCTCCGCCGACCAGTTCGCCGGGCACATATACCATCACGCCGCGCGGGGCGTCGCCGAGCATCTCCTCCGGGTTGCCTGCGGATTGGACTCGCTCGTGCTGGGCGAACCACAGATCCTCCGCCAGGTACGGGACGCCTTTGCCGCCGCGTCCAACACCCGGGCGGCCGGCCCGGTCATCAACAGCCTCTTCAGAGCCGCGATCGCTACCGGTCGCCGGGCACGGACGGAGACGGACATCGGGCGGGGCGGTTTCTCGGTAGGCCGCGCGGCAGTGGACCTCGCTCGGTCCATCTTCGGTAGTCTGGCCGACGCAACCATCCTCATCCTGGGCGCGGGCAAGATGAGCGAGCTGACAGCCAAGCACCTGATGGCCCATGGGGTCAAGGCGGTGCTGGTGGCGAATCGCACTTTTGAGCGCGCCCACTCGATCGCGGATCGGCTTGGCGGACAGGCGATCCGCTACGATGAGTTCCCGGAGCGGCTGATCTCGGCCGACGTGGTGATCAGCTCCACCGCCGCTCCCTCTTACGTGGTCACCCGCGAGATTGTCCAGTCGGCTCTCCGGAGACGCCGGGGCCGACCCCTCTTCTTCGTGGACATCGCGGTTCCGCGCGACATCGACCCCGCCGTCGCCCGCCTGGACAACGTGTTCGTCTACGATTTGGACGATCTCCAGGCCGTCGTAGCGGACATGGCGCGCGAGCGGGCCGCGGACGCCGAGCGCGCCGAAGCGATCGTCGCCGAAGAGGCGGACAAGTTCATGCAGTGGTGGCGGAGCCTGGATGCCGCGCCGCTAGTTACGCAGATGATCCATAAGCATGAGCGTATCCGCCGCTCGGAGTTGGAGCGCCTGCGCAACCAGCTTCCGGACCTGCCCCCCGCCACCTGGGAGAAGATCGAGGCCGCCACGCGCTCCATGATGACGCGCGTGAACCGCGACCCCATTCACACTCTGAAAGGGGCCGCCACGGGAAGCATGGACGCATCCGCCATGGATCTGCCCGAAGCGGCCCGGCTCCTCCTCGGCCTCACGGAGGAGCCAGCCGCGCCTGAATCTCAGCCCATTCCAGAATCCGAGACGCTGCCCCCCATCGAGCAAGCTGTAGCAGCCACCCGCAGACAGGAAGGTCACCGATGAGCCCATCACCTCTCACCTCTCACCTCTCACCTCTCACATGAGCTCCCTCGCCATCCACGCCCTCGCGCTGGTCGCCTATCTTGGCGCCGCCGTGCTTTATGGCGCCAACCTGGCTCTGCGGGGCAACCGTCATGCGCTCATCGCGCGGGGCCTCTTCCTGGCGGCTATCGTGCTGCACACGGTGGGCATAGGGGCGTTCTGCGTGCAGACCCGGGAGTCGCCCTTTGCGAGCAGCTTCGGGACGCTCTCCGTCGCGGGTTGGATCATCGCGCTGCTCTACGTCCCCATGGAGTTCCTGGCGCGGGTCCCGGCGGTCGGGGCGCTGGCCGCGCCCATCACCTGTCTCCTGCTCTTCGCGGGGCTGTTGCGCTCCCACCGCGGACTGTCGCTCTCGCCCGACATCAAGTCCCAGGTAATCAGCGTACACGTACTGATGGTGCTGGTGAGCTTCGGACTGTTCGCGCTGGCCGCCTGCTGTGCCGTCTTCTACCTGTGGCAGTACGGCGCGCTCAAGCATCCGGACCGGCGTGGGCTGTTCCGCCGGCTGCCGCCGCTCGAGACGGTCGACTCGGCGGCCTATCACCTTGTCGCCTTTGCGCTGCCGCTGCTCACGCTCGGTCTGGCACTCGGTATCGAGCGCGCGGCCCATGGAGCGCTCAAGGGCAACTGGCTCACGGATCCGCACACCCTCGTCTCGTTCGTCACGTGGATGGTCTACTGCGCCTACATCCTGGCGCGGACAGTGGCCGGATGGAGGGGCACCAGGCTCAACTACCTGCTCATCGCCGGGCTGGCCGTGACGCTGGCGCTCTTCTTCATCCCCACCACCACCCACAAGTTCACGTAGAGGGCAAGAGGTACAATGACCGCAATCCGGGTCGGCACGCGCGGCAGCCAGCTCGCCCTCACCCAGACGGGCCACGTGGTCGAGGCCCTCAAGCAGCTCCACGCGCACCTAACAGTTGAGCTCGTCGTCATCAAGACGACGGGGGACGTACGTACCGGCGTGCCGTTCACGCAGGTCGGCACCAAGGGCATGTTCGTAAAGGAGATCGAGGAGGCGCTCCTGGCCGGCGACATCGACGTGGGTGTCCACAGCCTCAAGGACATGCCGGGCGAGCTGCCGGACGGCCTTGAGCTGGCCGCGACTCCCAGGCGGGAAGACCCACGAGACGCCCTGCTCTCCCGTGGCGCCGGACTGCGCGATCTCCCGCAGGGGGCGCTCGTCGGCACCAGCAGCCTCCGCCGCCAGGCACAGCTCCGCGCCCTCAGGCCGGACCTAAGGGTATCGGAGCTGCGCGGGAACTTGGACACCCGCCTGCGCAAGCTGGACGAGGGACAGTACGACGCCATCATTCTCGCCTGCGCGGGCCTCGAGCGACTGGGGCTGGCGCATCGCATCGTGGAGCGCTTGGCGGTGGAGGTCTCCGTCCCAGCGCCCGGCCAGGGCGCGCTGGCGCTTGAGATCCGGTCCGGCGACAGCCGCGTGCGAGACCTTCTGGCGCCGGTAGATGATGCGGATACGCGGGATGCCGTTGCTGCCGAGCGCGCTTTCCAGGCGGCGCTTCAGGCCGGCTGCACCGTGCCTGCCGGCGCGTTCGCCCAAGTGCGCGGCAGCGATCTCCGCCTTCATGCGATGATCGCCGCTCCGGACGGCAGCGAGGTGCTGCGGACCGAGGAGACCGGTCCGCGCGCAGCCGCGGCCGAGATCGGCGCGCGCGCCGCGAAGGCGCTGCTGACCCGCGGCGGAGCGGAGTACCTGGGATTGGCCGCGAATGAACGGGAATGAACGGAAATGGGGAACCGGAAATTCGCTCCCGTTAGGCCAAGTCCGTTCGCAGCGGCGCCTCTTCTCCGGAACCTATTCCCGTGTATTCGCGTTCATGAGCGGCTAATTCCGTGCGTGCGCCTTCATTGACGGCTAATCTCGACTTCCTCGTGCTCGGCAGCGGTATCGCCGGGCTCACCTTCGCGCGGCTGGTCGCCCCGCACGGCAAGACCCTCCTGCTCACCAAGAAGGAGCGCGCCGAGTCCAACAGCAACTACGCGCAGGGAGGCATCGCGGGAGTCATGTCGGATGAAGATGACGTCTCTTTGCACATTGAGGACACGCTCACCGCGGGCGCGGGCCTGTGCCACGAGGATGCCGTCCGCGTCCTCGTCACGGAGGGACCCGAGCGGATCGAAGAGCTGATCCGGCTGGGCGCCCGCTTCTCCCGGGAGGTGATGGCGGACGGCAGGGAGGTGCTGTCGCTCGGCCGCGAAGGCGGACACTCCCGCAACCGGATTGTCCATGCGGTAGACCGCACCGGCTGGGAGATAGAGCGCACACTACTTTCGGCCGTGAAGGACCTGCCCAGCCTGGACGTCCGCGAGCACTTCTTTGTGCTGGATCTCGCCGTGGACTCCGCCGGCAGGTGCGTGGGAGCCTACGCATTGGATACGCGTGCAAGCGAGGTCTCCCTGTTCCGAGCCCGGGCGGTGCTCCTGGCGACGGGCGGCTGCGGACAGGTCTACCTCCACACCACCAACCCGGCCATCGCGACCGGCGACGGGGTTGCTATGGCGCGCCGAGCCGGGGCGCCGATTGCTAACATGGAGTTTATCCAGTTCCACCCCACCGCGCTTTACCACCCGGAGGGCAAGTCGTTCCTGATATCAGAGGCGGTGCGCGGCGAGGGTGGCATCCTTCGGACGCGGGACGGATCCACCTTCATGCGAGATTACCACCCCCTGGCCGAGCTCGCGCCTCGCGACATCGTGGCGCGCGCGATCCACGCCGAACGGATGAAGCGGGGTGAGCCGTGCGTCTATCTGGACGTGACTCACCTGAACCCGGACTTCCTGAAGGGCCGCTTCCCCACCATCTACGAACGGCTCCAGGACCTCGGCATCGACATGGCGCGTCAGCCCATCCCGGTGGTGCCGGCCGCCCACTATCAGTGCGGGGGGGTCCTGGCGGACCTCAACGGCTGTACGGGCCTCGCGGGCCTATACGCCGCCGGCGAGGTCGCCTGCACCGGCGTACACGGCGCGAACCGGCTGGCCTCCAACTCGTTGCTCGAGGCGCTGGTGTTCGGCCGCCGGTCGGCGCTCCACGCACTCGGAGAAACCGTGGCAGCATCGAAGGAGTCGCCGCCGAAGTCGAGCCTGGGCCGCGATCCGGCGCCGGAAGACCCCGTCGCGCCCGCGCGGCGGCGGCTCAAGGAGACCATGAACGACTTTGTGGGCATCGTGCGCAACGACCGGGATCTCGACCACGCGCGAAACGTCGTCCAGGAGATAACCGCCCGGTCCGCCGCGGCCGTAAAGACCAGTGCACCCACGGCAGACCTGCACGAGCTCTGGAACAGCGCCACAGTAGCTGAGGCCATCGTCGAGTGCGCCATGATCCGCAAGGAGAGCCGCGGCCTGCACTTCACCACGGACTATCCACAAACGGACGACGTCCGCTGGAGGCACGATACGGTGCTCCCCGGTCGTAATAACATCTAGTATCGAAAGGTGATACGGATCTGTAGAGTGCGGAATGTAGCAACCTGTCATCCCGGGCGGGCTTCCGCTTAGCGGAGCGAGCGAGCGCAGCTTCGCGGCCCGCCAAGCGAGGGATCTGCTTTACGGTACGGTCCAGCACTCTCTTCCAATCGGAGTTCCAAATGAGTAGGTTCTGTTCGGCGGTCGCAGCCGCCGTCCTCGTAACCGTAGGTATGGGGGCCGGGGCCCAGAAAGCGCCCCACTACCCCATTCAGCAGTACAAGCTGCCCAATGGCCTGCGCGTAGTCCTCTCGGAGGACCACTCGGTCCCCGTCATCGGGATCGCGCTGGAGTACAACGTCGGATCGCGAGATGAGGTGAAAGGCCGCTCCGGATTCGCCCATCTGTTCGAGCACTTGATGTTCGCTGGCTCCGCTCACGTCCCCCGTGGCGAGCTGGACCGCCTGATTGAAGGCGGCGGAGGGCTGGAGAACGCCTTCACGCGCGATGAGAGCACTACCTATATCGAGAGCTTCCCCGCCGAGAAGCTGCCGCTGGTCCTCTAGATCGAGGCGGACAGGATGAGGGCGTTGAACGTCGACCAGGAAGCGTTTGTGAACCAGCGACAGGTGGTGGAGGAGGAGAAGCGGCTTCGGGTCGACAATCAGCCGTACGCCACGTCCGGCATCAAGCTGCAGGAGGCGGCGTTCTCCAACTACGCCAATCAGCATCCAACCATCGGCTCCGAAGCAGACCTGGACGCCGCCAAGCTGGAGGACGTGCGGCGGTTCCACCAGACGTTTTATGCGCCCAACAATGCCGTGCTGGTCATCGTCGGAGACTTCCAGCCGAAGCAGACCCGCGAGCTGATCGCCCGGTACTTTGGGGACATCCCGCGCCAGCCGCTGCCCAACCGGCCCGACCTCGCTGAGCCGGCCCAGTCGGCCGAGCGACGGCTCACGGTCGACGATCGCCTCGCCCGCGTTCCAGCGCTGGAGATCGCCTGGCACGGCCCCAGCCTGTCCAATCCGGACCAGTATGCGATGGACCTGCTGGCCGACAT
>CAYNFH010000177.1:0-4142 GCA_964396385.1 uncultured Chthonomonadaceae bacterium | reverse complement strand
GCCCATTCTGAACGCCTTGCGCAAACGATGCCACCTGCTGGCCGACATCCTCTTCAGCGGAGAGGACTCCCGTGCCTACCAGCAGCTTGTAAAGGGCAAGCAGATAGCCCTCTCCATCAACGGCAACATGAACGAGGAGCGCGGGCCCAGCCTGTTCACCGTCAGCGCGGTCTACCGGCCGAACGTCGATCCGGCGCAGATGGAGCAGGCCATCTACGCGCTGATCAACGAGATCAAGCAGTCTCCTCCTACGGCCGACGAGGTGAACCGCGCCAAGACCCGGCTCCGAGCGAATCGATATCGCGGCTTCTCCATCTTTGGGTTGGAATCTGATCTCGGCAGAGCCATCCAGATCGCGGACTATGCGACGCTCCAGAACGATGCCAACCTCATCAACACGGAGATGAGCAAGTACATGGCGGTCACCCCCGCTCAGATACAGGCGGTCGCGCTGAAGTACTTCCGCTCGGAGAACCGGACCGTGGTGATTGTTCGTCCCGGCGCGGGTGGAAAGCAGACGGCAGGAGGGTCCCGATGAGCAACAGATTCCGGGTCTTTGTGACCCTGACTCTCCTTGCCGCGTCGGCAGGCGCCCAGCCACAGCCGTTTCCCACCAGTCCTCCTCCGGACCTCCCGGCCCGGCCGTTCGCGCTCCCACCGGTAGAGAGCCGCACCCTGCCGAATGGGCTAGAGGTGGTGGTGGCGGAGAGTCATCGCGTTCCCCTGGTCTCGCTCCGCCTCGGCGTGCGCGCCGGATCGATCCTGGACCCGCCCGGCAAGCCCGGCCTGGCGTCGGCCGTCGCGCGCGAGCTGACCGCGGGAACGGACAAGTACAACAGTCTCCAGCTCAGCGAGGCGGCGGACACCATCGGCGGAGCCGTCCGCGCTGCGGCCGGTGACGATTACGCCGTGGTCTCCGCCTCTGCTCTCTCGGAGAACCTTCGTCCCATCGTGGACCTTCTGGCGGACGTGGTGCCGCATCCGTCTTTCCCGCAGAGCGAGCTGGACGTCTATAAGAGCCTGACACAGCAGGGACTGGTGGTTCAGAGGCAGAACCCGGCCTTCCTGGCTCAGGAACAGATCGCGAAGGCGATATACGGTCCGGCTCACCCCTACGGAGTGGTCTCGACCACGCCGGAAGTCGTGAGCGGCCTCACGCGGGACGCCCTAGAGGGCTTCTACGGGAGCCACTATCACCCCGGCGGCTCCATACTGGTGGTGGTCGGCGACGTGAAAGCGGGGGACGTGTTCTCCGCCGTGGAGCGCGCGCTCGGATCCTGGTCTGGAGGACCGGAGAGCGCCTCCACTCCTCCCGCGCCGCAAGCTCCTTCCGGCAGGAAGATCTATCTTGTCGACAGGCCCGGCTCCGTCCAGTCCAACATCCTGATCGGCAACCTCGCGCTCAAGCGGGGTGACCCGGATTTCTACGCACTGACGGTAGCCAACGCCATCCTGGGCGGGAGCTCCTCGTCCCGGCTCTACCTGAATGTGCGGGAGAAGCAGGGCTTCGCGTATGACGTGCACAGCTCCAACCTTGCGCGCGGGCTGGCGGGTGACTTCACCGAGGCGGCGCAGACCCGCACCGAAGTGACCGCGCCGGCCATCAAGGAGATGCTCGCGGAGGCACAGCGCCTTCGCACGGAGCCCGTGCGGGAGCAGGAGCTGCGCGAGGCGAAGAACTACATCAGCGGCCACTTCGTGTTCTCCGCCACCACCCAGTCCGGACTGGCGGACCTCCTGCTCACGCAGCAGATGTACGGACTGCCGGCGGACTATCTCTCCACGTACCGTGAGCGGATCCAGGCGGTGACTCCCGCCGACATACAGCGCGTGGCCGAGAAGTACATGCGGCCGGACGATGCCGCCATCGTCGTGGTGGGCGATGCGGCCAAGCTGCGGGATTCTCTCGCCTCCATCGGGCCGGTCCAGGAGGTCCATTGACGCCTCAGCAAACCGGAGTCGTCTATCTCGTGGGGGCCGGCCCGGGCGATCCCGGCCTGCTCACCCTGCGCGGGGCGGAGTGTCTTGCCCGCGCCGATGTAGTGGTCTATGACCGCCTCGCCCATCCGGACCACCTGCGGCACGTCCGGCCGGACGCGGAGCGCGTCTACGTGGGCAAGCAATCCGCCCACCACGCCATGCGGCAGGAAGAGATAAACCGCCTCATCGTGGAGCGCGCCGTCCGCGGGCAGGTGGTCTGCCGGCTCAAGGGGGGCGACCCGTTTGTATTCGGGCGGGGCGGCGAAGAGGCGGAGGCCTGCCTGGAAGCGGGCGTGCGGTTCGAGGTGGTGCCAGGCGTCACCTCCGCAATCGCCGCTCCCGCCTATGCCGGTATCCCCATCACGCACCGCGACATGGCCTCTTCGTTCGCCGTCATTACCGGGCATGAGCGCGACGGTGCCGGCGAAGCGGGAAACCGCCCGGCCGGGCCTGCAGAGGGGCGGCGGGACTGGGCGCGGATCGCGTGGGCGGCGGACACCCTCGTCTTCCTCATGGGTGTGGAGAGACTCGGCGAGATTACTTCTCGCCTCATGGAGCATGGCCGCAAGCCGGAGACGCCGGTTGCCCTCGTCCGCTGGGGCACCTGGCCGCAGCAGGAGGCCCTCGTGACCACCCTGGGAGAGGCCGCCGAAGAGGTCCTCCGTCGCGGATTCAAGGCGCCGGCCGTCACCATTGTCGGGGACGTGGTCAGGCTCCGCGAGCGGCTGCGCTGGTTCGACACGCGGCCGCTCTTTGGCCGCCGGGTACTCGTCACACGCGCCCGCGAGCAGGCGAGCGCCCTCTCGGACCTCCTGCGCGAGGCCGGTGCCGAACCCGTCGAGTTCCCCGTCATCCGCATCCAACCCCCCTCCGACCACTCCGCCCTCGACGATGCTCTTAGGCGACAATCAGAGGTCTCAATCGAAAATGGAAAATTGAAAATTGAAAATCCGTACTCATGGATCGTCTTCACCAGCGCCAACGCGGTGCGCGCGGCCCGGGAGCGGCTGACCGCCCTGGGCTTGGACTCGCGGGCGTTCGCGGGCGGCCGGATCGCCGCCATTGGGCCCGCCACCGCCGACGCGCTGGCCGAGATGGGACTGCGGGCGGACTTCGTGCCGTCCCGCTTCGTCGCCGAATCGGTAGTCGAAGAGTGGCCGGACCGTGAGATGGTGGGCAAGAGGGTGCTGCTTCCGCGCGCGGCCGAAGCCAGGGAGCTCCTGCCGGATGCGCTCCGCGAGATGCGCGCCGAAGTAGACGTTGTGACCGCTTATGAGACCGTCCTCGACGGCTCTGCCGCGGACAAGGTCCGGGCACGCCTCCGTGACGGAGAGATCGACGCCATCACCTTCACCAGCTCATCCACCGCGCAGAATTTCGTGGAGAGCGTCGGCTCGGAGTTTGCCCGCGGTCTGAGCGGCAAGGTGCTCGTCGCTGCCATTGGGCCCATCACGGCAGACACCGCCCGCGACCTCGGCCTCCCTCCAGATGTCATGGCCGACGAGCACACGATCCCGGGTCTCGTCCAGGCGCTCGTTGCGCACTTCCAGGGGACGCGTGCCTCCAATCGTAGGGGCGACCCTGTGTGGTCGCCCGCTCCGGACTCGCACATCGCAGTGGAGCCTCTATGAGCGAACAGACGTTCAACCTGCCACGCCGTCCCCGGCGGCTGCGGTCCTCCGCCCTCATGCGGCGGATGGTGCGCGAGAATCGCGTCACGCGGGACGACCTCATCTACCCGCTCTTCGTCACGCATGGCGCGAGCGAGCCCATACCCTCCATGCCCGGCATCCGCCGGCACTCGGTCGATGACCTGTGCCGAGAGGTGGAGCAGGCCGCGATGCTCGGCATTCCGGCCGTGCTCCTCTTCGGCATCCCGGAGGAGAAGGACGAGCGCGGCACCGGCGCATACGCGGAGAGCGGCATCGTGCCGCGGGCGCTCAAGGCGCTCAAGCGCGCCGTCGGCGATAGCGTGTTGCTGGTTACCGACATCTGCCTGTGCGAGTACACTTCCCATGGCCACTGCGGCCTCATCCAGGGAGGCGAGGTCTCGAACGACGCCACCCTCCCCCTGCTGGCGCACGCGGCCCTCGCCTATGCCGCGGCGGGGGCGGACATCCTCGCGCCTTCGGACATGATGGACGGTCGCGTCGCCGTTATCC
>CAYNFH010000176.1:0-13835 GCA_964396385.1 uncultured Chthonomonadaceae bacterium | reverse complement strand
TACTCTGAGTGAGCTCCTTGCCCCATTCCGGAAGCAGGTGCAAGAGAGTGGCATGACCGATCAGGAGCTTACTGACCTCTTCGAAGAAGCCCGGAACGAGGCATGGATGGAGAGACAGAACGCGACGTGAGCGCCGATGTCAGTACGCGAAATGTGCGAGCCGTGTTCGACTGAATGGTATTCCTTCAGGGAAGCGCACGGGCGGCGAGCCCGGCTGGGAGGTGCCTTAAGCTCTACGACCGCGGAACGATAGAGCTTGTGGTTAGCCCGGCTGTTCTTGCTGAGATCGACGATGTCTTGCGGAGACCCCAGGTTCGAAGCAAGTTCCCCGCCTTAACTGATGAGCTCGTCGATGCACTCCTCGACGACCTACGCTTGCGTGCCACTGTGATTGACGAAGTGCCGGAGCTCTTCCAATATGAGCGGGACCCAAAGGATGAGCCCTACATCAACCTCGCGCTGACATCCGCCGCGCCTTACTTGGTCAGCCAGGACAAAGACCTGCTCGACCTGATGCGGTCCGATGACTTCACCAGCAGGTTTCCCTCTCTCCGCGTGGTAACGCCGCCATCTTTTCTCCTCGCAGCAGCCTCATCACCATAAGCAAGCCCGGGTCCTCAGGTAGCGCAAAGCCATAGTCCCATAACACCCGAGTTGTCGCACGCGGGCCGACCAGCGCCCAGCCAGCCGAGGACCTTAGTCCGGCGGCCGTTTCGTGCGACGCCCACTCAGTAACAGCGCCGCAAACAGACCTGCCGCTACGGCACTCAGATACAGCCCTACTCGATAGGACGCCGGCTCGTAAGACAGCGTGATGTGGTGGCGGCCGGCGGGGACATATACCGATCGAAGCACATAGTCCGCGGTGAGCACCGGCTGCTGCCGGCCATCCACCCGGGCCCGCCAGCCGGGAAAGGCCGATTCGGAGAACACGACCAGCCCCGGCGCCCGGGCGTCCACGTCTGCCTCCTCGCGATGGGGAGAGAACGCCGTGATCGTGACCGGACTGCCGACCGCCGCACCGCTCACCAGCTCTGAGACGGGCTGTTCCACTACAGCCGTCTTCCTCCCATCGAAATCCGGTGCGCCCAGCAGCGCCGAGATGGCGTCGAGCCCGTGCGCCTCCACCGCGCCACCCACCATCCACGCTGGCCCAGCGGCTCGCGGATTCTCGTAGATGGTCATCTCCGCGTCGTCCGCCCGGTTGAACAGCCGCTCATCCAGCGCCATCTGAGTGGAGATGTAGCGCACATTCAGCAAGTTAAAGAACTGATGCGATACCGCCGGCACGTGGACGGTGTTCGGATCGGAAAAACCGCCCCACGCCGCATCCATCTGCTTCACGATGCGTTCCAACAGGTGGTGATACCGCCAGGTGTGCAGCGAGTCCGCGCCCTGGACCTCGCGCAGGTGCGGGACCACGTTGTAGTTGGGGACGATGAAGCTCTTGATCCCCTTCCCGGGCGTCTCCAGGGAGACCGCGCGGTTGATGCCGGCGCGCTGCAGGTAGTCGGTCGTAGCCGTCGGATAGCCGAGCATCGCCGGTTCTGTCATCGGGTTGAAGCCGGTGCTCCACGCCAGCAGGTCCGCCGCGACGGCGACCGGCAGGAGACAACTGATCCAGAGCGAGGACCGCCGCACGGTAAGCCACATCAGGCCGCAAGTCACTGCCCCAAAGAGGAGGAGCATTCGCAGTCCGCGCAGCTCATATCCGAACCACTGGTCCGTGAACAGCCGCTGCCAGACGAGCCCCATCCCCGGAAATGCCACCAGTCCCGCCAGGATCACGACCGCTGCTGCTATAGCAAAGACCACCGCACGCCTCCGCCGGACCGGTTCCGCGACGTCCGCGAGCAGGAGCTCTACCCCGTACCCCGCCAGACCGGCCACGCCAAAGCTGAACAGGCAGAGGGCGCGGGCGGTGGCGTTGAACTGCCGGTACCCCGGCACGCCGTAGAAGAGCACCGCGCAGAGCGGCGTGCCCAGCGCAAGGAGCAGACCCACCAACAGTATTACAAGCCAAAAACCGATCGCCGGGGTCTGGGGTTCGGGGTTCGGGGTTCGGGGTTCGGTCTCCCCTTCGCCACTTCTCCTAAACACCTGAACACCTGAACACCTGAACACCCACCAAGTCCCCGCCCCCAGGGCCAGGATCAGGGCGGGCACTCCCATGTAGCCCGTGTACTCAATGAAGTCGTACTGGCCCCAGTAGTTGTTGCCTTCCGTCGGAGCGCCGTTGGCGTCAAAGCCCACATAGTCCCGCGGATTGCCGAACAGGTTCGGCTGCACGAGCATGAAGAGCTGCTTCGGCGGGAGTCGTAGGGAGATGGAGGAGGCGTAGTCCGTGTGGGCGGCGCGGAAGTTCATGCGCCCCATCTCCAGAACAGGCAGGTTGGTGGCCATGGAGAGCAGCCCGCCGAGCCCGAGTGCGGCGATCATCAGCCCGACGCTTCCAGGCCGGGGAGTCCGCACTACCGCGTACACTGCGAACGCCAGGCAAACGTAGAAGGCGAACTGGAGGTGGCCGGCAAGTAGCGCCAGGCAGTTCGCGCCGCTGGAGCCCAGGACCGCCCAGCGCCAGTCCCCACTGTCGCGATACCGCTCCCACGCCCAGAGGGCGCCGGGCAGCCAGCAAAGAGCCGCCGTGGGGGTTTGGAACTCCGTCCAGACAATCTGGAGCCCGCAGAACATCCACGCGAGCCCGCCCGTCAGCGCGGCGACGGGCCGGAGCCCGAGCGCCCTTAACAGGCCGTACATGAATAGACCGGTGAGGAACGTGTGCAGCGCCGTCACCATATTGATGCCGGTGGGCAGAGAAAACAGGTACAGCAGGAAGTTGGGAGGATAGAGGACCGCGCTCTGGCTGTTGGCCAGCAGTACGTTGCCGCACAGCTCGTACGGGTTCCAGAGTGGGACTTCCCCCGCTCGCATGCGTTCGCGGGCATAATGGCGCCAGGAGTAGTATTCGAAGATGGGGCCGTGAAGCTGGTTCTGCGCGAAGCGGTGGTCGGGAAACCGATCGTGGGCGGAGGCGGCCCACGGCGGCATCAGGATCACAATGTCCGCGGGCAGCAAGACCTTGCCCAGGAAAAGCGCCGGAGCGTAGACGCCAATAGTTGCGGTTAGAAGGACAATCGCGCACAGCAGATCCGCGCGCGTCGTCCCCGCCGCCGCGGTCTTCCTACTCCGCACCCTCCCGTCCGCCTTCCTCTCCTAGGAACCGGTCCCGACCACCGAATCTCCACCGCTTGGACGCGGCAGGCCCATACCGCGCCAAACTTCTTACGGCCCGCCGCGGAATCCTTCCAGTCAATTTGGAACAATCCGCCTCCGCTGAGAATCAGGATAACCGAACAGACTCACGTGGAGGTGATCACCAGCGGTGAGCTTTCTCGCGGCTCTCCGGCACGGTTTGACGTTAACTAGCCTGGTAACGTCCGTGGGCCATCCGCCAGCGCCCCCGGTCCATCGGCTCCTCGCCCCCGCAGGCGCCGTGCGGCAGGTTGCTGCGGTGCAACACACCCCGGTCAAGCCGCTGGCGCGCATTCCGTTCAGCCTTTACATGAATCATGTGTGCATAGGGATCCGGGTCAACGGCTCAGGGCCGCTCCGCTTTATCCTGGATTCCGCGGCGGGCGACTGCGTGCTGAACCGGCGACTCGCGGCGAGCCTGCGCCTGGAACCAGCGGGCCGGGTCCGCACGGTCGGAACCGGGCAGTCCCGTGGCACCGCCGGCATCGTGCGTAACGTCCGGTATTCGCTCGGGGGCGTAGCGTTTCGCGCGGCGCGGAGCGTGGTTCTGGACCTCTCCCCGCTGGAGGCGCGCGCCGGGAGGCCGATCGATGGATTCATTGGCTACGACCTCTTCCACTCCTACGTCGTCGAGATTGACTACGCGGGGGGAACCGTAGCGCTCTATGCCCGGCGAACCTTCCGGTACCAGGGCCACGGCGGCCAGTTCCCGATCACCGTGCGCGCCAGGCTGCCGATGACTCACGCGCGGGTCGACGTTGCCGGCAAACCGCCCGCGTTCGGGGAGTTCATTCTGGACACCGGCGCAGAAAGCGCCGTGATCCTCAGTCCCGGCTTTGTGCAGTCGAACAAGCTGCTGGACAAGAAGACGGCGACGATTTCGCGTAGGAGTAACGGCGTCGGCGGGGACATGGACGAACAGATCGGCCGGGTGGCGGCCATTCGGATCGACAAGTTCGTGGTGGAGCAGCCGGTGACCGCATTCTCTCAGGCAACCCGTGGGGTCTTCGCCACGCGGGACGTCCAGGGAAGCATCGGCGGGGAGATACTCAAGCGGTTCAAAGTCGTGTTCGACTACGGGAGGGGACGCCTGGTCCTGGAGCCCAACAGCCACCTTAAGGACCAGGACGATTACGACATGTGCGGGGCCCTGTTCGTCGCGGAGGGCCAGGACCTAAAGACGCTGCGGGTCTCGCGGATCTACCCCGCGACGCCGGCGGCCGAAGCCGGTTTACAGGAGGGCGACGTCATCACGTCCGTGGACGACAAGCCGACCAGCTCACTATCGTTGGACGCCGTTCGGGCCCTCTTCCGCCAGGACGGCAAGGAGTACACGCTCACCGTCCTCCGCAGCAAGGAAACCGTCAAGCTGAAAATCAAACCCCGCCGGCTGGTCTGACGTGGGGGACCGTAAGGCCGACACTCATGGCATCAGGGGTACGTCCCGGGAACCACAAGAAGGGGAGGGCGAAGCTCCTGCTGAGCCGTCTCTGTAACAATGGTGAAACCGTAATCTACAGAGCCGTTCGGCGGGAGCCTCACCCTCCCGCTGTGCTCACATCCACGCCGTACGCTCCATCAGGGGTTCGGGGAAGCCTTACGTTAAGGGCGAAGCGTCACCGCTCCGCCTACCATCCCCTCACCGCCATCAACTGCCCTTCCTGAAGCGTCCGCACATCCAGAGAGAGCATCGGCTCGCCGAGCCCCGTGGACACCTCCGCCAGGATCTCAGGCCGGTCGTAGTAGGTGCAGGCAGTCACAATGGCCTTGGCGCGGTCTCTCGGGTCCGCCGATTTGAAGATTCCGGAGCCCACGAAGACCGCTTCCGCCCCCAGCTGGCGCATGAGTGCCGCGTCCGCCGGAGTGGCGATACCCCCCGCGGAGAAGTTCGGTACCGGCAGTTTGCCCGTACGGTGCACCTCCACCACCAGATCGTAAGGGGCCTGCAGCTCCTTGGCGGCCGTCATCAGCTCGTCCTCGCCCATTGCCTGGAGCTTCCGGATCCCGCCCATCACCGCGCGCATGTGCCGCACCGCCTCCACCACGTTCCCGGTGCCGGCTTCTCCCTTCGTGCGGATCATAGCCGCGCCCTCGCCGATGCGGCGCAGCGCCTCGCCCAGATCGCGGCAGCCGCAGACGAACGGCACCTTGTACGCATGCTTGTTGATGTGGAACTGCTCGTCGGCGGGAGTCAGGACCTCGCTCTCGTCGACATAGTCCACTCCCAGCGCCTCCAGGATCTGCGCCTCCACGAAGTGGCCGATCCGCGCCTTCGCCATCACCGGGATAGTGACCGCGGACATGATATCCTTGATCATCTTGGGATCGGACATGCGCGCGACGCCACCGTGCGCCCGGATGTCGGCCGGGACGCGCTCCAGCGCCATCACCGCTACCGCGCCCGCCTCTTCCGCTATCACGGCGTGCTCAGGAGTGACTACGTCCATGATCACGCCGCCCTTGAGCATCTCCGCCAGGCCCACCTTGGTGCGCCACGTAGACTTCTGGGTCTCAAAATCGCTCATTATCTTCTCCATCCTTCGCACGCTGCATACGCATCCATTATACCGAGGCCGATCACGCTCGCACCAGCAGCAGCGGGCAGGCGGCCGACGCCGTTACACGAGGGCCGATGCTGCCCGTCCAGAGCGCGTCCAGCCCCACCCGCCCATGGCTCGTCAGGGCGACCAGCCCCGCGTGTACCCGTCCGGCGTGCTTCAGTACGCTCTGAACCGTATCACCGCGGAGCACCGCCGCGGTCACCTTCAGTCCATTCTCCCGGTACGGCCGGGACACTCGGGCCAGATAGCCTGCGGCCTCCTGTTGATCCATCTCCAGGAGAGCGCGCGTTGTTGCCGGCAGCAGCACCGCAGTTGCAGCGCGCTCCCGCTCCACGGTGCCCAGGGTGGGTACCACGTATACAAAATCCAGGCTGCCGCCGAATGCACGGGTCATCATCGCGGCCATCGGTAGCGCGGCTTCGTGCTCCGGGTTGCCGTCGAGCGGCACCAGCGTTGTTGCGGGATCGAAAGGAGGCGCCCCACCACTTGCAGTCGGTTGTATCAGCAGCACCGGGCGCGTACCACGCTGCAGTACCTGCTGGGCGATTCCCCCAAACAGGAAGTCCCGCAACCCTCCGCTGCCGTGCGCGCAGAGCACGACGAGGTCCGGGCTGAACTCCTCTGAGTGCTCCACTACGCTGCCCGCAAGGTCACCCTCCGGCGCTGCGTGTACGTGCGTCTCCACCTCCAGTCCCGACATCCTAAGGCGGGAGGCAATGGAATCCAGGTAGGCCGAGGCCTCATCCGCATCCATCAGGTGCCGGTCGCCGTGCACGGTCGCCGGCGGCCGCTTTTCCAACACGTGAACGAGGATGACCTGGGCGGAGAACCGGGACGCCAGTGCCTCGGTAGCGGGCAAGACCGCCTCCGCCAGACCGGATCCGTCCAGGGGCACGAGCATCCGCTCAATCGCGGGTCCTGAATTCATGATCCGCCCCCCGCCATCATCTGGTGCACCTGCTGGTACAGGAGAAACACGTTCAGCGCGACTATCAGCGCGACCACCAGGCTCGCCAGAGCCGTGGTCAAGCGATGGTTGACAAGGACTCCCATTACGTCCCTCCTTCGCGTGAAGATCACGAGCGGAACGAGCGCAAACGGCAGGCCGAAGCTGAGCACGACCTGGCTGATAACCAGCACCCGCGTTGGATCGAGCCCCATGGCGATGACGATGAGCGACGGGAGCATCGTAATGCCGCGCCGAAGCCACACCGGAATCTGACGGTGGATGAACCCCTGCATGATGACCTGGCCGGACATCGTGCCCACGGTGGAAGAGGAGAGGCCGGAGGCCAGGAGTGATACAGCGAAGATCCAGCTCGCCGCGCTTCCCAGCAGCGGGGCGAGCGTCCGGTAAGCTTCTTCAATCCGGCCTACCTGGCTCATTCCATGCGCGTTGAAGGTGGCGGCGGCCATGATGAGCATGGCGCAGTTCACGAATCCGGCGAGGCCCATGGCAAGCACTACGTCCATAAGCTCAAACCGGAAGAGCCGCCGCAGCTTCTCCGGGTCCCTGGTGACGATACGGCCCTGAGTGAGCGCGGAGTGGAGGAAGACCACGTGCGGCATAACGGTCGCGCCCAGAATGCTGGAGGCCAGCAGTACGCTTTCGGTACCGCGAAACTGCGGCACGACCGCGTGGTAGGCGACAGCGCCCAGGCTGGGCCTGTCCAGGAACGTCTCGATCACGTACGCGATTGCGATGATACCCACCAGCCCCGTGATGACCGCTTCCAGAGGACGAAAGCCGCGCCGTTCCAGGCTCAGGATGAGAAAAGTAGCGATCCCGGTGAGAATGCCGCCCCAGAGCAGCGGCACGTGCAGCAAGAGCTGGAAGCCCACAGCCGCGCCCAGGAACTCCGCCAGGTCCGTGGCCATGGCGACGATCTCCATCAGGAGCCACATGGACCAGACGACGGGCCGCCCATAGTGCGACCGGAACATCTCCGCGAGGTTTTGTCCCGTCGCGATGCCGAGCTTGGCGGAAAGCGCCTGCACCAGCATCGCCATGAGGTTGCTGGCAACCACCACCCAGAGCAGCATGTACCCGAACTCGGCGCCGCCCTGTATGTTGGCGGCGAAGTTGCCCGGGTCCACGTACGCCACGCAGGCGATGAATGCGGGGCCCAGGAAGGGGAGGATGCGGCCGAGCAGTCCTTTCTGGCTCTCGCCGCTGAGGACTTCTGCCGCGGTACGGAGGGTCCCAACATCGCCGCTCCTTACGGGCAGCGACGCTTCCCCTTCAACTTCATTCACGGGGGTTGTCTCTTGCGGTCTGCCAGAGGATCCACTCTGCCGCAGCCGGCAAATCGCGGGCGACGTGGTCTGGCTGCGTGGGAAAGCGTGCAGGGTCGTAGAAGTGGGTCTGTCCCGAAAGCGCGAGCACCGTCCTGCAGCCAGCCCCCGCCCCGCAGGCGATGTCGTCCGGTTTGTCCCCCACCAGAAAGCTTTTGCCCAAGTCAATTCCGTGCTCGGTAGCTGCCCTGAGCAGCATTCCGGGCGATGGCTTGCGGCAGTCGCAGCCATCGCTGGGCAGGTGGGGACAGTAGTAGAGGGCGGCGATGTTGCCCCCACCCTTTTGCACCGCGTTCAGGAGTTTGGCATTCATCGCGGCCAGGTTCTCGGGCGTTACGATCCCGCGCGCCAAACCGGACTGGTTGGTCACCACAATCGTGAGAAACCCGGCCGCGTTGAGAGAGGCGATGGCGCGAGGAACGCCAGGGAGCATGTGAAGCTCATCCGCCGTCTTGATGAAGTCGGGGCTGTCCACGTTCAACACGCCGTCCCGGTCCAGGAAAACCGCCTTCACGCCGGCTGCATTCGCAGTCGCTCGCGAACCGTGGAGAAGACCACGTGCAGCAGGATCATATGAAGATCCTCTATCTGCTGCATGTTATCGCTCCGGATGACAATGCACTCGCGGGCCGTCTTAGCCAGCTTTCCTCCCTCGTAACCCGCCAGTCCGAACGTGTTCGCGCCTTTCGCGTTCCCCGCCTCTATCGCGCGGATGACGTTGGGCGAGTTGCCGCTGCCGCTGATACCTATTACCAGGTCACCGGGCTCCGCCCAGCACTCTACCTGCGGCGCGAAGACATTGGCGTACTCCGTATCGTTCGCCCAGGCCATGAGGAGCGGCGTGCAGTCGGAAAGACACAGCGTCTTCAGCGGCTTGCCGCACTCCAGGTGGACGCACTTCTGGAGATCGTTCACGATATGCGAAGCCGTGGCGGCGCTGCCTCCGTTGCCCATCAGCAGCACGCGGCGGTCATCTCGCCATGCCTCCTCCAACAGGTCGGCCAACCTCTCCACCTGCGCCTCGGGCACCTCGTCGATGAGCCGCTTGACGCCCGCCATATAACCACCAATATAAGACATAATTAACTGTTCTGCTCGCTTCCCTAATAGAGCTCTGAGAGGCCGAGTCTGACGGGTGACCGCTGCCGAGTAGCGGCGGGCGTCCCTGCCCGTCAGCGCCGCCAGCGCGGGCACGGAGGCCCGCGCCCACTCGTGATTCAACCTTCACTTGTAGATTGACCAGGTAGTTCCGTCAGGGCTCCCTTGCCCCGCGATTGTAGCACACCGCTAGAAATACGGGGAACGCCGCCTGCAGGAACCTAGCAAGCGTACGTGCAATAGGGGAACCTGAGTTTTGAAGCTCGCGTCTTGTATCAAGTCGCAGCAAGCGATGAGCTCACGTGACAACAAAGTAGAACACGGCAACGGACGGTGCTCTCAGACCCACCGGGCTGCGCCACGGCAGTACGGCGGTAAGAGGGCGTGGTCTGGAGGAAAGAGCATGGCAACAGCACAGACGAGCAGCCCGTCACAGTCTCATAATAGAGGCCGGGGCTGGCATGGCGACCCCGAGGGTCACGCGGCGGCTGGCCGTAAAGGCGGCGCCAAGGTGGCCCAGAACCGCGCTCACATGGCCGAGATCGGTCGCCGTGGAGGCGCGAAGGTATCCCAGGACCGCGACCATATGGCCAGCATCGGCCGCCGTGGCGGTGAGAAGGTCTCTCAGGACCGAGCCCACATGGCCGATATCGGCAAGAGGGGCGGCGAAAGCCGGTAACACCTTTGGTGATAGGTGAGAGGTGAGAGGTGAGCCCGGATCGGCCTACCACCTATCACCCATCACCTATCACCTCATCCGTCACCAATCCGCCACGGAGCCGTCGTCGCCGTGGAACCACCTTCCCACGTCCGGCAGCGGCCCGAGCGGCCGTGCCGCCAGATACGCTTCATCCACTTCGATGCCGAGGCCGGGCGCCTCGGGCAGTTCGATGTAGCCGTCCTTGACCTGGAATGGGTTTCGTAAGTACCCTTCTCCCAGGTGGACGTACTCCTGGATCAGGAAGTTTGGGATGGCGGCGTCTATCTGCAGCGCCGCCGCAAGGTTGATAGGGCCGTACGGGTTGTGCGGAGCCACCGCCGCGTAGTAGCACTCGGCCATACCGGCGATCCGCACTGCCTCCATGATGCCGCCGCAGATGCACGGGTCCGGCTGCAGGATGCTGGCGGCGCCCTTCTCCAGCACCTCCCGGAACCCCCACTTGGTAAACAGCCGCTCGCCTGTTGCCAGCGGCGTCTTGAACTGCCGGGCAACGCGCGCCAGCTCCTCCACGTTCTCGGGGAGCACCGGCTCCTCAATGAAGAACGGATGAGACGGCCGCATCGCCTCCTCCATCTGGATGGCCATCGTGGGAGAGACCCGGCCGTGGAAGTCCAGCAGTATGTCGACACCGCTTCCGACTGCCTCTCGCACGGCCGCGACGCGCTCCGCCGCCTCCTCCACCACACGGTAGTGATCCACGATCCGAACCTTGCCAAACGGGCAGAACTTCATGGCGGTAAACCCTGCGGCCACTACATCCTTTGCGCTTGCCGCGAGTTGGGCGCTCCCCTCGCCATGCGGGCGGGTGTAGACCCGGATCCGGTCGCGCGTTGGACCTCCTAGGAGCTGGTACACCGGCACTCCCAGGGACTTGCCCAGCAGGTCCCACATGGCTATTTCCAGACCGCTGATCGCGGCGCAGAGGGTGGGACCGCCCCGCCAGAAGGCGCCGCGGAACATGGTCTGCCAATGGTGGGTGATCTTGCGCGGATCCTCTCCTATCAGCCCATGCTCGTAGCTGTGCACGGCCGCGGCGACTACGTGGGCCTTGTCCCCCAGGCACTCCCCCCACCCCACCAGCCCTTCATCCGTTTCGAGCTTCACAAACAGCCAGCGCGGCTGCACCGGAATAGTCGTGATCCGCGCAATGCGCATTGGAACCTCCCATCGTCACGGAACGCTTGATCGTACGTCACCAAACTGGGAAACAGTATAGTAGCCGTGGCCCGTCCTGTCAATCACGCGGAAGGAATCACCGCTCGGCTGGCCTAAGAAGCGGATAGGCAAGGAGGCGCGAGACCAGTGGCAGGCAAGACCAGCATCCAGCTTCTCCCGGACCTTGAGCGGCGCGAGAGCGGCCCAGGCGAAGGAGAGTTTGTTGTCATTGTCTTTGACAACCCCGTCAACACCTTTGAAGAGGTAGAGCAGATACTGCGAGTGGCCACGGGCTGTACTCTCAGAGAGGCCAAGTTGGAGACCTGGGAGGTCCATCACCTGGGCAAATCGGTCGTACACCACGCCTCTGAGGAAGAGTGCCAGAGGGTCGCCGCCGTCATTCGCACCATCGGCATCAAGGTGGAGGTGGTTGAGGAGTAGAAGCCAAAAAGAGGGGCATTAAGCCGAAGGGAGGACGGCTCAATGCCCTTGTGCAAGAATAGGTGCGGAAGCAAATTTGTTCCCTCCGGCAAGCGGTCGCGGCCCGCCTTCGGGAATGACCTATTATCTTCCATTCGGCCCCTCTTCGTCTGTGAACTGCTTCACAACCCTCGTGTGAACCTCCACACTGCCTCGCGTTTCTCACCGCTCATCTCCCCGTAAAGCTCCCAGGTACAGCCCGCCGATAATGTGGGTATGCACGCCAGATTCTCAACCCTCAACTCTCGACCATCAACCAGCCTGTGCCTCTGGCGACTCGGCTACGCGGCGGTTGTGCTGCTCTCCATGCTCCTCTACACCGGTGCCGTGACATACCAGCCCATCTGGGACGACCACTCTCTCATCAGCGGAGAAGGTATTGGCGGGGGCCACTCTCTCCTGCGTAGCTTCACCTACCCGTTCTTAGGACACTACTTCCGCCCGTTCGTGTCAATCGCGTTCTTTGCGCAGAACCGGGCTTTTGGCGCGAACAGCGCAGGCCACCACGTGGTGAGCATCCTCCTGCACGGCATCTGCACCGCCCTGCTCATCGCCGGGGTCCGCTCGGCTTTCGAGCGCCGCGCCACCTCCCTCCTAGCCGGCCTGCTCTTCGCGGTCCAGCCCGTACAGAGCCCGGTCACCACCTGGATAGGCGCGCAGACCGACGCATGGAGCGAGCTCTGGATTCTCCTCTTCGCCCTCACGCTCATTCGCGCCGCCAGGTCGGATGGCGGTTGCCGCCGCACGTACCTCGCGCTCTCCACGGCAGCCTGGACGCTCGCGCTCCTAACCAAGGAGCAATGCATCGCGGCCCTTCCCCTGGTTCCGCTCGCGTTCACCTGCTTCGACAAGGCTTGCCCATCTGAACCAGCAGGGCAGGAGCACGAGCGTGCAGAATCCCGCGTCCTGCTGCCTGCCGCCCGCCGCCCGGCCACATGGCTGGCCACAGCACCTTGCCTGCTCGCGGCGGTGGTATTCCTGGCAACAGGATGGTCCCTGGGAATGCCCCACCCGCGCACCTTGCACCCGGGCTTGATACCGTGGCTGGGAAGCATCGGACGGACGGCGACCTACTACACGCTCCTGCTGCTCGCACCGGCGCCGCGTTGGCTGCACACGCTGACCCTGGGCCGGTTGGAGGAGATGGGCGTGCCTCCGGTCCTCGCGGGTTACGCCATCATCGTGGGACTGGCGCTCCTCTACCGTCAATTGCTGGGGCGGGACCGTTGGTCCGCCTGGTTTCTGGCGTTGGCGGTGCTCACGCTCGTCCCCGTCAGCAATCTGATCCCGCTGCCGAACCTGCTCGTCTCTCCGTGGCGTGCCGGGGTTTCGGGCCTCGCTATCGCGGCGCTCCTGGCCCGCGCCTTCACATGGCCTCGAACGGAGCATCAAGCCCCCTCAGCGCCACGATGGCGGCTGGCATGGGTCCTGTTTCCCCTCGCCGCCATCATGCTGTGCTGGAGCTTTGTTCTCACCGTAGCCGACAACACCAACTACCGGGACGAGACCACTTTCTACCGTGCGATGGTCGATTACGATCCGCGGTGCATCGTGGGCCAGTACCAGTACGCCAACGATCTGATTCGGAGGGGCAGCGAACGGGACGCCATCCCGCATCTGGAGACGATCCTCGCCCTACTTTTCGGCCCGGTCAACTGGCGCGACCCTGATCGCGCGGTGCGGGCCATCCGCTCGGATCCCGCACTCCGAGCTCGCATCATGCAGGGCCAGGGCAGCCCGGATGATCCGGCCATCTGGACCTCTTCCATCTACACCCAGCTCGGCTTCACCCGCCTTCACACGCACGACCCGGCGGGCGCGGAGCTCGCGTTCCTCGCCGCCAGAAACATGGAGCCGCGAGACGTCTTCGCCAACACAGGGCTCGGAATCTGCGCCCTGCAGGCGCGCGACCTTCCGGCCGCCGAACAGGACCTCCGGCGAGCGCTCGCCGTCCAGCCGGATAAGCCGGACGCGCACGCGGCTATGGGCTACGTCTTTGCTGCGCGAAACCAGTGGAAGCGGACGCGCACAGAGTTCCGCGCGTGGATAGCGGGTGATCCAGGCTCTATCCCGGCCTACTGCGCGTTAGCCGAGGCGAGCCTGAAACTGGGGGACACCCGGCGCGCCGCGGCGGCCCTGCGTGGCGCGCTGCTGCTCAGCCCCGCCCGCGATGACATTCGGGCGCGTCTCAGAGCGATAGAACGTAGCAACGGGTGAGGAAGAGCCGGAGGTTGTGTCATCCCGAACGTAGTGAGGGATCTGCTTTACAGATC
>CAYNFH010000175.1:642-13846 GCA_964396385.1 uncultured Chthonomonadaceae bacterium | reverse complement strand
CCGTGCTGGAGTGAGAGCCGACTATCTCCAGTGTGATGTATTTCAGACCGGCTTTCTGCTTGAATGCATCGATGATGGCCGGAAGGTTCATGGTGCCCCCGCCGGGCACCTGGTTCTCCACCGGCCCGATGGGCGCCTCGCGCCCCCTGGTGTCGCGGATGCGGGCCGTAAAGAGGTACGGCAGGAGCTGGGGAATAGTCTGTTCCGGGATCTCCTGCTCCGGCGTACGCCAGAGGTGGGAAGCATCCACGTTGAGCCCGATCCACTCGGTGTCTACCTCCTGCATGAGGCGGAGCGCGGTCCGGGTGGAGTACATGGCGTTACCGACGTGGGGCTTGAGGCTGATCCTGGTGCCGATGTCCCTGGTCAGCTTGGCGAGCTCGTTCAGGGTGGCAACGACCTTCTTGAAGGAGTCCTCGTCGTCCGCCTTTCCACCGGGGCCGGTGGTAATGTACGGCGTGCCCAGCACGGCGGCCGCCTTGAGCAGCCGCACCAGCCGGTAGGCGGCCTGCCCGTCCAGCGGATTGGTGCTGCAGCCCAGGGACTCGATGGCGAGTCCTCTGTCCGCTATCCGCTTTCCGATCTCTTCGTACTGCTGTACGGTCAGGTCGTCAGGCAGGTGGTTGGCCATTCCCTGGATGGCGCAGAGCTCCATGGCTTTATACCCCGCGCGCCCGATGCCGTCCAGCGCGCGCTCCAGTGGCAGCGCGCCGTAGAGGATGGTGCTGCAGCCTAGCTCCATGCTCGTGCCCTCCGCATTGACGGGTGACGGGCGACGGAGGACCGACGGATTCCGGCCGTCAGCCGTCATCCGTCCTCCGTCTGTCCGGCTAAGGGAGGAGTTCGAGGACCGGGAGCGGTTTCCCTCCGGGAAGCAAGGCAGAGAAAAGCCCCCGCTCGCTTGTGGCGGGCGGGGGCCGGTATTACGTGAGGTATGACAGCGCGGTTTAGAAGCGGACCGCCGCCTGAGCGGTGATCACGTTCTGCGTGTTCGTGCGGCCGGTGTTACCCTCATTGAGGAATCCGTGACCGTCGAACGCCCCGATCTCATACATCAGCTTGAGCACGGTGTTGCTGGTGAGGTTGTATCCGGCGCCCAGGCGGACCCAGTACTCAGTGGGATTGTTGCCGCTGCCGGCAGTGCCCCAGCTGTGAGCCCCCTCGAAGTGCCAGAAGTCTTCCTCGTAGTCCGCGGTGGCCTCGAAGCCCTTGGTGATGCCCCAGCGGACACCTGCCAGAGCCCGGGTCACGTTGTCCTTGAAGCCCATGCCCCAGGACTGCGCCCGATCGTGCGTGGGATAGAAGTAATCCCCGCCGAGGTTCACGTCCAGGTTCGGCATGATGCGGTAACCCGCGCGGACCGTGGGTCCTTGCACGTTGGTCGGGTTCAGCCAGTTGCCGATCCGTCCCCAGTAGCCTGCGGAGTAGAACTGCGGATCGATGTAGCGGTAACCCGCCGTGAGCGTGAGACCACCGGACGTATAGCCCAGGTTCGCGTTGAACGCGTTGTTCTGCGTCGCGCGGACGATGTTGCCGCCGCCGCCGAACAGCCGGCCTCTGTGCATGACGGTCTGAGCGTAGTCGCCGGAGAGCGTGATGCGCTCGGCGATCTTCAGGTCCCCGTCAAACCCGTAGGTCGTAACGTTGTTGAACGCGTTGCCGGGCAGCGGACCAGTCTGGGCGGCGGAGCCACCCGAGCCGGGGCCGTGGGAGCGATTGGCCATCTCTAGAACGGTCCCACGGATGTGGCCGCCCTGGAGCTGGTGGAACGTGAGTCCGAAGCTCGCGCCGATGATCTGGTCCACGATCATCTGTCCCTGATCGGGCTGGGCGATGGGCTTGTTGCCCAGGCCAGGCCCACCGGGGGCGAAGACCGCAGGAGTGGTCGCGCCGGCCAGCGGACTGTTGAAGTCCAGACCGGCGAAACGTCCCAGTACAGGGTTCACGAACGTGGAGGTTCCGGTGACGCTGGAAAGCTGGCCGCCGAAGAGCTCCGCGGACACGCTACCAAAGTTGGTAGTGAGCCGGGCACCATCCATGCGGTAAGCGCCATCGTCAATGAACGGGACATCAAAGTAGCTGTCCACGTCCGGGCGCCACAGGGTCAGATGACCCAGCCGCTCGTGATACCGTCCCAGGGTGAGCTGAGAACCCGTCCCGAGCCCGGTGAAGGGCGTATTGATCTCCAGCCGATCCACGCGGGTGTCCGCGGGAACCGAAGAGGAGAGCGTAGGACCGGCGCCAGCCGCACCCACCGCCAAGTTCTCGGGGTTGCGCCCGAAGTTGCCGAGGTAGTTGCGATAGTTATCGAACTGCACGTCGGCATTCAGGACGGCTCCGCCCGTGATATTGGCGTTTACTCCCAGGTCGAAGAGGTGCACTACGGCCTGGTTGTTGCCCAGCGCGTTCACACGCCCGTCATGATCCACGTAGCCGCCGTTGACGTTGTCCGAGCGGAAGCCAAAGAACGCGCCACCGTGGATCTTGGGCATGCGATTGACCTCTTCCCTCAGGGCAGCAACGTCCCGAGCCAGCCGGTCCAGCCGGTCATTGATGGCACGGATGTTGTTGCCGAGGGCCGCCAGCTCATCCCGAAATTCCTGGATGAGACGGCGGAGAGTGGCCAACTCCTCCGGCGTTACGCCGGGAGGTCCCTGTGGGCCGGCAGGTCCAGGCGGGCCGGTTTCTCCCTTTGGCCCGGGCGGACCCGGCTCGGGCGTGATGTTCAGCTTGCGCAGCGCCCTATCGAGAGCGACGGCAAACTCATAGCGGGTGAGCACCCGCCTCCCACGAAAGTAGCCATCCGGATAGCCGATGACGATGCCCTTGGAGCGGAGGCTCTCAACGGCTTCGTACGCCCAGTGGTTCCGGTCCAGGTCCTTGAACATGTCCGGCGCCTGCTGAGCTTTGACGGGTCCAGAGATGGCTACTGCGAGGAGAGCGGGTAGAAAGGTGAACACCTTTCTCATGCTGCTTCCTCCTTCTATGGTGTCAGCGGAATCCAACGACACACGGACCGGGAGGAAGGACGGAGGAGGTGAATCGGAAGAGAGCGAGGGCGGCTCGCCGGACGGTCAAGAAGTTGTCCCTGTTGCCTTCTTCCCGAACAGCGACCGACTCTCGTCTGTTCCGCCCACCGCCACGCCCCAGCCTCGCTGCCGAGCGCCGCGGTCCGCTCATCTGGAGTTGCCTCCTGCTTGCGCGCTTGCTCGGACATTACGCGAGCAGACTGCCAGGCACTTCTCCAGACATAGAAGCGTAGCACACGAGCATTACCGGAGTCAATAGCGTGCGGGCAAAAAAGCGGGCAAGCGGAGAAAAAACGCGGTGCAGGATGTTGGGTTTGCGGAGCGCTGAACGAGAATCCGGTTCCCTACACCCTCCTCCCTAAACCCTGCTCTTTCCACCAGCGCTCGGCGAGGATGACCGCGACGTAGTCATCATACGGGGCATCCGGAGAGCGGAGGCCGCGCGGTACGAGGCGCGCTAGTCCGGTCGGAGGGTGATCCTCGACGTAGCGCCTGCGGGCCAGCTCAGAGGTGTATCGCTCGTCCACACGGTGGAGAGGGATGTCCGGCGCCAGCCCCTGGATGAGCGACATCGCGGCTTTGCCGGCCGTTCCGTCCCCTAGCAGGAGTGCAACGATCCGGAACCGGGACATGCTCTCCCGAAGCGCAGGCACCAGTGCGTCCAGAGCAACGATGGCCCGGTGATGGACAACACCGGCGGAATCCACCACTGCTATGCCGCACTTCGCCCGCCCGGGATCGATCGAGAGGACGGCCTGCGGCGGGGGACTGTCGGACAATGGAGGTGCCGGTCTCAGATGTCCGGCGCTACTTTGAACTCCATCTTGAGCGCGTCTGACGCGTTGGTGTCCCGCGCCGCCAGGGCCGTGACGTTCACAAAGCCATGGTGAGCGCGGATCTGCTCCACCAATCGGACCAGCTCCGGCCAGGTGAGCGCGCCAACCTCGGGGCTGCCCGTATTCGGATCGATCCGCGGGATCATCCCCCTTTCGCGTGCGCTCTCGCCCAGATCCTTCAAGAAGGCCATCACGTCCAGGAAGAGGTCCTCCGCGGGCTGGGAGGCGTTGATGCGGCGTGAGGCGACCTTCTTAGCGCGCGGATAGATGAGCCGGTCCTGGTAGGGCTGGAAGTCGATCTCGGCGGGCTCGTTCTCGAGACTGTTGGCTACGGCGAGGGCGAGCACGCATACGGGCCTGTCCGACATCGCCAGGCGATGGGACATGGCGTCGATGCGATCCTGCTCCGTCACCTCGGACCGGTGGAAGCCGAACGGCGTCGGCGCCATGAACTCCTTGCTCACAACGCGCACCGCGCGTACAGGGTTCGAATCGTCCGGCTTCGCGCCCCGGGCCAGCGCGGCCTCGTGCGCCTGGCGCATGAGCTGCTGGAGGGCGCGGTGGACGGCGTCTACGGACTGGCCGGCCGGAATGACGGTACGGGCGAGGTCATCGCCATCGTGCACAACCACCCGCTTGATGCGCATGTCCTGGAACATGTGGTAGAGAGTGGACATGCTCACGTCATCTTCGCTCTTGAGGGCGGCCAGACGCTTGTTCTGCTCGGTTAGCCGCGTTGTAGTGGCGTCCAGCTCCTCCACCTGCTTGCGGAGGTTCTCGGCGGTTCGGAAGAGGCTGTCCCGCGTGTGCTCCAGTCTCTCGTTATCCCGCCCCAGTTCCTCATTTTGCCGGGCCAGCTTGGCGTTCGCCTCGTCGTAATTGCGGTTTTGCGCCTCTTTCACCTTGACGTCGTCGGCGAGCTGCGCGTTCTGCTTCCCCAGCCGGTCGTTTTCGCCGTGAAGCGCCACGTTGGCGGTGGCCAGCGCCAGATTCATGTTCTCCAAGCCCTGCTTCTGCTTCTTGAGCTTGGCGGACTGAAGGACTAGCTGCTGATTGGCGGCGATCTGGGTCCGTGTTGCGGCTTCGGCTCTTCGGAGGTCGGTCCTTGCCGCCTCCAGGTCGGCCTGTGCCTTCCGGACGGCGGTCTGTTCGGAGTACAACGTTGCCTGGATTTGGTTGAACTGTTTGCGCGCCGCCTCGTACCTCTGGCGAGCCGCCGACTCCTTGAGCTGCTCCACCTTGATGGAGTCGCTCAGGCGCTGGTTCTTGTTGGTTAGCAGGGGTAGCTGGCGAATAGCGTCCTCCCCGTCCATGATGATGGTGCGGACAGGGGGAACTAGCAGGAAGAGCACCGCCGTGGTGAGGGCGGAGATCATGATGCCGGTGAGGCTGGTTATGAGTATAGCCGTGTGCTTGGGGCGGAGGTTGAACAGGGAGACGCGGCGCTTGCCATACTTGCGGCCGATGAGGTCGCCGTTATAGGCGATAATCCCCCCCATCAGCACCGTCATGATCAGAGCCAGGATTGTCCAGACCACGGGACACACCTCCCTATTGGCGGGTGCGGGCCACCAGAATGATGCCGGCGATTAGCCCGATGGCGTTCGGGGCGAAGCTCGCGGCAAGCGGCGGCAGTCCTCCGCTCTTACCGATGGTATATAACCAGTTATAGGCAACCCAGTACAGAAAGATGATGCCGATCGCTACACCGAACCCCATGGCCTTGCTGCCGCGCTGGGGCCGGATGCCGAGGGGGGCGCCAACCAGTCCAAACACGAGGCTTGCGAGGGGGGTACTGACCTTACCCCAGAGATCCACCTCATCCGCACCTACATTCTGATCCCCGGCCGCCTGCTCCTGCTTGATTCTATCACTTAGCTCGCGAAATGTCATGCTCCGGTTGTCGCGCTGCTCGGACTGAATGACCCCCTTGAAGGTCTTGTTCATCCCCACCGCGGCCCCCACGGTCTTTCGGAGCGATTCCGTGGTGAGCTCGTTGGAATGCGCTTCGAAGACGTTCTTGGGATCTGGCCGCAGGTCGAGGATCCGAACGCCTTCGTACTTCCAGTCGAGACCGTTCGGGTTGTCGCTCAGGGGCCACGCCCGGTCCGCCTCTATCAGCACATCCGGTCGGCCCTGGCGGTCGGCGGCGTCGCTCATCTTAACGATGGTGACATTGCGGAAGGAGTGCGTCTTCGAATCGTAGCCGCTGTCCACGTAGACGAACTCGTCCACACGGTCTCCCTTCATTACGTTGTATGTGAGCGGTTTGCCACTGGTTACCAGCCCCTGCGTCACCTCTTTCTTCAGGACAAGGAACTCGCGCGTTGCGGCCGGCGAAACGGTCTCATCCCAGGTGAACCCGATGACGCTGAGGATCAGCCCCACCCACGCGATGGGAACGACTACCCTGTAGAAGCTGATGCCTCCGGCGAAGAGCGCGATGTGCTCGCTGTCGCCGGAGAGGCGGCCGAACGCGAGCAGGCAGCCGAGCAGCATGCCCATCGGCAGCGTCTGGCTGACCAGCATGGGCAGGCTGAATACCGCCATGCGGGCGACTGTGAGGAACGGCACTCCGTTGGCGAGGAGGTTGGTGAGGGTAAAGAGGTTGGCCGCCGCGAACAGCACCATCAAGAACATGAGGATGCTGTTGACCAGCGGGCCGAACAGCTCGCGCCAGATCAGTCGATCGACTAGCTTCAATCCCGCGCCGGAGCTCCGGGTGTGGGCGCGCTCCATGGGCCGCGCACGCTCCCCCGCCCTCCGCAGCAGATTACTCATGCCGGAGCACCTCCAGCAGGCGGACGGCGGAGGGCGGCAGCCGGAATCCGGATTCATCCCCCGGGGTCCGGCCCCCGCCGCTGTCCGCTACCGCGGCCAAGGCGCGGCTCCCCCGTACTACTTCCCTCATCCCTTAGCTTCCGTACTCTTCGCCGAAGTAGAACTTACGGGCATTGGGGTCTGCCGGGAGGTCCCGCGAGGTGCCGGCGGCACGGATCTGGCCATCCGCGATGATATAGGCCCGCTCCGTGATCTTGAGGGTCGCCTGGACGTTGTGGTCCGTGATGAGGATGCCGATGTTGCGGTCCTTGAGGTCCCCGATAATCTTCTGGATCTCCTGGATAGCGATGGGGTCCACCCCTGTGAACGGCTCATCCAGCAGGATGAAAGCGGGTGACGTAGCGAGGGCGCGGGCGATCTCCACACGGCGCCGCTCACCGCCTGACAGGGTTTTGCCCTTATTGTTGTACAGGTGGGAGATGTGCAGCTCCTCCAGAAGCCCCTCCAGCCGCTGCTCGCGCTCTTTGCGCCGCAGCGGAGTAAACTGCAGCACTAGCCGCAGGTTCTCGGCTACGGTCAGCTCCCGAAACACGGAGGGCTCCTGGGCCAGGTAGCCGATGCCGGACCTGGCGCGCCGGTACATGGGCATTCGCGTGATGTCCTTGCCGTCGAGCAACACGCGCCCGTCCTTGGGCCGTATGAGACCGACGAGCATGTAGAAGGTCGTGGTCTTGCCGGCGCCGTTCGGCCCCAGCAGCCCTACTATCTCGCCTTGCTTGATGTCCAGGCTGACACCGTCCACCACATGCCGTCCGCGGTAGACCTTGACGAGGGATTCAGCAGTGATTTCCATAGGTGAGAGGTGAGCGGTGAGAGGTGAGAGCCCGGATCCGTAGGGGTGGCGCCTCAGCCTCTATCCGCCTTTCTTAGTACCTTGCTTAGGCTGAAACTGGATTCCCTTGGAACCCCGCTGGTTGTTCCGAATCTCGATCTCGTAAGGATGGGTAGCGAGGTTCACGTCCACCTCGTCTCCCTGGATGTGCCCCGGCCCCTGGATTCCCGGATCGGTCACCGTCACGTCTACGTCGCCGGAGAGGACAAGTCGCTGTTTGGCCTCGTCGTAGGTCGCCTCGCCGCTAGTGCCCGAAACGGTCTGCTTTCCTCCCTCCACACTCTGCTCACTAGAGAAGGTCACCGGCCCCTGGAGCGTCACGCGCCTCTGTGTGCGAAGGTATATTCCCTTGCTCCCCGACCCGTGGAAAGTCTGCACTCCTCCGCCCTGCGCGGGCCGCGTCCCACTGAAGCGTACATTGCCCGCAGCTTCCACTCGGTCAGCCTGATAGGTGTTGGGCACCATGAAGACGGTGATTGCGTTGGCCTGCAGGCGCGTAATAGAGCCAGGTTGGCCTGGGTCTAGCGCCTCCACCAGAGTACCTGGGCCCTGCAGGTCCGCCCGCTGGCCGAGCTTGAGACGCACCGTCTCATAACCGGACACAGCAACATCGCCGAAGTGTATGGGAGCCTGCTGGACAGCGCGATGGTGTGCCACGCGTGCCCGAGGGCGCGTATTGCCGCGTCCTCCCTGCGCCAGAGCGAGGCTTCCGCTCGCGGCCCATGCGGCGGCCATCAGTGCAGCCCGAGCCTTTCCCGACTTCATTCGCGACATCCGGTTACCTCTCAAGCTACGGAATGGTAAGCTGCTTCCATTCCAGGTCCACGGTGATCTGGTCGAAGGGTCCGCCCCAGGATCGCGGCTTGCGGCTGGTGTCTTCAAACCGCACGTCGCCGCGCGCGACGATAACGTTCTTGTCCGCGTTCCAGGTAATAGTCTTCGCGGTCACGCTGGTCCCCGGCGGGTCAACGCTGGTCACCTTCACTCCGCCTTCCGCCACTACGGTACCAGACTTGCGGTCCGCGTGCACAACCGGGGCGACAAACCGGGCTCGTGGTCGATTGTCCCGGAAGAGAGTACCCTTTGTGTCCTTTAGCTCTCCGGATTCGCTCTGAACGCTGCCGGCCGCGCTGGCAGCCTGGAGATCCAGCACCTGGCGTAGTGCGCCGTTTGGCAGCTTCTCCCGCCATTGGAAGGTCAGTCCCTGGCGCGCCTGGGCTCCGCTGGCAGTCTGGCTGGCGTCCGGCGGCTTCGGGGCCGGCTTGATGATGGGCTGACTGCGGCGACGAGGCCCACATCCATACAACAGGAGGCAGGCGGCGGGGAGCAGGAGGCAGGCTAAGGTCAGTCCGGGCTTCGGATTTTCATCTCTCACCTCTGACCTCTTACCTGACGGTTGTCAACGGAGGCGTCCCTGGCCGCCTGCGGGGGCGGAGCGTGCCCATGGTACGCCGGAGCTGGCCGCAGGCCGCGCTGATGGCGTGGCCGCGCTCCATGCGCTGAGTGGTCACCCGCCCGGTCTCCTCCAGCGCCCGACGGAAGGCGGCGATGCGCTCCGGGCTCGGCCTGCGGAAGCCATCCTGCGTCTCCACATAGTTGAACGGGATCAGGTTCACGTTGCCGGGAAGGCCATCCAGGAGTCGCGCCATCTCTCGGGCTTGCTCCGGGCTGTCATTCACGTCCGCGAGCAGCAGGTACTCGAAGGTGAGGTTACGGCGGGTCGTCTCGAAGTACTCCCGGCAGGCGTCCAGGATCTCCGCCAGCTTCCACTTCCGGGCGGTGGGAATCAGCCGCTCCCGCAACTCGTCGTTCGGGGCATGGAGCGAAAGGGCGAGAGTAACCGGGAGACTCTCTTCCGCCAGCCTCTGGATGCCCGGAACCACGCCGACCGTGGAGATAGTGACGTGGCGCGGCGAGAGGCCCACTTCCTCCACCAGCAGCCGCACACTGCTCAGGACCGGCTCATAGTTCATCAGCGGCTCGCCCATGCCCATAAAGACTACGTGGCTGATGCGCCGCACGGGCCGGTCCGACTGCGCAGTGAGGAACTGGGCGACTATCTCCCCCGCCGTCATGTTGCGCGCGAGACCGCCCAGCGCAGTGGCGCAGAAAGTGCAGCCCGCCGCGCAGCCGACTTGAGAGGAGAGACAGATGGAGACGCGGTCCGGGTACGGAAGATAGACCGCCTCCACCTGCTCGCAGTCGCCGAGCTCCAGCAGGTACTTGGTGGTGCCGTCCGGCGCCTCATCGCGGTGCGCTATCCGAGGAAGCCCGATCCCGTACCCCTCCGTCAAGCGCGCGCGGAAGGCCGCTGGCAGGTCCGACATCTCCTCAACGGAGCTTGCGTGCTTGCGATAGAGCCACTGCGCAATCTGCCGCCCTCGGTAGCCGGGCTCGCCCAGTTCCCGGGCGATCCGTTCCAGCTCCGCGGCGTTATGGCCGATGAGGGACGGTTGATGGCTCACAGTTGATAGTTGATGGCCCGGAATCATCCGTCCTTACCGCACTTTTGACCGTCCAAAACAACAAAACCGGCCAAGCCGGTTGGAGTTTGCATCCGTATGGTAGGACTCCTGGAGCCTGCTTTTCGCTCCCAGAGAGTTCCGCGACTCCCGCTATTCTACTATACCAGGATCCTTCCCGGGCGGCTGCCTTAGAGCCCCTAACAGAACCCCTCCCCAATCCTCCCCTTCGTAAGGGGAGGGAACTTCTCGCTGCCGCGGGGTTCCCCCTCCTTACGAAGGAGGAGGTCAGGGGGAGGTTTTGATAGGTGTTCTTAATGAGGCTAGGGCGTGGATGAGCTCGGACTGGGGGATGGGCTTCGCGAGGATGATCTCGGCCGCGGACACATCGCCCGGCGGGTTGGGGCCGAGACCTGAGAGGAGCACGCGGCGAAGGTTCGGATAACGTATCTGTATCTCCTTGAGCAGCTCCGCCCCGTTCATTTCGGCCATCACCAGGTCTGCCAGCACAACATCGCACGATTCAGCATGCCCTTCGAGCCATTCCATCGCCTCCGCGCCGCTGGAGGCCATCTCCAGGTCCGCCCCACGGCGTACCAGGATTCGGGCGAGTCCCTCCGCGACCATCTCTTCGTTCTCTACTAACAGTACGTGGAGGCCCTGGATGCCTGTGGCCTCCTCCTCACCTGCCTCCTCTTGCGTGCTGGGCCTGGCCGCGAGCGGCAGCCGAATGCGGAACGTGGACCCCTTCCCCCGGGAGCTCTCCACCTCCAGTCGGCCGCCGTGCTGCTGAATAATGCCCCACGCCACCGAAAGGCCGAGCCCGGTTCCCAGTCCCGGCGGCTTAGTTGTAAAGTATTGCTCAAAGACTCGGCGCCGCGTCTCCTCGTCCATACCTGTGCCGGTATCGGTGAACTCAAGCACGGCGTCAGTTTTCGCCTTGTAGCACCGGATGGCCAGCGTACCACCCTCCGGCATTGCTTCTGCCGCGTTCTTGATGATGTTGATGGCTACCTCTCGGATCTCCGCCGCCGACGCCAGGACGGGAACCGGACCGTCCAGATCCTCCGTGATACGTACTTCCACCCCATGGGCCTTCGGCTGGTTGAGCCAGAACGGCCGGGAGAGCTCAATGGAGTGCTGCGCCAGTTCGGTCAGGTCCAGCAACTCCGGCTCGTCACGTTGCCCCTGGCCGGCCGACTGCTGCAGCCGATGCACGATGCGCGCGCCATCGCGGGCGGCCCGCTCGATGGTACGCGCCAGACTACGGACATGGGCGGAGGAGTCCTCGGCCTCCTGGATGTCCTCGGCGTAGGCAAGCACAACCGTGAGGTAGTTGTTCACGTCATGGCCAACGCTGCGGGCCAGGGCGCCTAACGCGCGCATCTTTTCGGAGCGAACCAGCGCGTCCTGCGCCTCGCTCAGCTCCCGGAACAGGCGTGCGTTCCGAACCGCTACGGCCGCCTGTTCGGCAAAACGTGCCAGGGGCAGCAGGCTCTCTTCGGTCACGGGACGCCGTGTCAAGAGGTTGTCAACGGAGATGAAGGCAACCAGCTCACCCGCCGTGCGGAGGCTGATAAAGCCTCGGGGTATCTGCTGTCCACGCAGGGAGGGAGGCCCTTCCGTGACGAGCCACTGGTCGATAGCGGTGGGGCGCTCTCCAGAGAGCAGCGCCCGGAAGGCGGCATTCCAGATCGGCGCCGGCTCCTTCATTCCCCGCTCGTCGCGCAGGTTGCCCTGGGCATCTGTGCCCCACGCGCCATAGGCGGTTCCATCACGAACCAGCCAGATGCCGGCGCGGTCGAACCCGCCAACTTCCACGGCGGCATTCCTTATGAGAAGCAGAATCTCATCCAGGTCCTGCGAGCGGTTGGCGGTGGTCGCAATAGCATGAAGCCTCTCGCGCTCGCGCTCCACCTGGCGCTCGCGGGTAACGTCCCTTCCGATGCTAACCACATTGACAGGCCCGCCGTCCGCATCGATCAGCCGGGTGTTGGTCCACTCGCAGAGCAGGGCGCGGCCGTCACGCGTGACATTCTCATTCACGCTCCGCACCTCCCGCTGGCCGGCCAAGACGGAGCGAACGACTTCGTGGACATGGTCGTGAGCGGAGGGTGGCACCAGCAGTTCGAAGATGCTGCGGCCCATCGCTTCCTCCTCCGGCCAGCCGAAGAGCTGCTCCGCGGCGGGGTTCCAGCCGGTGATGCGAGTCTCCACGTCCCAGGCTATCACGGCCAGCGGCATGGCGTGCGCGAGCCCGGCGGGACCGAAGAGGGAGCGGATCGCTGGAGACGCCTGCATATCGGTAGGCGGGGCGGAAGCGGGTTCGGTCAATGGTGCCACTGCGATTCCGGTAGGGACGGACTTCACCAGATAGGACTGGCCGCAGGGGATGCGGAGTTCCCTATTGGCGGGACCCTATTCGAGGCTAGGAATGGGAGTTCCTTGTGGTATCGCTAGAAGGCTTGACACCCGCACTTTTGTCTGGTAGAATGATGTCAAGGACGGCCCTAGATGGCCTGGAGGCGGCCGCGACGCCGCCACCACGCATACTCCCGGCATACGAGATAGACCCCATGGAATCCGTGATCGAGATGGACGATAACCGTATTGTGAGCCCTTACCGCGGAGACGATGACGACGGCGAGCTATCGCTCCGTCCCCGCCGGCTCCGAGAGTTCATCGGCCAGCCGAAGCTCAAAGAGAACCTCCAGATCGCCATTGACGCCGCACGCGCCCGAGACGACGCCCTGGATCACATCCTCTTCTACGGTCCCCCCGGGCTAGGCAAGACCACCCTCAGCCTTGTTTGCGCGAATGAGATGGACGCCCCCATCCGCACCACGTCCGGGCCCGCCATCGAGCGTCCGGGCGACCTGGCGGCCATCCTCACCAATCTCGAGAAGGACAGCGTCCTCTTCATCGACGAGATCCACCGTCTGAACCGCACCGTGGAGGAGATCCTCTATCCCGCGATGGAGGACTTCAGCCTGGACCTGGTGATAGGCAAGGGGCCGAGCGCGCGCACCATGCGCCTGCCGCTGCCGCCCTTCACGCTTATCGGGGCTACCACCCGCGCAGGACTGCTCTCTTCACCGCTCCGGGATCGGTTCGGTATCCACCAGAGCTTTGACTTCTACACGGTCGAAAACCTGACTACCATCGTCCGACGGTCGGCAGACATCCTCCAGATCCAGGTGACCC
>CAYNFH010000175.1:0-632 GCA_964396385.1 uncultured Chthonomonadaceae bacterium | reverse complement strand
GCGGAGGAGATCGCCCGCCGCTCCCGCGGCACCCCGCGCATTGCCAACCGCCTCCTGAAGCGGTGCCGGGACTACGCGCAGGTCCGCGCCAACGGGGTCATCGACAAGTCCGTAGCGGACGCGACTATGCAGATGCTGGACATCGACCACCTGGGGCTGGACGAGCAGGACCGTGCCTTGCTCCGTACGATCATCGAAAAGTACGATGGTGGCCCGGTAGGCGTGGAGACTCTCGGCGCTGCGCTAGGTGTGGAGCGCGACACTATCGAGGATATGTCTGAGCCGTACCTCCTGCAGCTCGGGTTCATCAACCGGACACCGCGAGGACGCTTCGCCACCCGCCCCGCATACGAGCACCTGAGCATCCCCTACCGCGACCGAGACTCCGGCCAGGGCCGACTCCTTTAGCCGCGAATGAACGGGAATAGACGGGAATAGGATCCGGGCTGGTAGAACTTATGGCGGAGGAGCACATGCTCCTCCGCCATTGCTTGTTCTTCCGTTTCCGTTCATTTGCGTTCATTCGCGGCTACTACCTGGAGGGGTTTGTGGCGGTTGTTCCTGGAGATAATCTAGTTGTGGAAGGCGTGCCGCCCATTCCGGACGAGCTGGCGGAGCGGGTCGCGCGGTAC
>CAYNFH010000174.1:0-14220 GCA_964396385.1 uncultured Chthonomonadaceae bacterium | reverse complement strand
TCATCGCGGAGTACCAGAAGCACCGCGAGGAACAACACCACTAGGGCTTTTCGACCTTGGATTCTTGAAGTTCGACTTTCACTCGAAAATCCAAAATCGAGAATCGAAAATGGCCCTCGTTACCAGCCGCGCGAAAACCGCGGCTCCGACGGGAGGAAACAGTTGGCGAAAACTTCTTTGATTGTAAAGGCGCGCCGCAAGCCCAAGTTCGCCGTCCGCGCCTATACGCGCTGCAACATCTGCGGCCGGCCCCGCGCCGTGTTCCGTAAGTTCGGAATCTGCCGCATCTGCCTGCGCGAGAACGCGCACAAGGGCCTGATCCCCGGCGTGACCAAGTCGAGCTGGTAGGAGGTACACCACATGGCCTATACCACCGACCCCGTGGCGGACCTGCTGACGCGGATCCGCAATGCCAACCGGGCAAACCATGAGTCCCTACAGATCGCGGGCAGCAAGCTCAAGCTGGAGATTGTGAAGATCCTCCAGGCGGAAGGCTTCATCAAAGGCTACGAAGTCATCAAGGACCCGAAGCAGGACCAGATCAAGGTCGTCCTGCGCTACGGTCCCAAGCGCGAGAAGGTGATCACCAACCTCAAGAGGGTGAGCAAGCCGGGCCTGCGAGTCTACGCCGGGCGCGACAACCTGCCGCGCGTGCTGCGCGGCCTGGGCATCGCCATCCTCACCACCTCGCAGGGCGTAATGACGGATCGGGACGCCCGCCGCCGCGGCATCGGCGGAGAGGTGTTGTGCTACGTTTGGTAGCCGGGAGGAACCAATGTCAAGAATAGGCAAACGACCCATTCCCGTCCCCAAGGGAGTGGAGATAACCATCGGCCAGGGCCAGGTCACCGTCAAGGGTCCTAAAGGTACGCTGACCAAGCCGGTGCATCCGGACATGGTCCTCCGCATGGAGGACAGCACGTTCCAGGTGGACCGGCCGTCCGACAGCAAGGAGCACCGGTCGCTTCACGGGCTCACCCGCACGCTCGTCGCCAACATGGTGGAGGGTGTTTCCAACGGCTACTCCAAGACGCTGGAGGTCCACGGGGTCGGCTACCGCACCGGAACCGAGGGCAAGAACCTGACCATGTCGGTGGGATACTCGCACGGCGTACTCATCCCGCCGCGCCCCGGCATCGAGTTCGAAGCCGGCGTCGACCAGGCCACCCGTATCCCCTTCCTGGTTGTGAAGGGTATCGACAAAGAGCTCGTGGGTCAGACCGCTGCGCAGATTCGCTCCATCCGCAAGCCCGAGCCCTACAAGGGCAAGGGCGTGCGCTATCGCGGCGAGCAGATCCGGCGCAAGGCGGGCAAGAGCGGCAAGGCCGGCGGCAAAGGCGGGAAGAAGTAGAAATGGAGTGATGGAGTGGTGGCGTACTGGAGCATTGGGTTCCGGAATCCGGAACATCACTCCAACACTCCTTTACTCCAACACACCATTCCTCCGCCTGCCTGTTCCGCTGATGTATACTAACTGTTCCTGCCGGCTGGCAGGCACTTTGCCGGTGGGTCGGAAATCTACCGGCGCGAGGATAGAACATGGACGATAAGGTACGGTTGCGGGAGAAGCGGCACCGCCGCGTCCGCTACAAGGTGAGCGGTACGGCGGAAAGGCCCCGCCTGAGCGTATTCCGAAGCCTGAAGCATATCTATGCACAGATCGTAGACGACAACACCGGCCACACCCTGGCCGCCGCCTCGACCGCCGAGGCGGACTATCGCGGCGGCGGCAAGACCGGCGGCAACATAAACGCCGCCAAGGTCGTGGGCACGCTCGTGGCGCAGCGCGCCAAGGAGAAGGGCGTGACCCGGGTGGTATTCGACCGTGGCGGCTGGCGGTACATGGGCCGCGTCCAGGCCCTGGCCGACGCGGCCCGCGAAGGCGGACTGGAGTTCTGACGGTGTTCAGGGCTTCAGGGCTTCAGGGCTTCAGGAACTCCGGATTCCGGACCTGAATACCTGGATACCCGAACACCTGAACACCCCTCCGAAGGAGAAACCATGGCGAGAATCAGTGCGGACACTCTGAACCTGGAAGAGCGTGTGGTCCGTACCAATAAAGTACAGAAGACCCACAAGGGCGGCCGCACCATGAGCTGGAACGCGCTCGTGGTGGTGGGAGACCGCAAGGGCTACGTTGGGGCGGGCATCGGCAAGGCGCGCGCTATTCCGGACGCCATCCGGAAAGGCGTGGAGGCCGCCAAGAAGAACATGGTCCAGGTCCCGATGGTCGGCAGCACCATCCCGCACGAGATCCTGGCGCACTCCGGCGCGGCGGAAGTCCTGCTGAAGCCGGCCGCCCCCGGAACGGGCATCGTGGCCGGCAGCTCCGTCCGCACTATTCTGGAGCTGGCGGGCGTGCATGACGTGCTCGGCAAGTCGCTGGGCTCGGCCAACGCCATCAACATCGCGTGGGCCACCCTGGAGGCGCTCAAGAAGCTGAAGCGCGCGGACGACGTGGCGCAGCTCCGCGGCAAGACCGTGGAAGAGATGGTGCCGTGGGTCCGGAAGGTGGAAGAGGCCGCCGCGGGAGCGTCCCATGCCTGAGCTGAAGGTCACTCTCACCCGCAGCCCTATCGGCTTCAACGAGACGCAGAAGCGCACCGTCCGCGCGCTGGGGCTCAAGCGGATGCACCAGACGGTGACGCTGCCGGACAATGACGCCGTCCGCGGCATGATCCGCAGCATCGATCACATGCTCACCGTCGAGCAAGCAGACGACAAGACGGCTTAAGACCACTCACGACTCACGACTCACGACTGGTCTCTCGTCCGTGGTCACTCTGAGGACATTCCATGCACATACATGATTTGCAGCCGGCGGAAGGGTCGACCCATCGCCCCAAGAAGGTAGGGCGCGGTCGCGGATCCGGCCATGGCAAGAACAGCGGCCGGGGCGATAAGGGCCACAAAAAGCGCGGGAACCCCTCGCCGCACTTCGAGGGTGGACAGACTCCGCTCCATCGCCGCATCCCACAGCTCCGTGGGTTCAAGGCGGTCAATAAGAAGCTCTACGCGGTAGTAAACGTGGGGCAGCTCGAAGAGCTGGAGCCGGGTACGGAGGTGACGCCGGAGTTCTTGACACAGAGTGGGATCCTGCGGGACATCCGTGATGGCGTCAAGATCTTGGGAGACGGCGAGCTGACCAAGAAGCTCACCGTCCGTGCGCACAAGTTCAGTCAGACCGCAGTCCAGAAGCTGCAAGCGGCCGGAGGGGCGGCGGAGGTACTGTAAGATGTTAGAGTCGTTGGTGCAGGCGTTCCGGATACCGGAGCTCAAGCGCCGCATACAGTTTAACCTGGCGATGTTCGCGGTCTTCGCCCTCGGCGCCCATATCCCGGTGCCGGGCGTGGACCACCACAAGGCCCAGGCGCTGTTCGGCGGCGGCGGCAATCTGCTGGGGTTGGTGGACGTGTTCTCCGGCGGCGCGCTGCGGCGTATGTCGCTCTTCGCCATGGGGATCACGCCCTACATCAACGCCTCCATTATCATGCAGATGCTCACCTTGGCCATACCCCAGCTAGAGGTCCTGAGCAAAGAGGGTGAGTCCGGCCGCAAGCAGATCGCCAAGATCACACGCTACCTGACTATCGTCCTCAGCTTCTTCCAGGCAATAGGACTCAGCCTCATGTTCCGCGCCGCCACCAGCGGTCCGCTCGGACTGGTCCAGATGTGGATCTGCATGACGGCCGGTAGCTGCTTCCTGCTCTGGATCGGCGAGCAGATTACGGACTTGGGTATCGGGAATGGCGTCTCGCTGGTGATCTTCGCCGGAATCATGCTGAGCCTCCCCTACCAGACGAGCCTGGTGGTCAAGCAGGTGCAGGACGGCATCGTGAGCCCGTTCGCGGTTGGGCTCCTTTTCGCCATCTTCATCGCGACTATCCTCGGCATCGTCTACGTGACGCAGGGCCAGCGCAAGATCCCCATCCAGCACGCCAAGCGCGTGGTCGGCATGCGGGTGACGCAGGGCGGAAGCTCCTTCCTGCCCATCCGGGTGAATACGGCCGGCGTTATACCGATCATCTTCGCCATCTCCATGCAGCTCTTCCCGGCGCAGATCCTGGCTGCCATTCCGTCGGCTCCGGGCGGTTGGCTCGGGCGGCTCAAGGTGATGGCGGGCAATCTGAGCCCTGGCGCGTCCTGGTATGGCTCGGTGATCTACGTGGTGCTGATCATCATCTTCACATACTTCTACACGGCCATTGTCATGAACGTTCAGGACATGTCGGACAACCTGAAGAAGTACGGCAACTACATTCCGGGCATCCGGCCAGGCAAGCCTACCTTTGACTACCTGGACCGGGTAGTATCCCGCATCACGCTGGCGGGCGCCATCTTCCTGGCTGCGGTCGCTCTGGTGCAGTACATCGCGCCGCTGGTCACCGGCGTAACGTCGTTCGGCCTCATCGGGGGTACCTCGCTGCTGATCCTTGTCGGCGTCGCCATCGAAACGATGCAGGCCATCGAGGCGCAGCTCCTGATGCGGAACTACGAGGGATTCATCAAAGGTAGCGGCCTGAGATAACCGCGCGGAAGGCGCATGATACTGATACTGCTGGGCCCGCCCGGCGCCGGCAAGGGAACTCAGGGCGCTCGAATAGTCGAAGAGTACGGTATACCCAAGATCTCCACGGGAGAGATCTTCCGGGACCTGGCCGCCGCAGGAAAGCCTTTGGGGCTGAAGGCGCGGGAGTACTGGTCTCATGGCAAGCTCGTCCCGGACGAGATCGTAGTAGGTCTCATCAGGGAGCGCATCGCCGCGGAGGACTGCAACCGCGGCTTCATCCTGGACGGCTTCCCGCGCACCATCTCCCAGGCGGACACGCTGAACGGCCTCCTGGCGGACTGCGGCTACAGGCTTGATGCCGCGCTGAACTTCGAGGTGGATACGGAGGAGCTGGTCCGGCGGCTCTCCGGCAGGCGGGTCTGCACCAACTGCAGCGCCACCTACCATGTGACGGCGCTGCCGCCGCGGCAGGACGATATCTGCGACCACTGCGGCCACGTGCTGGTACAGCGATCGGACGACATGCCGGACGCGATCCGCACCCGTCTGGTAGAATATGCTGCCAAAACAGCGCCGCTGCTGGACTACTACCAGGAGCGCGGCTTGCTGCGAAACATCGACTCCAATGCGGAGCCGGCCGAGGTCTACGTCCGCGTAAAGGCGGCGCTTGCGGAGCTGCGGCCGCCGATGCCGAACGCGAGACCCAAATAGACGGATGATCATTAGGAAGACGCCGGACGAGATAAACAAGATGCGGGCGGCGGGCTGCATAGTGGATGCGGCCCTGCGGGCGATGCGGGACGCGATAGTCCCGGGGAAGACAACAACCAACGACCTGGAGAACGTGGCGATTCACGTGCTTAGCGAGCACGGCGCAACCTCGCCCTTTCTGGGTTATGCCCCGCATGAACACCCGCCCTTCCCGGCCTGGACCTGCATCTCCGTCAACGAGCAGGTGGTACACGGCGTACCCGGTCGCCGCGTGCTGAAGGACGGCGACATCGTCGGTTGCGACGTCGGCGTCAACCTGAACGGCTACTATGCCGACGGGGCCTGGACCTTTCCGGTGGGACGGGTGAGCCCGGCCACGGAGCGGCTGCTCAAGGTTGGTGAGGAGGCGCTTTACCGCGGGATCGAGCAGGCGCGAGCCGGCAAGCGGCTGGGAGACATCAGCGCCGCCATCGAGCGATTCGTTCGGAAGAATGGCTATACTGTTGTGAAGGAGATGGTGGGCCACGGCATTGGACGCTCGCTCCATGAAGAGCCGCAGGTCCCCAACTTTGGTAAGGCGGGCACTGGCCCGGTTCTTGAAGAGGGCATGACCATCTGCATTGAGCCGATGGTGAATGCCGGACGGCGCGACATCGAAGCGCTGTCCGACGAATGGACGATTGTTACGAGCGACCGTTCGCTGTCTGCTCACTTCGAGCACACGGTGGCGATCACCGGCAACGGCGCTCAGATATTGACCCAAGGAGGGTGAATGCCACCACCTAAGCGCACCTACCGGGGTCCAGGCGGCGGAGGCGGCGCCAGGCGCTCCGGTGGCGGACGGAGACGCTCCTCCGGCGCGCGCGGCAAGCCGAAAGCGGATGCCGCCGAGCCGGAGGAGGAAGCGAAAGAGAAGGGCATCGAGGTCGAGGGGGTGGTCGCGGATAACCTGCCGAACGCTATGTTCAGGGTGAACCTGCAGAGCGGCCATGAAGTCCTGGCCCATGTGTCCGGGAAGATCCGGATGAACTTCATCAAGATCCTTCCAGGAGACCGGGTGCTGGTAGAGCTCTCGCCTTACGACCTGACTCGCGGCCGGATCCTGTACCGCTACAAATAGCAGACGGTCAGTCGACCCAATAGCGGCCCGCGGAGCAATCTGCTCGGTGGAGGCCGTGTTTTCGTGTGTTTTGAGGACGACGGAAGACGATTGACGGGAGACTGACGGACTCCGTCCGTCCTCCGTCTCCCATCCTCCGGCAGGAGCATTGAGATATGAAGGTAAGAGCATCCGTCAAAAAGATGTGCGAGAAGTGCAAGGTCATCAAGCGCGAAGGGGTCGTGCGGGTCATCTGCAAGAACCCCAAGCACAAGCAGAGGCAGGGGTGAGAACCGTGTGAGTGTTTGGGTGTGTGGGGGTATGGGAGTAGTTGCCCCCACACACCCATACGCCCATACTCCCACACAGGAGTTTCTATGGCCAGAATTGCGGGCGTCGATCTGCCGCGTGACAAGAAGGTAGAGTTCGCCCTCCCCTACATCTACGGAATCGGGCTCTCCAGCGCCCGCAAGATCGTGGCGGCCGCCGGGGTAAACCCGGAGACCCGCGTGAGAGACCTTACGGAGCTGGAGACCAGCCGCCTCCGCGAGATCCTGGAGCGGGAGTACCGCGTAGAGGGAGACCTCAAGCGCGAGATCCAGCTCAATATCCGGCGGCTGCAGGAGATCGGCTGCTACCGTGGACTGCGGCACCGCCGCGGGCTCCCCGTACGCGGCCAGCGCACCAAGACGAATGCCCGCGTGCGCAAGGGTCCAAAGCGCGCCGTGGCCGGCAAGAAGAAGGCGAAGAAGTAACACTACGGCAGACGGGCGACGGACAGTATCCGTCGGTCCACCCTCTTCCGTCCTCCGTCAGTGACGTTAGGAGCACTCATGGCTAACAAGAAGTCCACCGGCACCGCCCGGCAGAAGCCTAAGGAGAAGAAGAACATCGCGCAGGGCGTGGTGCACATCCAGTCCACGTTCAACAACACGCTCGTCTGCATCTCGGACGTGCGCGGCGACGTCATCTCCTGGTCCAGCGCCGGCGCTATCGGTTTCAAGGGCACCAAGAAGGGCACTCCGTTCGCCGCCCAGATCGCGGCGGAAAACGCCGCCCGTAAGGCAATGGAGCACGGCCTCCGCAAGGTGGACGTGTTCGTAAAGGGTCCGGGTTCCGGCCGGGAGACGGCCATCCGTTCGCTCCAGGCGGTGGGGTTGGAGGTGGCCCTGATCAAGGACGTCACCCCCATCCCGCACAACGGCTGCCGCGCTCCCAAGAGACGGAGAGTTTAATTGAAGGTTGATGGTTGATAGCTCCAGAATCCGGCCCATCAACAATCAACCTTCAACCATCAGCCAACATGCGCGGGAGGACGAAGCGCCCTGAACCGGGCCGCGTAAACTCCCAGGAGCGCCGAACGCGCTCTCACTCGCTGGCAAGACCAGAAGGAGCATTAGAAGACGTAATGGCAAACAATTCAGACCCGCGGTGCCGTCAGTGCCGCCGCGAGGGTGAAAAGCTGTTCCTCAAGGGCGAGAAGTGCGTGCTGCACTGCACCCTGGAGCGCAACCGCAAGAACAAGGATAACCGCGACGGCACTCCCCGCAACAAGCCGCCGGGACAGCACGGCAGTAACGTCATCCAGAAGAAGCTGACCGAGTACGGCGTCCAGCTCCGCGAGAAGCAGAAGCTCCGTAGGATCTACCGGGTACTGGAGGGCCAGTTCCGCAGCTATCTCACGGAGGCAGAGCGCCGCAAGGGCGTTACCGGCGAGAACCTGCTCCAGCAGCTTGAGATGCGGCTGGACAACGTGGTGTACCGTCTGGGGATGGCGAGCTCGCGCGCCCTGGGGCGCCAGCTCGTAAGCCACCGCTTCTTCACCGTAAATGGCCGCCGGGTGAATATTCCGTCCTACCAGGTGCGGCCCGGTGACGTCATAGCGGTGCACGAATCCAAGACGCAGACCGGCGCGATCCGCGAGGCGCGGCAGAAGTCCCACACGCGCGGGCTTCCGGAATGGCTGGCATTCGATAACGCCAACCTGGTGGGCCGGGTACTCTCCGCTCCCACCCGCGACCAGATCGACACCGGCGTGCAGGAGCAGTTGATCGTCGAATTCTATTCTCGGTAAGGCGATAGGTAATAGGTGATGGGTGATTCCGGACGCCGGCTCTCACCTCTCACCTCTCACCTCTCGCCTCTCCGCTAGAGGTTATTCATGGAAATCACCATACCGACCATCCACACGCTGGAAGAGACCGATACCTACGGCAAGTTCGTCGTTGAGCCGCTGGAGCGCGGATACGGCGTCACCCTGGGCAACTCGCTTCGGCGAGTCCTGCTCTCCTCCATCGAGGGCGCCGCGGTGACCTTTGTCAAGATCGACAAGGTCCTGCACGAGTTCTCCACCATTCCTGGCGTCAAGGAAGACACCACCGAGCTGCTCCTGAACCTCAAGGACCTGTACGTCCGGGTGGAGCGCAACGGCACGCCCAAGGCGGACCCACGCACCATCCGGATCAGCAAGCGGGGCGAAGGTCGCATCACCGGCGCGGACGTGGACTGCCCGGAGGACGTGCGGATAGTCAACCCCGAGGTCTACCTGGCCACCATCTCCGACGAGGACGCGAGCCTGGACATGGAAATGACGGTGGAGCTGGGCAAGGGCTACGTCCTCCCGGACAAGCAGGAGCACCGCGCCAACCAGCCCATCGGGGTCATCCCCGTTGGCTCCGCCTTCACGCCGGTCCGCAAGGTGAACTACACCGTTGAGGCCACCCGCGTAGGCTTCAAAACCGATTACGAGCGCCTCATCATGGAGGTGACCACCAACGGTACAGTCAGCCCCAGCCAGTCGATAAGCGAGTCCGCGAATATACTGGGCCGCTTCTTCAAGCTGTTCTCGGAATTCGCGGGCGGCGAGGGCATCGCTGGCGACGACCGTGACCTGCCGGAGTTCCATCCGGGACCGCAGGCGCCCGATGCGCGCATCGAGGAGCTGGACTTCTCCGTACGCACCTACAACTGCCTCAAGAAGGCGAACATCCTCACCATCCAGGACCTCGTCCAGTACACCGAAGCTGACCTGATGCAGATCCGCAACTTCGGCAAGAAGTCGCTCATGGAAGTGCGGGACAAGCTGGGCCAGCTTGGACTGTCGCTCAAGGGCGGAAATACGGTCTCCACGGATGACGAGGACGAGGGCGATGTCGACGAGGGCGACGACGAAGCGTAGAGAAAGGACACTGTCATGCGACACCGCGTAGCGGGCCGCAAGTTCGGTCTTCCAAGCGATCAGCGGCGCGCCCTGCTCAAGAGCCTCGTGCGCTCCCTGATCGAGCACGATAAGATCGTCACCACGGAGACGCGGGCCAAGGACGTGAAGCCGATTGTCGAAAAACTGATCACCACGGCCAAGCGCAATGACATCCATGCGCGCCGGTTGGTGCGGCAGTACGTAGACTCCAACGTGGCCGAGTTTGGCGTGAACGCGGAGAACGGGAAGCTTGCCCGCAATCCGAACTACGTGGTCCCGCGGCTCTTCGAGCAGATCGCGCCCCGATACCGGAACCGGTCCGGCGGCTACACGCGCATCACAAAGCTCGGGGCGCGGCGAGGCGACGGAGCGCCGATGGTCCTTCTGGAGCTGGTGGAGGGCGAGGAGATCGCCGCGCCGGCCGCTCCGGAGACGGCGGTGGTCGCACCCCGACGCCGCGGCCTGTTCGGAAGGAAGAAGTAGTCAGTAGTCAGTCATCAGTCGTCAGTAGAAATGCCCGGAATCCGGCGTCCGCCTACTGACTACTGACTACTGACTACTGACTACTGAACCATGCGCTCCTTCAAAGTCACACTGGAGTATGATGGCACCGGCTTTGCCGGGTTCCAATACCAGCTTGGCCAGAGAAGCGTGCAGGCGGAGGTTGAGCGGGCCGTCGAGCGCATTGCCGGTTGCCCGTGCAGGGTGCACGGTGCTGGGCGCACCGATGCCGGGGTCCACGCCCTGGGGCAGGTCGTGAGCTTCCAGGCGGAGACTCGCATTCCCATCGAGCGGATGGCGTCCGCGCTGAATAGCGCCCTCCCCCGCGACGTGGCGGCGGTGGCGGCGGAAGAGACGAACGCCGGGTTTCACGCGCGGTTTAGCGCGACTGCCAGGGCATACGTGTACGTCGTTCTGAACCGGGAATGCCGGTCGGCCGTGTTCGACCGATACGTGTGCCACTTCCCGCACCGGCTTGACGTAATCGCCATGCGGGCGGGGGCGAGGCGTCTCGTGGGCTGGCACGACTTCACGTCGTGGGCCAACGATACACGCGAGACCAACAGCACCGTGCGCGAGGTAACGCACTGCAGTGTGCGGCAGGCGCGCCAGTTCATACTGCTGCGAATCCGGGCCAACGCGTTCCTGCGCGGGATGGTGCGCAACATCGCCGGTACTTTGCTGGAAGTAGGTAGCGGAAAGCGCGCTCCAGACGACATGCCGCGCATCACGGCGGCGAAAGACCGTAGTATCGCGGGTCCTAGTGCTCCGGCGCGCGGCCTGTGCCTGGTGCGCGTCTGGTACAATGGACCGAAGTGGACGGAAGACGGAGGACCGCGGACGGACGGAGACTGAGTTTCGGCATCGGTCATCCGTCACCCGTCGCATTGATTCTGTAGGAGCTCTTATATGAAGACGTATTCGGCCAAGCCGGAAGAGATAGAGCGGCAGTGGTTGGTCATAGACGCCGCGGACAAGCCGATGGGACGGCTTGCGGTGGACATCGCTACCCTGTTGCGCGGCAAGCACAAGCCGATCTTCACCCCCAATGTGGATACCGGCGACTTCGTGATTATCGTGAATGCCGCGCGGCTGGCGCTCACAGGCCGCAAGGCCGCTGAGCCTGTCTATCGCCACACCGGGTGGCCGGGCGCGCTGAAGTGGATCTCGCGCGGCGACGAGCTGGCCCGCAAGCCGGAGGATGCGCTGCGGCGGGTAGTACGTGGTATGCTGCCCCACAACCGCCTCGGCGATGCCATGATCAACAAGCTCAAGATCTACGCAGGACCGGACCATCCTCACTCCGCCCAGAAGCCGGTAGAGTGGAAGAACCCAAGGATGAAGGATGAAGGATGAATGACAGACCGGCTCCCGGGCTGCCGCCTCTCTTGCAAGTAGCGTCAGTGCGGCCCAGTTACTCCTTGGAAGTCCGGATTCATCCTTCATCCTTCATCCTTCATCCTTAAGGAGATTGCCTTGCCCCCTACGACGTTACGATACTACGGAACCGGGAAGCGGAAGGACGCGGTCGCCCGCGTCTGGATTGTCCCCGGCAGCGGCCAGGTGACAGTCAACGACCGTCCTGCCGAGAAGTACCTGGGCCGCCTCGTGCTCCAGCGCCTCATCCAGCAGCCCTTCGAGGTGACCGAGACGGTCGGCCGCTTCGACGTCACCGCTCGATGCAAGGGCGGCGGCATCAGCGGCCAGGCCGGCGCTATCCGCCATGGAATCAGCAAGGCCCTGCTGGAGGCGGATCCGGAGCTGCGCCCCACCCTGCGCAAGCTGGGCTTCCTCACGCGGGACCCGCGCGTCAAAGAGCGCAAGAAGTACGGCCGCAAGCGCGCCCGCCGCGGCTTCCAGTTCAGCAAGCGGTAGGAACGCGCCGCGCGCATGGAGTAGTCTACAAGGGGGCAGGTACGGACTGCCCCCTGCGGTAACTCGCAGCCTATTCGCCGTCCGGCAATAGGAGGACTTCTATGCACGCCCGTCGTCTCCATACGCTGGTGCTTCCGCTGTTCTTCGCCGTTTGCTCACTCGCCGTAACTTTCACGCCCGCGCAAGCAATATCGTGCCAGGCAGCCGTCTCTGTCTCCACCGACGCGGACCCGAGGCTCTCGCAGAAGCTATCGGTCTCCGTCGCCAACATCCCCTTCGCAGACCTGTGCGCGTCTCTCCAGCGCAAGACCGGTGTGCTCCTGAGCGCCGCTCCGGATCTGGCAGAGGACAAGGTCTCCCTCTTCTGCAAGGAGCGTTCGCTCGCGGACATCCTTCAGGCCATCGGCCATCTCTTCGACTTCGAGTGGCGGCGTGATAGAGCATCACCTGGCTGCTCATACACCCTCTTCCAGCCGGAGGAGGCGCGGATCAAGGAGGCAAGGCTGCGGGAGCGCGACCGGAACTCCGTGCTCGCGCTGCTGGACAGGCAGATGGAGCCGTACCGACCATACGTCGGTCTCACCATCGCACAGCTCGATGCGCTGATGGAGACGGCGACGGGCGAGGAGAAGCGGCGGATCCGCTATTTCCGGCACGTAATGCTCGGTCCGGCAACGGTGTTCATGATGCTTCCGCACGGGGGTCGGGAAGCACTACTCAGAGGGCAGGAGCTGCGCTTCACGTCCACAGCGGATGCGCCATGGCGCCTTCCTGGGAATGTCGTCGACGCCTTGGTGGACGAGGCGAAGGATGCACGAGTACAGAAGACCGCAGTCGGATTCAACATGAGCCGCGGTCCGGGGGCACCCGGGAGTCCGGTTGTTGATATGCCGGATGTCTCCTCGTTCGTGGCGATCTGGCTCAAGGGCGGTCAGTCCGGAACCTACACGCTCCACTATCAACAAGGCCTGACTGTTCCTTCCCTGCACTTGAGCAATCTCGGGACGTCCGGCGACCGTTTCCTCCAACCGGGGCGGCAGCTCCATCCGAGCAATGCCGAGCTCAACGCGGCGTTAGCAAAGCTCTCGGAGATGCAGCGGCCTATCACCGTCCGGCTTGAGCCAACGGGGGAGATTCCCGCCAACACGCACTCGGATCTGCTAATGACCGGCCCTGGTCCCGTGGTTCGCGAAGCCGACCTGGCGGAGGCGTTTCACAAAGGTACGGGTAGAGACGTGCTGGCCGACAGCTTCGCGGGTGCCTTCTGGGTTGCCCCGCTTCGGGCGGAAGGCAAGCCGCTCTTCGATGTGCTTAACCGCGACGGGGACGGCATCGGCGTCCACTGGGATCTCCAGGATGGCTTCCTGCGGTTCCGCAGCTTCACCTACTACCAGCAGCGCCCCGCGGAGATCTCCAATCGGCTGTGGGAGAGCTGGGCGGCTCACCGGAAGCAGCAGGGCGCGTTGCCGGCGGAGGACGTGGCGCAGATCGCGCAGCTTCCTGCCGAGCAGCTCTTCTCATCCGCCAACGCCGCCGGTGCCATCGCCTTCTACGGTCTCACCGAGTGGATTCACTTGACGGACGAGCGGCTATACCCTCACTTCCATTTCCTTGCTGCGCTCTCCCCGGACCAGCGCGCACAGGCACTCTCCCCAGAGGGGCTGTCATTCCGCCGGCTCCCGCTGAAAGTACAGCCTGACTTCCTGGCGCTGGCGTTTAATGCGCCCCCGTCCCGCGCTCCAGGCTCGATAGATACCGCCCACGCAAGTTACCGCGTCCTGTTCCGGCAGGCGCCCTGGAGCGTACGTTTCGCCTACGCCTGGCGAGATCCGCAGGGGCGCTCCTGGGCGCGAATCGTCGGCCCTGCCGGTTTCCGCATTGTGGAGCCTGGGGAGAAGGAGTAGGCAACCGCAAAGCGCGCCCGCCTCCTGATCATCCGGCCATCTGCCGGGTTGCACAGCGCCCAGGCAGCAAGATCTCGTGGGAGTCTCGTCCTGCTCCGGGTTACGCGCTATACAGAGGATGCCTGCCAAGCCCGGCATCGGCGAAACCTGCCCCCTTATCGCGCTTTCCGCGCTTTTCGCGCAAGCCCGGAGTCCTGCCCGGTTGAGCTTGAAACGGGGGCTGTACACCCCTTATTACGCCTTCTTCGCTTTTTACGCGACCTCTACCCATTACCCCCAGACTCCGGCCACGACCTGTTGGAGAGGCAGATCCGAATCTGGCGCCACCGCGCCAATTTGAGACAACGATCTCACCCTAAGATTACCGGGTGCATACCCACCGCCGGACCGTCCGGAGACTGCCGCCTGCTGCCTGCGCATC
>CAYNFH010000173.1:0-14379 GCA_964396385.1 uncultured Chthonomonadaceae bacterium | reverse complement strand
GCCGGGCGAGGTGGTGGTGCAGTTCCGGAACCCGATGGACAAGTTTGGCATAAGCCTTTTGGGGTTCAAGTTGGGACTCAATGTGACCCAGTCCACGCTCGATGACCTATCGAATGGGGCAGACTCGCGGATCGCTACCTACACAACAACCGAGCCCATTCCTGAGGTCTTATCCGCGCTTCGCATGCGGCCGGAGGAAGTCGAATACGCTGAGCCCCAGCACCTTTTCCGTGCCTTCTGGACACCCAACGACCCGCGCTTCAAGGAGCAGTGGAATTTCCAGCGCATCCACATGGAGAAGGCGTGGGACGTCACGCGGGGCAAGGGCGCGGTGGTGGCGGTCATCGACACGGGGGTGGCGTTCGAGAAGGACGACAAGTGCTACCAGGCGCGGGACTTCAAGAACACCAAGTTCACAGACCCGTACGACTTCATCTTCCGCGACAAGCACCCCACGGACGATCACGGACACGGCACGCACGTGGCGGGCACCATCGCCGAATCCACCGACAACGGCGAAGGAGTCGCGGGCATCGCGTTCGAGGCGAAGGTCATGCCGCTCAAGGTGCTCACCCGCGAGGGCTTCGGCCGCATGAGCGACATCGCGGCGGCCATCCGGTACGCGGCGGACCACCACGCCAACGTCATCAACATGAGCCTGGGCGGTCCGATACCGGATTCCATCACGCGCAGCGCCTGCCAGTACGCGCATAGCAAGGGCGTTACCATCGTCTGCGCGGCCGGCAACAGCGGCAGCGAGGGCGTAGGCTATCCCGCGGCGTACCCGGAGTGCATCGCCGTTTCGGCGCTCGGGCCGACAGGTGAGCTGGCGCCCTACTCGAGTTGGGGCGCGCCCATCGCCATCAGCGCCCCCGGCGGGGACAAGACCCGCGGCGAATCCGCCGGAATCCTGCAGAACACGTACCTTCGAAAGGCGCGTAGCGAGAGTGCTGAAGAGGCTGAGTCGCGCGCCACTGGTCTATCCAGCGGGCAAATCGTGCCTGGGTCTGAGGAAGTCACCGGGCCGGACATGCGACCAGGCCCTCACTATGGCCAGCCTGTCCGTTATAGCAGGGCACCGTCAGGCGCGCATCCAAGCTCCGACGGTGTGAACCAGTACACCCTGGATGCATTCGCGCCGATAGATTCTGCCACCGAAGTCCACGAAGACGGCTACTTCTCCTTCCAGGGCACGTCCATGGCGTCGCCGCACGTGGCGGGCGTCGCCGCCCTGATCGTCTCTCAGGGCGTCAAGGACCCGGATGAGGTCAAGGCCATCCTCCAGAAGTCCGCGCAGAAGCGTGGGCCGCGCAACAAGTACGGTGCGGGTGAGCTGGACGCCGCGGCGTCGGTGAAGCAGGCCGAGGCCGAGCAGACCGTCCATGCGAGGGAGCTGTGGGCTGTGGCGGCGGCGTGGCTCTGCTGCTTCGGAGTGGGTATCCTTCGGAAAGGGCGCTTCCCGGTCGCCTCCGCGCTGGCGCTGACCGTGGGTCTCCTGGTTCCGGACGTGGTCGCCTCGATCGCCGGCTTCGATTCGGCCTGGAACCTGCTTGGCCACAGCGTGCTGATCCCGGGCTATCTGCTGGCCTTCGAAGCCGAGTCGCGGGCGGAGCGCGGATTCCTCGCGCTCATGGCCGCCGGCGTAACTGCGCACCTGGGCTGGGACCTGTGGCACGGCACCGGGCCGCTCGTCGGCACCGCACAGGCGGCGCTTCCCTGGCTCTGGAGCAACGTGGTGATAGGAGCGGGGGCAGTCCTGACCGGCCTTCGAAAGTAACGGGAGGTAAATGGGTGTACCTTCCTCAGACTCCCCCAGAATTGGGGGCCGGGGGGCTTCCGGCGTACACCCATTTACGCATTTACTCTTCCCGCTCGTCTGGACTTAGCAACGGCAGTGTCGGCCTCGGTGGCGCCGGTCGCGTTGGCGCCGGACGGTACTCCTGAGGAGGCGGAGTGGCCGCCTGCGCCCGGACGCCGGGCGGACCCGACTGCTGCGCGGAATAGATGAGCGCCCCGAGCTGGCCTGCCTCCCGCGCGAGGCGGACGTCGTCCTCGTCGATCTCCTTGCCGGCCGGTATAAGCACGTTGCCGCGAATGTCGGTCACGTCGATGGCGGCGGTCCACCGGACGTAGCGGCGCGCCTCGACGTACTCGTCCACCGTCTCCAGGTTCGCCGCCTCTCTGCCGTCGCCGCTTGCCTCGTAGGCGGTGCGCGCCTGCTCTTTCACATCCTGGACCTGGGCGCGCATGGCGGCCGCCACCACTGCATGCAGCTTGCCTGCCGCCTGCGCGCGCTCCAGCACGCCGTCGTCTATCACCTGTCCCGCGAGCACCACGGGCTGGCCCGCATCATCGTAGACGCTGGAGCCGGCCGTCTGGCCGCGGGCGAACGACGCCTCCCCGATTGCAACCTTCTCCGAGGTCTGTTGCTTCAGGCTGTTCCAGAAGCCTTTTATCTGTTCCGTCAGGTTCTCACTCATGTCACATCTCAAGACTGCTTGCCGTGCCTCTGCGTTCCGTGGGCGGCGTTCTGCTTGGAGCCTTTCTTTCCGGCCACGGGCGCGGGGGAGCCCGCGAGCTTCGCCCCGGCGGGAGGCACAAAGCGGAAGTCGTGCGGCGTAAACGGCGCGTCCATGTCGATGAGGGGGTAGGTCAGGTCCAGGCGGAATGCCGCATCCTTACCGCTCGCCGGGTCCTTGCCGCTCCCTTCAAACACCATCTCATGCATGACATGATCGGCGTGGCCCACAAGGAACCGGATCGAGCCGCTCAGGGGTGCCCCGTCGGCCGCCATCTTGGCCTCGAGCAGGTCGATGTCCACCCCGCCGGATTTGGTCGGCGGACCCAGCGTAATCGGAAGTGCCGCGGAACCCATCTTGAGGTCGGCGAGAGGGTTCGCCCCTTTGAGCATCATGTCCATGTCCGGTGAGTCGCTCGGCAGCGCGCCGATCTCGGAAAACGAGGAGGGAGCCTTGGTCTTCGTGTACCGGTTGGTCGTACTGTTCCACCGCCAGACGTAAGTACCATCACACACGAGTATCTCGTGGACCTGCTTGCCGTTCTTCAGCGCCGTCCGGTCCACAAAGAGGCGGTTCGGACGCTGGGCCTTTATCTCGATGACCTGCGGGATGTCCCCGGTCTGGACCACCGCGGCGCCGCTCGAGGTAGTCGACACTGCGATCTTCTCGTGCAGCGAATTCAGCTTCTTGTAAGCCGCCACCATGGAGTCGATGACCGCCTGCGCCTTCGGGTCTACCGGCGGCGTCTGGGCGGCGTATACGGTGCCGCTTACGGTTAGCAGCGCAACGGCCGCCATGATGACTCTCTTTCTCAACACATCCCTCTTACTCGCTTGCCTCTCGACTCTGGCCTCTCGCCTCCGCCACCCACGGTACGTCCTCCATGCCTGCCCGCGCATTTGCCGCGCGGGCCATCACAAACAGCAGGTCCGAGAGGCGGTTCAGGTATCGGAGCGCCTCGGGGTTGATCTCCTTCGCATCGGCCAGTGCGACGCAGCGGCGCTCCGCCCGGCGGCAGACCGCCCTCGCATGGTGGAGGTAGGCCGCAGACCGCGCTCCTCCGGGCAGGATGAATTGCCGCAGCGGCGGAAGCTCGGATTCCAGCCGGTCGATCTCCGCTTCCAGCGCGGTCACCTGCTCAGAGGAGATCCTCGTCACCGTTGCACAGCCGTGGGTCTCGCCCGCATCGGCGGGCGTAGCGAGGTCCGCTCCAAGGGCGAACAGCTCATGCTGGATCCGCCGGGCGAGGGAGGCCATATCCGCGTCAGCGATCTCCGCGACGGCGACTCCCAGCACGGTGTTCAGCTCGTCAACCGCGCCGTACGCCTCCACGCGGAGATCGTCCTTGCGGACCCTCTGCCCGCCGAACAGGCCGGTATCGCCCGAATCCCCCGTCCGTGTGTAGATGCGCATGGCAACAAAAACAGGGCTGCTCAGCGCTGCAGGAACAGACCTGCTGGGCGCTGTGCCGCCCTGATATATACTCCTTGAAACCGCCTATTTGTTGCGGAAGAAGTCCGCGTTTATCTGGATGAACCGCTCCTGATCCTTGGGTACGTCACTATCGGCGAAGATGGCGGTCACCGGGCACTCAGGCTCGCAGAGGCCGCAGTCGATACACTCGTCCGGATTGATGTACAGCATATCGTAAGGCTCGGAGCCCTCATGGATACAGTCAACGGGGCAGACCGCCACGCACGCCTTGTCCTTCACGCCGATGCATGGTTCCACGATTACGTAGGCCATTTGCGTCTCGCCTCCTTTAGATCGTTCCGTCTTCTCATTATGACACAAGCAGAATTGCTGTACCCACAAGGCGCTCAGAGCGGCTCCAGCCGGTCACCGCGCAGGATGGGGACGGCTGTAAGCGAGTCGAGGCACGAAGCGAAGCGAACATCTTCGCCCGACCCCTTGGCACGGAGCTCAAGCCCGCTGCCGCACTCCCAGATCAGCGCATCGATCCGGGGCTGTGCCGACTCAAAGGCTGCGGCGCAGATGCTTGCCTCCGGCGAGAGCCCCTCGAGCCCCGTCAGGATCGCGCCCGCGCCGAGGTAGTCCTCGGCCGCCACGCGCAACGGGCCGTCCGGGTCGTCGTCGCTCCACCGCTCTCCGCACGCCAGCAGAGTAACTTCCGCATCCAGGTCGGAGCGCAACCTTACAGCCGCCGCGCGGACCGCGGTCGCATTAACCAGGCCGCCGACGAGGACCGCAGAGCCGGAAGAAGCAATGCGGCAGCAGGTGGCGCCGTTCGGTGAGGGCAGCGCAATCTTCGTTCCGGCCGAAAGGTCCGCGTAGCTCGCCGGTGAGAGGGAGTACCTCGCCTCATCGGAGCGGTGGTGCCTCCCCAACTCCGCGCCGGTCCGCTCCGCCACGATCCTTGCCTCCGACAGGTCCACGCAAGGGTAGATAATGCCGCACCGAGCCGCCGCCGCGGCCGCCGCGGTCGAGAACCGGAGCACGTCCACCACGATGACAATATCGCCGCGCGCGGCAGCCGCCTTCGCGCCGCGCCAGCCCCACTCCAGCCGGTAAGCGTACCCACGCTGTGAAAAGACGTCCTCCACCGCGCCCCTCCCGCCGCCCCGCCTTCGCCATCCCAACTGCCGCCTCCTGCCCAATTCTTCGCCCCGCCAGGTAAACTGCCTTCATACAACACTTGACTCCGTTAGAAGCCCGAACCGAGAATAGCAGGAGCCTGCCATGACGCTGGACGAGCTTAGCATCAACACCATCCGCTTCCTTTCGGTGGATGCCGTACAGAAGGCCAAGTCCGGCCACCCCGGCCTGCCTCTAGGCGCCGCCCCGATGGCGTATGTCCTCTGGACCCGCTATCTCAAGCACAACCCGCGCGACCCGCAGTGGCCGGACCGCGACCGGTTCGTCCTCTCAGCAGGGCACGGCTCCATGCTGCTCTACAGCCTGCTGCACCTGACCGGCTACGACCTGCCGATGGAGGAGCTGAAGCGGTTCCGCCAGTGGGGCAGCATGACCCCCGGCCACCCCGAGTACCATTGCGCGCCGGGCGTAGAGACGAGCACCGGCCCGCTTGGTCAGGGCTTCGCCACGGCCGTTGGCATGGCCATGGCGGAGGCGCACCTGTCCGCGCGCTTCAACCAGCCCGGCCACGAGATCGTGAACCACCGCACGTTTGTGCTGGCGAGCGACGGAGACATGATGGAGGGGGTCTCACATGAAGCGGCGTCTCTAGCGGGACACCTCCGGCTGGGCAAGCTCCTCTGTCTCTATGACAACAACCACATCTCGCTCGCGGGCGCCACGTCGCTCTGCTTTTCGGAGGATGTACCGCGCCGTTTCGAAGCGTATGGCTGGCACACACAGACGGTGGACGACGGCAACGACCTGGAGGCCATCGACTCCGCCATTCGTGCCGCGCTCGCGGAGACCGGCAGGCCCTCGTTCATCTCGGTGCGCACGACCATCGGATACGGCTCGCCCCACCTCTCCAATACGTTCAAGGCCCACGGCAACCCGCTGGGGCCGGAGGAGGTCGTCGCCACCAAGAAGAACCTCGGCTGGCCCGAGGACAAGGAGTTCTACGTGCCGGAGGAAGCGCTCGCCCACTTCCGCAAGGCGGTGGACCGCGGCGCGAAGGCGCAGGCGGAGTGGCAGGCACGCCTGGATGCATGGGCCAACGCCAATCCGGGTCTGGCCAAAGAGTGGGCCGACGGTTGGAGCAACACCCTGCCGGCCGGATGGGACCGGGAGCTGCCGGTGTTCGACCCGAGCACCAAGGCGGCCACGCGCGAGACGGCGGGAGAGGCGCTGAACGCCATCGCCAAGAGCTACAAAGCGCTGATCGGCGGATCGGCGGACCTGAATCCTTCCACCAACACGGTGATCAAGGGTGACGGCAACTTCGAAAGCCCGGCCGTCCCCCACGACAACGTGAACGGCGCGATTGAGGGTGGCTGGAGCTACGCCTCCCACAACCTCCACTTCGGGGTGCGCGAGCACGCCATGGCAGCGGCCTGTAACGGCATCGCGGTGCATGGTGGGCTGCGGCCCTACTGCGCCACCTTCTTCAACTTCCTGGACTACATGAAGCCGGCTGCGCGGATCACCGCCCTGATGGAGCAGCCGGTGATCTTCGTCTTCACGCACGACAGCGTCGGCCTCGGAGAGGACGGGCCCACCCACCAGCCCGTGGAGCAGCTCGCCATTCTGCGCGCCACCCCGCACTTCACGGTCATCCGGCCGGCCGACTCCAACGAGTCTGTGGAAGCATGGCGAGTGGCCGCCCAGCACCTCACGGGACCGGTCGCCCTTATTCTGACCAGACAGAAGCTCCCGACGTTCGACCGGAGCGTGTACGCGCCCGCGTCCGGACTGCAGCGGGGCGCGTACGCGCTGAAGGACCCAGAAGGCGGTGCTCCGGAGGTCGTGCTGATCGGCACTGGCTCCGAGGTATCGCTCGTAGTGGACGCGCAGAGGCTGCTGGCCGAGCGCGGCATACGGGCGCGGGCCGTGAGCATGCCGAGCTGGGAGCTGTTCGACGCGCAGACGCCGCAGTACCGGGATTCCGTCCTGCTGCCGGGTGTGAAGAAGCTGGCCGTGGAAGCCGCCGCAACACTGGGCTGGAACAAATATGTGGGCCAGGACGGGGCAGTGATAGGAATCGATCACTTCGGCGCCTCCGCACCATACGAGGTGATCTTCAAGGAGATGGGATTCACGGCGGAGAACGTAGCGAACCGAGCCATGGAGCTGCTCGGCCGCCCGGTCCCGCCGGCCCAGGGCGCCACCGTCCCTGCCGAAGGCCAGACTCCCCCATCGTCCGGCCACTCCTGAGCCTGGCGTAGTACGTTGTGAGAGGATTTTGCACAATAGGCGAGGACTCAATCGGCTCGGCTCTGCTTCGGTCCCGAGGCTCTTGCTGTAGGGGCTGGGCGCCGTCCCGGCCCGAGGGAGAGAGCGCGACGCTGTCGTTGTAGGGGCGACGCACGCCCGCCAGCGGAACGCGACGCTCCCGCTGAACTGTTGCGCCTCGCTCTGGTCGGCGTATTGGACATGCTGCGCTTGCGCAACCTCATGGGACACTCCATTGCACGTTAAGGAGTTCCCAGAGGTTGTACTCTTGAGCATGCTGTGGGGAGCGCGAGGCTCCTGCCGAGCTAAAGGACGGCTGGGCCTCTTCCCACCGACTGCCTTGAGGTAGGGTGCGGACCAGCCTAGAACGGGAGGACGAAGCTCCTGCTGAGCCGCCTCTGTAGATTACCGGTTCACCGCTCCAAGGGCCGTAGCTCGGCGGGAGCCTCGCGCTCCCAATCGAAGCAAGAGCGTACCTCTTATGCTGCAGTAGCCCAATGCGTTCCTGGATCCGGAGGACTGACTTGCTCTGCACCGAAGCTCAGGACCTGATCCGCGCCGGACGCACCCGGTATTTGGAGTGCCGCGGCTTGGACGCGGTCCGGGACGAGGTGGATGAGCATGTCCGTGGCTGCCAAGCCTGTCAAGAGGTCGTCATCGAGGAGCGCCGCAGGCGCTTCCGCGCCATCTTCAGTCCGGCGGCGCGATTGCGGACCTCGCGCCTCATCAAGGAGCTCCGCACCAGCCCGCTGGAGGATGCGACGCAGCGCGCCCACGATCCGTTGCAGCGGGTCGTGAACGTGATCCTCAAGGTGGCGGTGACCGAAGGCGCGTGCCAGGTAGCGCTTCATCCTATAGAGCGGCAGCTCGCGGAGGTCACCCCCGATATGACAGTAGAGCGGATTGACACTCCTTCAGATCCGAGAACCGAAGCTCTGATGACAGAGGTTGCTCCCGCGACAATTCAAGCATTCAAGGCCCACCTTGCGGCCATTGACACACAAACGGAGCCGAGTGTCTCCGTGGATGTGCTGTTCTGCGTCGAAGGCCGGTGGTCCGAACGTATGTCGCTCCCAGGTTATATCCGGGAGTCGCTCACTGCCCGGATCAAGAGCATGGCGAACCTGCTCGTCGCGGTCACCAACAAGGTTCAGGAAGGTGACATACCCGCTCGCATCGAGCAGCAGAATTACGACGTGAACGTCGCAGTCACGCCCGGCGAACACGGCGAGCACCTCCTGCTGGACATCCGGCCGGCCGCCTCTCAGCCGGCATCCAATCCCTCGCAAACGGAGAGTATATGAGGATTACACTTCGCGCACTGACGTGTCTGCTGCTTCTGCAGGTTGCCTCCGCCGCCCTGGCGGAAGGGCCGTTCTACCTCAAGACCGGTGACCGCGTGGTGTTCTACGGGGACAGCATCACGGATCAGCGCCTCTACACCACGTACACCGAAACGTACGTGGTCACCCGGTTCCCTCACCGCAACATCACCTTCATCCATAGCGGTTGGGGCGGAGACCGCGTCACGGGCGGAGGAGGCGGACCTATCGACCTGCGCCTGCAGCGCGACGTGGTGCCTTACCGCCCAACCGTGGTAACCATCATGCTGGGCATGAACGATGCCGGCTACCGGCCGTTCGACGAGAACCTGTACAACACCTACACCACCGGGTACCGGCACATCATCGACACGCTAAAGCAGGACCTGCCGCACGTACGCACCACGGTCATCCAACCGTCCCCGTTCGACGACGTGACGCGCGCCCCCAGCTTCCCCGGCGGCTACAATGCTGTCCTGATCCGATACGGCGACTTTGTGAAGAACCTGGCGGCGGAGGATGCGCTCACCCTGGCGGACATGAACACGCCCGTTGTGGCCACGCTGGAGAAGGCGAATTCCCTGGAGCCCGCGCTCGCGTCCAAGCTGATCCCGGATCGCGTGCATCCCGGCCCGGCCGGACACATCGTGATGGCAGAGGCGCTGCTTAAGGCGTGGAACGCCCCGGCCACCGTAACGGACGTGGAGATTGATGCGGCCGCCAAGCGTGTGGCGCGGACGGTGAACGCCCACGTGCAGAACCTGGCCGCCTCTGAGATCATTACCTGGGACGAGGACGATGACGCGCTGCCCTTCCCTCTCGACCTGAACGACCCGGCCGTGTCGCTGGTGGTCAAGGCGTCCGACGTGGTGCGCGCCCTGGACGAGCAGCCCCTCCGGGTCACCGGCCTGACCGCACCGCGTTACGACCTGAAGATCGACGGCGAGGACGTGGGGACCTTCACGCGCGAACAGCTCGCGGAGGGGCTCAACCTCGCGGTGCTGCCGACCCCCATGGTGCGCCAGGCGGAGGAGGTCCATGCCCTCACCGTGCGGCATAACAACATCCACTTCACCCGGTGGAGGACGCTGCAGGTGCCGTTCCAGAACGACCACTATCCCCACGTGGCGCAGGCGATGAGCGGGCTGGATTCCCTGGAGGCCGACCTGGTCTCCGCGCAACGCGCAGCCGCCCAGCCCAAGACCCGCCACTACGAGCTTTCCCCGGCGACCTAGTGCAGCGCGACCTCGGGAGCCTCTCCCTCCATGGAGGGCGGCTCCCGGAGCTTGAGGCTGAGGAAGAACGCCAGGAACATGAGGCCGGCGGAGAGCACGTAGGAAGCGCTACCGTAGAGCGCACCCAATCGGATCGTTAAAAGCCACGTGCCGAGGGGTGGCGCGATTATCCGCGCAAAGCTGCTGAGCCCCTGCTGCACTCCAAGGACCCCTCCCCGCTCGCCGCGGCCGGCCTCCTTGGAGATCAGGCTTGTGAGGGATGGATTCATCATCCCGCTGCCAAAGGCGAGCAGGGCGCCCAGGATGGTAAGCAGCGCGATGCTGTTGGCGACGGCTATGCCACACAATGATCCTGCGAGCACCAGCGCACCAATCCAGATGAGCTTCCGCTCTCCCAGCCGCTCCGCGAGGCCTCCCATCACGGCCCCCTGCGAGAACACCGCCGTGATTCCCACTATGCCGAACATGGGTCCCACCACGGCCGCTGCCTGCTTCCGCAGCTCCGGAGTTACCGTGGCAACTCCGTGATGGGGATCCACGATCCGGAACAGCACGAGCCAGGTAAAGGTGCTCTCCATCAGTGCGAACGCAAAGGTCGAAACGCAAAACACGGTGAGGAGTTCGGCCAGGGCAGCACTGCTGAAGGCTGCCGTGAATGCCGTGGTGTCCAGAAGCTTCGCCTTCCGCGCGTGGAGCTCGTCCCGCCCGGTCGTATGCGACTCGGGTAGCGCGAAGAAGGACCAGATCAGATTGCACGCAGCCATGCCCGCAACCACGAATGCCGGAAGGCTGAGGTTGATCTTCCCGAGCGCACCCCCGATCCAGGGGCCGCATGCAAACCCCACACCAAATGCCACGCCGATCATCGCCATGCCGCGCGAGCGCTTTTCCGGCGTGGTGACGTCTGCGATGTACGCTTGCGCCGTCGGCAGACTGGCTGCCGTCGCTATTCCCGCAACGATGCGCGCCAGAAACAGTACCGCCAGGTTGGGCGCCGCGCCAAAGATCAGGAAGGTGATCGCTGAGCCCAAGAGGCTCAGAAGGATGAGCGGCCGCCTGCCATGCAGGTCGGACATCCTGCCCCAGAGCGGCGCGAATAGGAACTGTGTGATGGAGTAGCTCGCGCTGAGCCAGCCTCCGGTTACTTCATCTCCACCATATTTCGTGACATAGAGCGGGAGGAGCGGTAGGATGATTCCGAAGCCGAGGAGGTCGATAGCGACCGTGATGAAGAGGATTATGAGGGGCGAACGTTTCATCGAGTCCCGGCGTGCGTTCGGAGTGGCTTCAGTGTACCCGAACGCTCACCGGTCCTTCCGACCGCCACTTGTCATTCCGACCGGAGGGAGGAATCTGGCTCCGGGATAAAGTGGCCAGATTCCTCGCTTGTGCTCGGAATGACAGTGGTACGCCCTACTGCTCTTGTGATTGCCGTGAGCTCGTTACCGGGCGTAGCCGTAGTGCAGGTGGTCCTCGATGCGAGCGGCCTCCGCGCGGTCATCGGCAAGCTGGCGGCGGTCCCTATCATAGTCCAGGTGGGCGTGGTCCAGGTCGCGCTCTATGTGCCGGACCGCGTTCCAGTCGCGGGGCCTGACTTGTGGTATTGTGAATGGTCGCACGGTTCAGACGTGACAGCGCCCCGGTGGTTGGCCGGGGCGCTGTGGGTGTGCAGGCAGATGCTTATCTGTTTTCGCGGGCCTGCTCGCGGGAGGCGCGGGCCTCATCCTTTATCTTGCCCCAGGTCTGCTGCGCCTTGCCGCTGACCTGCTTCGCCTTGCCCTCGATATCGTCAGAGGGATTGTTGGTCAGGTCGCCCTTGGCGTCCTGGATCTTTCCCTCCATCTCCTTCACTTTGCCTTTGATTCTATCTGAGTCCATCTTGGAACTCCTTTCTTGAGCTTCAGGCGGGACACCGTCGTCGCGCCTGTCAGGATGCCCCGGCCAACGCGCGGCCGGGGCGAAGTCTCATACTACCGGCCCGTGCTATCGGACGTGCCGTTGTCGGTCGTGCCCGGTCCTCCGGTTCCATTCGTGCCGGTGTCCGGTCCGGTCGTGCCCGTATCGCTGTTGGGCGCCGGAGTGGTTTCCGGTGCGGGGGCCGGTGGCACGTGGATATCGTTGTGTATCCGCACCGGCGGAGGTGTCACGTTCACCCGCACCGGCGGCGGCGTCACGTTGACCGTCGGCGGTGGCGCATTCATGGGCTGCGCCGGGGCCGCCGGCATCGCCGGCGCGGCGGGCGGCGCGGGCGTCTGCGGCTGCGTGGCTGCAGGAGGAGTCACCACTGTCGTGGGCGGCGGCGGCGGGGGCGCCGCGCTGATCACGGTCTGCGTGCTATTCGGGCGCCAGTACCAGTAGTAGACCGCGCCTAGGCAGAGGGCGGCAATGACTACCGCGAGCGTAAGGTAGAAGCCGAAGGCGTTGTTCGCGGCGGCCTGGCGCTCGCCAGCCAGCTCGTAGCCCAGAACCCGCCGGTCCGTGTCCAGCTCGCGGGCCGCCATGTTCGCGCGCTTCGCCTCTATGCGCGCGTCGACGGCTTCCGTCTCCGCTAGGTCGCGGTTCACGGATTCGTTCGCGGCGACGTTCAGCGCCGCATCCCGCTGGTCCTCTGCTATCTCTTTGCGGATCTCCGCGTTGGTGGCTCGTGCTTGATTGTTCAGGTCGTCAGCCATCTTGTTATCTCCCGTATGTAGTTGTCTCTCGCCAATTGGTGCGCGGGAGCTGATCGCCGGCTACTCGCCGTCCGCCGGCACCTCCAGCACCGCGTGTACTCCGACCGGCAGGTCGAACGACTCAACCCGGCCGGGAAACATCTCCGACGGATGATTGCAGACTCGCATCACCAGATTCCCGATTTCGTGCTCCAGGAGCACCCGGCGCATCCACTCGTCTTCCTCGATAGCGCGCCCCGTGTAGATCTCCAGGACCCGCGGCTCACCCTGGTCCGGGCTGACTCCGGGCAGGCTGGCCGCCTCATCGAAGTAGATGGCGCTCAGCGCTACCGCCGTCGAGCCGCCGGGCAAACCCCACTGCTGCCGCAGCCCGGAAAGAGCCCGCCGCTCCACCTCCACGGCCCCAATCTGGTCCCCGCTCACGAGATGAACGATGTGCCCGCTCTGACGCCGCTGCATGTGGTTCATCGCGCCGCGCGTCGTCGTAAGCGCGGCCGTCAGCGGCGCGGTGGAGTTCCGGATCACCAGTCCTCCGCCCCGGGACTCCGGTTGCGGCTCCGGCTCTCCCAACGTGTGGACCACCAGGTCCACGGATCCGAACGCCTCCTCCACACACGACAAAATCGCTTCCACGGCTGCCGGGTCCGAAAGGTCCGCGTCCAGGCAGAGCGACTCCCTCCGGAACTGGTACAGGAGCGCCTGGATGCCGGCGTCCCGGCTCACCTTTCGCCCGATAAAGGCAATGCGCGCGCCCTCGTTTCCCAGTCTCCGGGCGACCGTCAGGGACAGCGGCGTGGGAGCGCCCGTCATGAGCGCAACCTTGCCGGCGAGGCCGTCTCCCATCGACTTGCTCCTTGCGGGCTCCGCGGCCCGCTTCTGCCGAGCCTGGCCGCCCCGTACGTGCGCAGGGGCGGAACCGGCTGCTCTTTGAAGATGGAAGACGTGGGAGAGGAATCCCTTGTTCCGAGAGTCAGAAGGAGTCGAGCAGGCTTTTTGCGAGGTCGAGCTGGCGGAGAACGGCCTCGGGAGCGGTCCCGCCGCTCGCGGTGCGGGCCGCCACACTCGCCTTGATCGTGGCCACCTTCGCACCCGCTTGCGCCAGCTCCGGAGCGAAAGCGGCCAGGTCCTCCGGGGCGAGGTCTTCCAGGCCGACCCCGCGCTCGATGCAAGCCCGCACAATAGTGCCGACCACGTGGTGCGCGTCCCGGAAGGGCATGCCCATGCGGACCAGGAGGTCGGCCAGGTCGGTAGCCGTAGAGAAGTCTCCGCGCAGCGCGGCGGCCATCCGTTCCCGGTTGAACCGGGCCGTGGCGAGGGTCTTGTGGAAGGCCGGCAGTACGGTGAAGAGGGTGTCCACCGTATCGAACAGGGGCTCCTTATCCTCCTGCATGTCCTTGTTGTAGGCCAGCGGCAACGCCTTCAGGACGGTGAGGAGGCCCAGCAGGTGCCCGAAGACGCGGCCGGTCTTGCCGCGCGCCAGCTCCGCGGCATCCGGGTTCTTCTTCTGCGGCATAATGCTGCTGCCGGTGGTGACGGAATCGTCCAACTCCACAAATCCGAACTCCGGGCTGTTCCACAGGATGATCTCTTCCGCCAGGCGGGAGAGGTGCATCATGAGCAGCGACGCGGCCGAGAGAAACTCCACCACGAAGTCCCGGTCCGCCACGGCGTCCAGGCTGTTCTCGCAGACGCCGTCGAACCCCAGGAGCTCCGCAACGCGCTCCCGGTCGATGGGAAAGGAGGTCCCGGCGAGCGCGCCCGCGCCCAGCGGCAGCCGGTTCACACGCTTGCGGGCGTCCGCCAG
>CAYNFH010000172.1:0-14409 GCA_964396385.1 uncultured Chthonomonadaceae bacterium | reverse complement strand
ATCCAGGCGATGAATAGGGGAAGCCAGACCAGATGGATGGCCCAGGAGGAAGAGACCGCGTAACCGATTGGGTGCAGCGGGAAACCGAAGAGCCTCAGCCGAAGCGCAAGCAGCAGGATAGTGGTCAGGGCGCCGACCGCCATCGCCGTGACGGCAGGAATGTTGGGCTGGTGGTCCTGGCCCCCGTTCACCCAGTTGTTCATGCGCTCGAAGGCCTCCTGGGACATGTCGTGGCCCTCCGTGAACTTGGAGGCGGCGCCGAGGGAGTAGGCCTGGTGCTCGAATCCCCAGAACGTGCCCAACGTTCCGACAATGGTAGCAAGAACGATTGCGCCGAACATCCGCCGCGCGTCCAGGGCTCGCTGTCGCGCCATCTGGAGCCCCTCCAGGGCGATGGGCATGCTGTCGCTGCGGTGCGCCCGTGTGAAGGTCCAGGAGAAGGTGAAGAAAGCCATATCCCCCTGGCGCAGGACTCCGGTTCCCAGCGCCCGCGGGATCATGTTGTCCGGACCCATGAAGTGGAAGTCGTGCACCGGCGACCCCAACTCCGCCCTAATCCGGCTCACGACCACCAGGGTCGCAAGAAACACGGCGAAGAACGCCGCCGAAACCCACCAGGCGGCTCCGAGCGCATTGGCGAACGCCACCACGCCCAGGGTGCCCAGCCCGGCGATGAGGAGGGCGGCCCGCTCCGACAAGCCTTCCCTCACGCTTGACTGCTGCGCATCTCCCCGCCAGGCGCGCTTCACGGTCTCGGCGTAGGTTCGCCAGCCCATCCACGCGTAAAATGCGAACAGGCCCAGGATGGCGCCGAAGCCCTGCTCCTTGATAAACGGGAAGTCCGGAGTCACGTCCCACGCCATGGCGTTGGAGACCACCTTCTGCGCCTTCCACGTGAGAAAGAAGAACCAGCAAGAGAAGAGCAGGTCCACCGGCAGCAGGTAGCCGAGGCCAATGACCAGCGGGTAGAGCGTGATGGGAGTCCAGCCCACGGCAGACCAGGGCGCGACCGTAATGTACGGTTTGAGGTCCAGTATCCCCACGGGAAGTGAGGTGAGTGACGGATAGAGGAACGCGATCCCGTTCCAGACGTTGATCCCCGCCGCCGCGGCGAAGCCTCCCCACATGAGCCTGCTGCGGAAGAGTGTCCGTCCCGTGCCGCCCTCCGTCATCTCCATCGGCAGCCAGATGATGGGAAAGGTGAGCCGCTCATGGTCCGCCCACTGCCGCCTTACCAGCACGCAGAGGGCATACGCCACCAGGAGCAGCAGCACCACAAACCCGGTCCACACCAGGACCGGGACCGCCCACGCTCTGAGCACCTCCGCGCGGTAGAGGGTGGAGTTTCCCACGAAGTGGCCGCGCAGCGCGTTACGGTCCGCCACAATGGCCCAGGGTGGGAACGAGCCCAGGAACGCAATCCAGTCGCTGTTCTGGGAGGTCTGCCCGAACCAGGCGCCGTGGGCGATGATCTCGTCCAATATCGGCACGCCGTCCGAGCCGGCCAGCCCGGTGGAGATGGCCAGCATGGTGTAGACCACGAGGAGGTCGCCCTGGCTGAAGGCGAGCCGCGGCGCGACCCGGTGGAGCAACGCGTTCAAACCGACCAGCAGGAAGAGGAGGAATACGACGTTGGCGAAGAGGGAGATGGTGGACGGAAACGGCCCATACATCACCCTCTCGAGCTGCACCACCCAGTAGCAGTTGAACGGAGCCAGCACGGCCCCGATCACGACCGCCCGACCCGAGATGCCGCGCGATGCTCCGGCTCGCGGGTGGGCGGCAGGTCTACGCTCGGTTAGCTGTGCTGTTTCCAGCGGCCGTACCGCCATGGAGGTAGGGGTGGCGCGGCCGTGAGATTTACCCGGCCGCCATGGCTTGTTTCCCCTAGACGGGTCGGGTCTCCTGCCTGGCTCCACTCCGCCCGACCTGATGCTTTAGCGGCAGGTCGCGACCTGTAATTGCTCCTCCACGTACTGAACCACCTCCCGCACCGTGACCATGGGTGCGGCGTCTTCGTCTACCTGGATGCCGAACTCATCCTCCAGCCTCATGGCGATCTCCACGTAGTCGAGCGAGTCGGCGCCGAGGTCGCGCTCAAGGTGCGCTTCCGGGGCAACCTCCTCCACCGGCGCGTCGAGAATGTCGGCCACGATTCGCTGCACGCGCCCATAGGTCGTCGCAGTCTCCGTAGTCATCTCTTCTACCTTTCCGGGCGGGAAACGACCCGCCATCACCTCCGGATTGTAGGAGATACTCCCGTGTATGTCCAATATATCTTCCGAGCCGATTGATAGTCTGAATGTATCAATTGTCCTTCCGAAGCCCTTCTCGCATGGAGCTGCGACACCTCCGTTACTTCATCGCCGTCGCCGAGGAGCTGCATTTTGGCCGCGCCGCGCAACGGCTGTACATCGCGCAGCCGCCGCTCAGCCAGCAGATCCAGCAGCTCGAGCGGGAGCTCGGCTTCGCCCTGTTTCACCGCACCAACCGGCGGGTCTCCCTCACGCCTGCCGGCCAGGCATTCCTGGACGAGGCGCGCGCTACCATCTCTCACCTGGAGGAGGCGGTGCGATCCAGCCGGAGAGTGGCGCGTGGCGAGGTCGGCTGGCTTGGGATAGGATTCGTGGGCACGGCCATCTACCGGCTGTTGCCGGCGGCTCTCTCCGCCTACCGGCGCCGGTACCCGGAAGTGGATCTCGTACTCAGGGAGCTGGTTTCCGCGCGGCAGGCGCAGGCGTTGCGCGATAGACGGATCCACGTTGGGCTTGCGAGGCCGCCCGTGATCGAGGAGGGGCTGGTCGGGGAGCCACTTCTGGAGGAGCCTCTCCTGGCGGCGCTCCCGGCGCTGCACCCACTCGCAGCCCGCACCCAGATTCCGCTTCCCGCGCTGGCCGAGGAGCCGTTCATCCTGTTCCCTCGCAACCCGAAGCCCAGCTATGCGGACTTCCTGATCAGCGCCTGCGAGGAGGCTGGATTCCGCCCGCACGTAGCTCAGGAGGCGGCGGAGATCCACACCGCCATCGCCCTGGTCGCGGCCGGTCTTGGGGTCACCCTGGTCCCGGCGTCCGCTCGAAGCGTACACTGGGAGGGCATGGTCTACCGGCCTCTTGCCGAACCCGCGCCGCGAACGACGCTCGCCGCAGTGTACCGGCGCGATGACACCTCGCCTGTCCTAGAGTCGTTTCTGGAGGTGCTCCGCCAGGTATCGAGACAGGAAACCGGCTCCTCACACGGAATGGATCATGCATGAACATTCGAGACCTGGTGGAGCAGACCCCATTCGTGGACACCCACGAGCACCTCATCGAGGAGCGCGACCGCACGGAGCAGCGGGGACTGGGCGGCAACCTCTTCCCGTGCGACGACTGGTCCTACCTGTTCATGCACTACCTGAGGGATGACCTCCAGAGCGCCGGAATGTCCCGGGAGGAGGGCCGTCGGTTTTGGGACCCCGAGACCTGCACGGAGGAGAAGTGTAGCCTCCTGCTCCCCTACTGGGAGCGGGCCAAGCACACCGGCTACGGTCAGGCAGTGCGGCACACGTTGCGCGGTCTTTACGGACTGGATGACCATACTGCCCAGACAGCGCCATTTCTGGCGGAGAGGTACCGTGAGCTCGTGCGTCCGGGATTCTACCGCGAGATCCTCCGGGAGCGGTCCAACCTGGAGTGCTGCCAGGTCAACTCTCTCCAGCGTGTCTTCATGGAGACCGAGCTGCCGGACCTGCTGCCGCAAGATCTGAGCATCCTGCATCTGAGCACTCCACCCGCGCTGGAACAGGTTGAGCGGGAGACGGGCAAGTCGGCTGCCTCCCTGGACGAATGGCTGGAGATCGTGGACTGGTACTTTGCCACGTATGGTCCCCGGGCCGTTGCGGTCAAGAGTCAGTGCGCCTATGGGCGCAGGCTGGACTTTGGGCCGGCCACGCGGGCCGAAGCGGAGCCCCTCTTCGCGCGGCTGGCACAGAGGGAACAGCTTTCGCAGGACGAGCGCAAACCGCTGGAGGACTTCCTGTTCCGTTACTGCGTGGGCAAAGCGGCGGAGAGGGGCCTGCCGGTCAAGCTGCACACGGGCTACTACGCCGGCACGGGGTACATGACGCTTGAACGTGTGCGTCACAACGCGGCCGACCTCTGCCCTCTCCTTCAGGAGTTCCCGGACGCTCGGTTCGTGCTCATGCACATCGGCTATCCGTACCAGGATGAATACATCGCGCTGGCAAAGCACTACCGTAACGTATATATAGACATGTGCTGGGCCTGGATCATCAATCCGCTGGCGGGGGTCCGGTTCCTGAAGGAGTTCCTGCTGGCGGCGCCGGCCAACAAGCTCTTCACCTTCGGCGGGGACTACATCACGGTGGAGACGGTATACGGGCACAGCCGCATCGCACGGCTGGGAATCACAGAGGCCCTGACGGAGCTCGTTGCGGCACGATGGATTGTCGAGCCGGAGGTTCCGGAGCTCGTGGACCGCATCATGAGGGGCAACGCGCGGGAGCTATTCCCCACACGGTGGGAAGCTGGTCCACGCGGCGTATCCGCCTCCGCTCCAAGCAGTCCCGCGAACGTTCATTGACATTGCGGACTGGGCAGGCTATCCTAGAGTAGAGGCGCACCACTAACGCAGGCTGAACTGGCGGAGCTTCTGGCGGTCCATGACGATGACCGTGCGCCCGTCCATCCGGATGGCGCCGGCGGAGCGGAGGTATCCGAAAGCGCGGTTCACGGTTTCACGCACGGTGCCGGTCCGTTCCGCCAGCTCCTGCTGCGAGACGCGCGCACAGATCCGGATCGCGCCGCCTCGCTCCAGGTGGCCGTGAGACTGCGCCAGGTCCAGAAGGATCTCGGCCACACGCCCCACGGGACTGAGTCCCTGGTGACTTTCACGCTGGTTGGCCGCTTCACGCAGCCGATCCGCGAGGCAGCCCATAACACCGAGGGCTATCTCGGGCGCCCTGCGAATGCAGCGCACGAAGTCTTCCCGGTCCAGCATGAGGATGTCGCTCTCCTCGGCCGTCACGGCGTCCGCCATGCGCGGCTTGCCGTCTATAAGCGACATCTCGCCGAACGGCTCCCCAGCTTTCCGCATGGCCAGGTGCACGATCTCGCCGGTCGGCGTGGCGTTCTGGATCTTGACGCTGCCTTCTACGATGACATAGAGGGTGTGGCCGGGCTCCCCCTTGTGGAAGAGTGTGTCATTCGCGCGGAACCGCCTCCGCCGGCACCGCCGGGCCAGCGCTTCCAGCGCAAATTCGTCCAGGCTGGAGAACAGCGGCACGCACTTCAGGATATCGGCATTTGACTCCATAGAGAGCTGTTTCATAGAAACCGGAGAGACCGCGTGTCGTCTGTACCGGTGACTCTGCCGGCAGTTACTTCATGAGCAATCTTCACGACCGACCTCTCACCTTCCTCTTTACCGATATCGAGGGCTCCACGCGCCTGTGGGAAGCGAACCCGCGCAGCATGCGGGACTCGCACGCGCGACACTGGAGCATCATCGCCGAGGCGGTTCAGAAGGGGGGCGGCCGCATTGTCCGCAGCAGGGGTGAAGGGGACAGTACTTTTACGGTTTTCGACGATCCGGCGCATGCAGTGGCGGCCGCGTGCCAGTTCCAGCGCGCCCTCTCCCGCGAGACTTGGCCGGCCGAGACTCCTATCCGGGTCCGCGCCGCCGTCCACGTCGGGCCCGCGGAGCTTCACGAAGGCGACTACAACAGCCCGGCCGTGAACCGCTGCGCGCGCCTTCGCTCCCTCGCATGCGGCGGTCAAACTCTGGTGACGCAGGCCATCTACGAGGCCGTCAGAAACCATTTGCCGGAAGGCGCCTCCTTGAAGGACCTGGGCACTCACCGGCTGCGCGACCTCCAGCGGCCGGAGAAGGTGTACCAGCTCAGCCACCCGGACCTTCCTTCGGAGTTTCCCCCGCTCCGCTCCCTGGACTCCCTCCCCACCAACCTTCCTCAGCAGCTCACTACCTTTGTGGGCCGCGAGGCGGAGATAGAAGAGGTCCAGGCGCTGCTCATGTGCCACCGCCTCGTGACTCTCACCGGCGCGGGCGGCTGCGGCAAGACGCGGTTGGGGATACAGGCCGCCGCGGGCCTGCTGGACCACTACACGGACGGAGTGTGGGTGGTGGAGCTAGCTCCCCTGGCCGACGCCTCCCTTGTCCCGGCGCTCGTGGCGACCACCCTGGGACTCCGAGAGGAGGCGGGGCGCTCCATCACGGATACACTCATCAACTATCTCCAGACACGCACGCTCCTCCTGATGCTGGATAACTGCGAGCACGTGGTCCAGGCTGTGGCCGAGCTCGCCGACGCGCTGCTGCGGAGCTGTCCGCAGCTCGCCGTGCTCGCAACGAGCCAGGAGCGGCTGCGCGTTGCGGGCGAGAAGGCGTGGCGCGTACCGTCCCTCTCCCTGCCGGAGTGCGCCGACGACCTGCTTGAACGTGTGCCGGCGCCCGCCGAGCTCGGACGATATGAGGCCGTTCGGCTATTTGTGGAGCGCGCCGCCGGCATCGAGCCAGGCTTCACCCTTACGCCGGCGAACGCTCCCCACGTCCTGCAGATCTGCCGGCGCCTGGACGGCATCCCGCTTGCCCTCGAGCTGGCCGCGGCCCGCGTGAATGTGCTCAGCCCTGAGAAGATCGCCCAGCGGCTCGACGATCGCTTGCGGCTCCTCACCGGCGGTATCCGCACGGTGCTGCCGCGCCAGAAGACCCTCACCGCCCTTATCGACTGGAGCTACGGCCTCCTCTCGGACGAGGAGCGCACGCTGTTGAACCGCCTCTCCGTCTTCTCCGGCGGCTGGACGCTGGAGGCCGCCGAAGCCGTCTGCGCCGATGACGACAGTCGTGAGTCGCAAGTCGTGAGTCGTGAGAACGGAGGAATCGCATCCGCGAACGAGTGCGGACCACATCGGGGTTCTGCTCTCACGACTCACGACTCACGACTCACGACTCACGAACTATCCTCCTACGATATCCTCGACCTCCTGAGTCACCTGGTGGACCGCTCGCTCGTCGTAGCGGAGCAGGGCGATGTGGGAGCCGATCGGTACCGGCTGCTGGAATCGCTGAGGCAATATGCCGCGGAGAAGCTGCGCGAGGCCACCGAGACCGAGACAGTGCGCGGCAGGCACCGCACCTTCTTCGCAGAGCTGGCCGAAGAGGCAGAGCCGTACCTCACCGGACCGGAGCAGGTGGAATGGCTGGACCGCCTGCAGCGCGAGCGGGATAACCTCCGCGCCATGCTGGACTCCTGCCGGAGCACGCCAGAAGCGCATCGCCAGGGCCTGAGGGCGGCGGAGAGGCTGTGGAGGTTCTGGTGGCTTCGCGGCTACTTTCGGGAGGGACGAGACTGGCTGGCATGCTTCCTGGACCGCGTGCCGGCCGGGACGGACGAGCCGCGGAGAGCGGGCGCCCTCAACGGAGCGGGCTGGCTGGCTGGAGGACAGGGCGACTACGAGGGCAGCCGGACGCTGCTGGAGGAGGCCATCGAGATAGAAACCCGTCTCGGCGACCGCGCCGGCCTGGCGACCTCCCTGCAGCACCTGGGCGTCAATCGCGCGATGGTCGGCTCCTACCAGGCGGCGCAGGAGCTGTTCGAGCGCGCGCTGGCCCTGCAGCGGGAGATCGGCGACCACCGTGGCAGCGCCATGTCCGTGCTGAACCTTGCGAACGTGCTGATCTATCAGCGGGAGTGGGATCCGGCCAGGCGTCGCCTTTCCGAGGCGAGGGACCTCTTCCAGGATCTGGGTGACACACAGGGCATTGCGCTGGCGCTGAACAACCTGGGCCACGTGGCGACCCATCAGGGTGACTATCCGGCCGCCCGCGCCTGGTTCTCGGAGAGCCTGGAGATAGCGTGCCGCCTGGGGTTCAAGACGGCCATCGGCGGCTGCCTGGACGGCCTGGCGAAGCTCGCCTACCTGGAGCGCGAGGCGGAGCGGGCCGGCTGCCTCTTCGCGGTTTCCGATACGCTCCGCGCGACCATGAACTCCCCGCTGCCACCGGAGGACCGCGCCGATTTCGACCACCACGTGGCCGTGGTGCGGCAGGTGCTGGGCGAAGACACCTTCCGTCAGACGTGGGAGGAGGGCCGCACCATGAGCTTGATCGAGGCGGTAACCTATGCCCTGGCGGACGCTCGCCGTGGCGTCCCCGCCGTTCCCTCCGAACATCCCTGAGCTATTCCACCGGCAGCAGACTCTCCAGGTACGGTTCCACTCCCCAGGCGGCTTTGAACGCAAGGTATTCGCGCAGAAGGCGGGCATGCTCCGGATGGCGGCCGGTGCGCACCGCGCGGATCAGAATGTTCTTGGGGGTGTGCTCCATCTCAATGAACTCAAGTAGCTGAATAGAGTAGCCGTTCAGCTCCAGGAGCGCACCGCGGATGGCGTCCGTAACGAGCGCGGTCTCCCGCTCCTTCAGTATCCCGTACTTCAGCAGCGGACGCAGGGGTTCGCTCTTCAGCTTGCGGAATAGCTCGTGCTGGCAGCATGGCACCGCCAGGATCACGCGCGCCTCCCAGCGGACCGCCTTCGCCAGGGTGTCATCGGTGGCCGTATCGCAGGCGTGCAGGCTCACCACCATTTCCGGCCGCTCCGGAGCCTCAAAGTGGGCGATGTCGCCGGCCACAAAGCGCAGGTGCTCATAACCTAGCTCCCTCGCGATGCCCTCGCAGTGGGCGATCACGTCCCGCTTCAGATCCAGACCGGTGACGCGGGCATCCAGGCACCGGATGGACCGCAGATAGTGGTAGAGGGCGAAGGTGAGGTAGGACTTGCCGGAGCCGAAGTCCACCACGTGGTCGGGGCGGGAAGGGTCAAGCTGGTCCGCCACGTCCGCCACCATCTCCAGGAAGCGGTTGATCTGGCGGAACTTGTCGTAGCGGGCGGCGACCACCTTTCCGGCAGCGGTCATCACGCCGAGACGAACCAGGAAGTCGACGGGCTCCCCTTCCGGCAGCAGGTACTGCTTACGACGATCATGCGTCGCCTCCGCCACGGAGAGCGAGGGTGGCCGCTCCGTCACGGAAGCCTTGCCGCCGGGGCGAAGCGAGACCTGGAGGTCTGCGTCCCGTGTGTAGACCTGCGCCTGCCGGAACCGCCCGTCCAGCAGCCCCGCGATCTCCGGGGCGGCTTCTGTCGTGCTCAGATTCCGGTGGGTGACGCGCCCAGCGTCGTGGTAGGCAAACTGATACTTGTGCTGCCCACGCACCTCGACCGGAGACACCTCTACTCTCCTCGGGCCGTCCTTAGCGACGGCGTCACTCACCACCATCCGCAGCAGCGTTCCGGTATCAAGGGCCGTCGAAACGCGAAGGTTGAGCTCCTGATGATTCATGGTACGGCGCCAATCGTCAACGAAGCCTGTCATCCCGAGCAAAGCGAGGGATCTGCTTTACGGTAGCTGTGCGTACTCTGCTGGTCAATAGCAGATTCCTCCCCAGGGGCCGGCCCTCGCCGCTGGCCGCTAGCGCGGCCAAGGCGCGGCTCACCCGCGCTCGGAATGACAACCTGGCGGCCAGCCTACTAGTTACCCCTTGAGTCCCGTGATCTGGATGCCCTTCATGAGCTGCTCGCGGAAGATAAGAAACGCGATGAACATGGGCACGGACTCCACCACCGAAATGGCCATCAAGGCGTTAAAGCCGATGCCACTGCTCATCAGTCGCAGGGCCGCGGGGTCCATGCTGCCCTGGCTGGGCTGCCAATTCATCATGACGTTTTGCAGCTTATACAGCACCACGGAGAGCGGCCACTTGCCCTGCTCGCTCATCAGGATGATCCATGGACTAATGAAGTCGTTCCACGCCCCGGTGAACGCGAAGTAACAGGTGACGGCGACAACAGGCCGCGCCAGCGGGAGCATGATGGCGCGCAGAGTGGTGAGCTCCGAGGCGCCGTCAATGCGGGACGCCTCGATCAGGTCGGTTGGCAGCGTGTCAAAGAATCCTTTGAACAACAGGAAGTTGAACGCGCTGAACGCGGCCGGCAGGATGACGCCCCAGTAGGTACCTATGAACGAGTACGCCGGGAACTGCAGATGGGTGAACGGCACCGGCGGCACCGCACGGCTGGGCCAGGGGAAGTGGGAGAGCAGCAGGAAGCGCGGCACGATTGCTATCTGACCGGGGATCATGAGCGTGCCGATGAAGAAGTAAAACAGCGCTCGGGCCGGCCTTTGCGCGTGCAGTTTGGACACCGCGTACGCGGCCATCGCCGTGATGGGGACCTGCAGCAGCGTGACGCCCGCCGCGATGATGACGCTGTTGAAGAAGTAGACGATGACGGGGTACCGGAACACGTCCAGGTTCAGGTTCATCGCACTGACTGTCACCGTGGTGAACAGCAGGTCGTACGAGGCGTGCGTTGGCTCCCTTGGGATCAGGTTAAACGGCTGATTGAAGATCTCGCGCGTCGGCTTGAGGGAGGCGGAGATCATCCACGCCACCGGGAACAGGTGGAGCAGTACGCCCAGCCAGAGGAACCCGCCAATGCCCCAGAGCAGGAGCCGCGTCCTCAGCCTCCGCCGCCCAACCTGCGGGATTATCGGCATCGCTTGCCCCTAGACATCCAGGTCCTCCTTCACCACGCGGCGCTGGATTAGCACAATGACCATGATGGCGAAAAACAGCACGATGGCCAGCGCCGTCGCCTTGCCCAGATTGTAGTCGCCGAAGGCCGTGCCGTAGACGTACTGCACCACGGTCAAGGTAGCGTAGCCCGGGCCCCCGCCGGTCATGATGAACGGAAGCTCGAATACCTGCAGCGCCCCGATCACGCTGAAAATGAGCATCATGGCAATAATAGGGCGCATCCTCGGAAGGGTAACGGTGCCGATCTTGCGAATGAAGCCGGCTCCCTCCAGCTCTGCGGCCTCGTAAAGCTCCTCCGGCACGTTCTGTATAGTGGCGATGTAAATCAGGCCCGGTCCGAACAGGATGATGCCGGGAAGCACGAGGGAGAACATCGCCAGGCTCGGATCGTCCAACCAGTGCTGGGGAGGCAGGTGGAGCAGCTCGAGGATGTGGTTCATCAACCCCAGCTTGTAGTGGTACATGTATTTCCAGATGGTGATCCCCGCGGTAGAGGCGACGGGAATGAACCAGAGGATCATCATCCAGCGGATGGTGCGGCGGGACATCTCCATCAGGAGAATGGAGACGAAAATCGGAATGACAAAGGTCAGGCCGATGGAGAGCAGGGCGTAGTAGAACGTGTTCTTGAACGTGGTGAGGACCAGCGGGTCCCGGAACACGTCGTGGAAGTTGCGCATGCCCACGTATTCCGGCTGCTTGACGAAGTAGTACTGCTGGAACGCGACCACGAACGCGAACGCCACCGGCAGCCATCCGAAGAAGAGCTGTATGAACACGGCCGGCAACGTGAACGCCCATGCCGCTGCGCTTCGGTAGCGGAGTGCTGAGCGGGCGAAGGGGCGAGGAGGCGAGGGGGCGAAATTCGGAATCGCCGCGTCGCCGCGTCGCCGCGTCGCCGCGTCAGTAGTGCCCGTGACAGTTCCAGACATCGGTTACGGCACCCGGTAGTACGTCGCCAGCTTGCGCTTCCACTCCGTCTCGTAGTAGCGCGGGAAGTAGCGCTGGTAGAAATCCGTGGTGGCGTCGATGAATCTCCGGAGACGGACTTTGTCGTCCGGCCCTTTGAAGTTCAGCAGGTTGGTGTTCACCACGTTGGCGGTCTTGGCGATCACCTGTTTGAGGTCCACGTTGGTCCGAATGGCCTCCGAATACATGGCCTGCACCGCGTTGTGCAGCCCGTCCTCCGGCGGCTCGCCGAGCCCGAACTCGCGCGGGAGCGGTGGGTAATGGCTTTCCCGAATGGCCTGGTAGGTGCGGAGATAGTCGGGTGGAAAGACCTTGCTCAGCGGCTCGTCGAGCGGGTTCTCCTTGGGCTGGTACGGAAGCGCGAGCATAGTGGCATAGAGCGACGACCGGCGGCCGTGCACACGGGCGTCCTGGTTCTGCTCGCGTATGTTGTTCATGAAGACGTCGCCGTAGTAGTCGGCCTTCACCCAGTCGAACGCGGCCTTGAGCTGGTCCGGCTTGAGGGTGGGATCGAAGCCCACCAGGTTACACCACTGTCTCAGCCCGGAGAGGCTGGTGGGTCCGTGCGGCAGCACCGCCATCCCTACCGTGTCCGCGAACGGCTTGTCCTTGCCGAACTTGTACGGTTGGTCCAGCGCCTCGTGCGGTGGGTGCGCGGCCCAGCTCACGATCATTCCCGCGTGGCTTGCATCGAACTCCTGGTGCCACTGGAACCACTCCATTGAGACGCTGGTGTCCACGGACTTGTCCACGTTCACCATCTCCCGGGCTTCCTGGAGGGACTCGATGAGCAGTGGGTCCCGGTCGTTGAAGATCCAGGTGTGCTTGCCCGTGGGGTCCGGAATATAGAGCGGGTCGAGTCCGTATGCCTGGTTGAACTGAAAATCGCCGGTCTCTCCGGCAAAGCCGTACCGGTTCCGCGATGGGTCCGTGAGCTTCTTGGCGATCCGCCTGAAGTCCTCCCAGGTCCAGTCGCTGCGGGGTCCGGGCTCTCCATATTCGTTGAAGATGCCCGCCTCCCGGAACCAGTCCTTGCGGTAGCGGATGATGAGGGCGGACAACTCTCCCTGCGCCATCGTGTAGATGCGGCCGTTCACCTTGCCCGCGTGGAACGCCATCTGGGGCTGCCGGTCGAATTGGTCCCAGGTCTGCATCAGCGGCGTGAGATCCGCGTACATTCCCTGGTTGATCGTCTCCGGCAGGTTCCGGGCCACGTAGTACGCCGGCGCGCGGTTCGCGGAGAGCGCGACGGCCAGCGAAGAGCGGAAGTTGTCCCCCCACATGTCGAAGTTGATGTAGTCGATCTTGACCCGCGGGTGCTCCAGCTCAAACAGAGACTGGTTGTACAGCCCCATCAGGGTGCCTATATCGCCGGTATGAACGACCCGATCCAGGATGGTGGGATAGGCGCCTCGGGCGGTGGGCAGGCTCACGCCTCCAAAGGTGTTGGGGATGCGGAGGGTAATGTCCTTATAATGGATCTGCTCGCGGTCGCTCAGGAGCTGGTACTGGTCCGGCGTCAGCTCGCCGTGCGGCCCCGCCCCCTGCGGCACGGATCTGGGACATCCGGTCAGGGCAAGGAGCAGAAGAGCGGTGAACAGGCGGGCTGTATGGGAGTATGGGAGTATGGGGGCAGGGGGCGCGGAGTCCGGATTCCGGCCACACCCACACGCCCACACCCCCACACTCCCACACCGCTCTTGCCTCTCACGCCGCTTCATCGCGTTCGTTACCCTCTATTCCGAATGTACTCGGGCTGCGCCACCTGCATCTCCTGCGGCGGATGGCCTGCCAGGATCGCCTCCAGATCGCTGATCACCAAGTCCCCGATGTGGTGATAGGTCTGGCCACCCCCGCCTGCGCGATGCGGAGAGAGTATGGCGCCTTCCGCCTTCCGGATGGGGTGGTCCTTCGGCAGCGGCTCCTGTGAGAAGACGTCGATGCCCGCCTTGAACCGTCCCGCGAGTACAAGCTCCGTGAGCGCGTCAAAGTCCACCAGGTGCGCCCGGCTGATAAGCACCATCACACTGCCCGGCTTGATCAGCTCCAGCATTGTGCGGTCCAGGAGCGCCTGGTTGGACGCCGTAGGCACGGCCAGCACGAATAGTACCTGGGAGGTGGAAAGCAGCGTGTCCAGGTCTACCGGCTCTACACCCTGGCGGCGCAGGTACCCATCGGTCAGCCAGGGATCGTACACCTGGATCCGGCAGCGGAAGGGCGCCAGCAGCGCCTTCAACGCGCGGGCCAGGCTCCCAAAGCCGATGAAACCCACGGTCTGGTCGAACAGCAGAAAGTCCTGCACCTGGCCCCGGTGACCCCAGGTCTCTTCTCCCTTCCGGAACGCAGCATCCGCCTCCACTATGCCCCGTGCAGACGCGACAGCCAATCCGAGCGCCATCTCGGCAACCGCCGGCGCGAAGCCGGGCGCGCAGCTCAGCACGCGGATGCCGCGCTGGAAGCAGGCGTCATAGTCCAGCAAGGATGGCGACGGGAAGCTGCCACCCACCTCCAGGATGCCGCGCAAGCGCGCAAACCGGTCTACGGAGCCGTATCTCCAGCCTCCGGTGACGATGGCCTCCACGTCCGGCGCCACACGGTCGACCTCCTCTTCCGGCATCGGCTCGTCCCTCGCCCACACGATGTCGGCCAGGCTGCGGAGCCGGTCCATCTGCTTCGGGCTGAATAGCACGTTTACTTTGCGGAAGTGAGGGTCGAGAATGACAGTACCTGGCAAGGCAAACTCCTGAAGTGTGACGGATGACGGGAGACGGATGGGTGTCATCCCGAGCACGGGTGAGCCGCGCTTTGGCCGCGATAGCGGACAGCGGCGA
>CAYNFH010000171.1:0-14603 GCA_964396385.1 uncultured Chthonomonadaceae bacterium | reverse complement strand
CGCAGATGGCGAGCATCTCGGGCGTCAGCTCGCGTTCTGCGCCGTCCAGAGTGGTTACCTTCTCGCCCCGGCGCGCCCTGCGGACCACGATGCGGTTTTCAGAGAGCTTGTCGTAATCGAAGGCGTGGAGCGGCTGGCCCATCTCGAGCATGACGTAGTTCGTTATGTCTACGATGCCGCCGACAGGCCGCATTCCGGCCGCGGCGAGGCGGGCTTGAATCCACTCAGGACTCGGGGCCGGCAGTACGTTGCGGATGATTCGCGCGGCGTAACGGGGACACAGGTCGGGATCTTCGATGACGACAGACGTGAATTCCGGTACCTGACCCTCATCCAGCGAAGCGACGAACGGCGCTTGGGCGAGCTCGGCGGAGTAGGCGGCGGCGACTTCGCGCGCTACGCCGATTACCGACAGGCAGTCGCCACGGTTCGGGGTGACGGTGACATCGAGGACCGGACCAAGCTACGATTAGGTGGTCTCCTCCAACACCAGCCCGTCCATGGTAAGCGTGCGGGCGAGCTCCTCTGCGCCGGCTTTGACAGGAGCGTACTCACGTATCCATTCAACGGGTAATCGCATCGTCAGGTGTTCAGGTGTTCAGGTGTTCAGGTGTTCAGGTCAGGGTCCTGAACGCCTGAAGGCCCGAACGCCATTCCTTTAGAACTGTTTCAGGAATCGCAGGTCGTTCTCCAGATAGAGACGTAGATCATGGACGCCGTTCTGCTTCATGTGGATGCGCTCAATGCCGAGGCCGAAGGCGAATCCGCTCCACTCCTCGCTGTCGATGCCGTAGGCCTCCAGGATGTTCGGGTGGATCAATCCCGCGCCCCCGAGCTCCAGCCACCGGTCCTGCCAGTGGATGGCATAGTCGACGCCCGGCTCGACGAACGGAAAGTAGTCCGGCCGGAACCTTACCTGCACGTCGCCGCCGAACATCGTACTCGCGAACTGTTTGAGCGTCCCTTTGAGGTCCGCCATCGAGATGCCGTGGTCCACCATAAAGACGTCGATCTGATGAAAGGTGTGGTGGTGCGTGGCATCCACCTGCTCGTACCGGAAGCAACGCCCGATGGTGGCGATTCGGAACGGCGGCTTCCGTTCCGCCATCACCCGGCCCTGAAGAGCGGTCGCCTGGGTCCGGAGCAGCCTCGTGTCGTCCACATAAAAGGTCATCATCTCGTCGAAGGCGGGATGGTCCTCGGGATAGTTCAGGGCGGCGAAGTTGTAGGCATACTCCTCCAGCTCCGGACCTTCCACGAACTCGTAGCCCTGGCCGCTCAGCGCCTCCTTCACGCGCGCGGCGGTCTGTGAGAGCGGATGGCGCCGTCCCTGCGGGAGCGGGCGGCCCGGCAGCGTGATGTCGATGGACTCGTTGGCCAGACGGTCGTCGGTCTCTCCGCGGGCCAGCTCTGCACGGCAAGCCTCCAATTGAGCCGTAAGAGTCTCCTTGGCCGCGTTAACGCGCGCGCCGAACGCAGGCCGCTCCTCCTTGGGCAGCGCACCGATGGAGCGGAGCTGCGCCTGCAGGCTACCCTTGGAGCCCAGATAGCGCGTCTCGATGAGCGCAAGGTCCGCGGTGGACTGTGCCGCCGCGACCTCCGCTTCGGCTTCCCTTAATAGTCGCTCTAGCTCATCCATGATGCTGTGACAATAGTAACGCCCCGCAGCGGCTCCCGCAGCGGGGCGTTGAAGAATGGTTCGGTAAGAGTGCCCGCGCTAGGCGGCGGATTGGCCCGCCGGCTGCAGAACGCTCGCCGCTTGCGCGACGAGCTGCGCAAAGGCGTTCGGATCCGAGATGGCAAGGTCCGATAGGACCTTTCTATCGACGGCGATGCCGCCCTTGGTCAGGCCCTCGATAAACCGGTTATAGCTGCTGCCGTTGAGCCGGCACCCGGCACTGATGCGGGCGATCCACAGGCGCCGGAACTCGCGCTTCTTGTTGCGCCGGTCGCGGTAGGCGTAATTGCCGCTCCGCATGAACTGCTCGTTGGCGGTCTTGAAGAGGCTCTTTTTCCCTCCAAAGTAGCCGCTCGCGGCTTCCAGTATCTTCTTGTGGCGCTTGCGGACAAGCGTCCCGCGCTTAACGCGTGGCATGGTTTCCTAAGCTCCTGTTGCAGCTTCCATTTCTTGGGTTGACGATCCGGCTTTCAACCTTCAACCTTCAACTTTCAACCGAATTAGTGGCCCTCGCCCAGCATGCGATTGATGCGGCGGGCATCGCCTTCGGGCAGGACGCTGCCCTTGAGCAGGCGGCGGCGCTGGGACATGCTCTTCTTGCGCATCAGGTGATTGAGCCCAATAGCCCGGTGCACCAGCTTCCCCGTGGCGGTCACCTTGAACCGCTTGGCGACCGCCTTGCGGGTTTTGAGCTTTGGCATGAAGCACTCCTTGCATAGTGAAGCCGGGTCTTGCCCGGCTTCGTATCCGTTCTGTTCTGGCTGGAACGCGGTCTATTTGCTGGTGGGCGCCAGAATCATGGTCATGGTGCGCCCCTCCATCGCCGGCGCTTTCTCCACCGTGGCGATCCCGTTCGCGGCCTCCACCACCCGGTCCAGCAGCTTCCGCGCGAATTCCGGGTGCGTGATCTCGCGGCTCCGGAACCGCACGGTTACCTTAACCTTGTCTCCGTCTTCCAGGAACTTGAGCGCGTTCTTGAGCTTAAACTGGAAGTCGTGGTCGTCGGTTTGCGGCCGCATCCAGACGCCCTTGAGGTCTCCTCCGCGCTGCTTCTTGTGCGACTCGCGGTCCTTCTTGGCCGTCTCGTACTTGTGCTTGCCGTAATCCATGATACGGCAAACCGGCGGCGCGGCCATCGGAGCGACTTCAATCAGGTCCAGGCCGCGCTCCTTCGCGAGCGCAATAGCGTCCCGCACGTTCATAACCCCGAGCTGCTGGCCTTCGTCATCGATCACACGGACATCGCGTACGCGCGGGAGCTCGCGATGCGGCCTAAGTAGCTGCTCGTTTACACGGAGATCCTTGTTGATTTGTTGTCCCCCTCATACCACAACCGACGAATTGGCAGCGCAAATTATACCAGCGGGTGGGCGTCAATGTCAACGTGCGGAGAGGACGGACGACGGTGGACGGAAGACGGATTCTGAACGGCGGTCCGAAGTCCGAAGTCCGAAGTCCGCTGGAAGTCCGCTTGCTCCGCTTGACACGCTTGGTCCTAGCAAATATAATCGGACCGTGGCTGATTGGGACTCCGTCCTCGACCCCGATGAGCGCGAGCGGGTCCTCACCCGAGTCGCGGACGCGGTCGTTCGGAGGCGTATGGAGGTCCCCGCCGTCCTCTTCCTGGAGATGCACAAGCCGCTCTCCTTCATCGCCAGCCAGAGTCTGGTGGTTGCGTCCCCTTTCCTCGCGCCGGTCGTGGGCCTGGAGAACGTTCAGGTCGCCACCAAGCTCCTCCAGAACCGCGAAAACGTAGAGCGGCTAATCCAGCGGATAGAAGACCTGGCCAGCGAGCGGTGCCAGCCGCCGCAGCGGTCCGGCAGGCGGGGCGAGCCGATATGACCTCCGACGCCGCGCCACCAAGCGCGCCCAGCGACTCGCCCGCGAAAGCTCTCCAATCTCGCCTCTCGACTCTCGACTCTCCGTTACTCGAGTGGCGCGTCCATCCCGTCCGGCGCGATCCCCTCCGGCTCACCCCGGTGGCCGCGTCGGCGCTGTTCTCCGCCGGCGTGGCCTGGATCCTGTTCCACGCGCCCCTGGTTTGCGGGGCGGCTGTATTCATGATCGCGTCCGCGACCTCCGAGTACCTGCTCCCGTCACGCTTCCAGATTACCGAGGCGCAGGCGGAAGCGCGGTGTGGCGCGAGCCATTTTGTGATTGAGTGGCCGCGGGTGCGGCGCGCGCTGCTCTATTCCGACGGTGTCCGCCTTTCGCCGCTCGCGTCGCCCTCGAGACTGGACGCGTTTCGCGGGGTGTATCTGCGCTTTGCGCCGGACGGAGTGCCCGGTGACCGTGAGTCTGTCCTGGCGGCCATTGGACGGCTACGCACAAACTCCACAGAACCCTCGAGGTCCGGTGTCACGGAAGACGGAGGACGGGAGACGGACGACGGACGGATGGCGGAAGGAGAGGCCTAATGGACCATTCCGATCCCGCGAACCGCATCCTGACGCTGGTCATCTGCGCCGGGATCCTGGTGATGATCCTGCGGTCGCGCCGCGGCAAACAGCCGTTCATCCGGCGGATCCCCGGTCTGACGGCCATCGACGAGGCGGTTGGACGCGCAACGGAGATGGGCCGGCCCATGCTGCTGGTGCCGGGGCTGGGCGGCCTCGACGTGGTCACGCTTCAGGCCATAGCCATCCTGGCCAATGTTGCCCGGGCCGCCGCCCGGTTCGGGAACCGCATCTTCCTCCCCACGGCGGACCCCACGCTCATCCCGGTTGCCGAGGAGGCGATCCGGGAGGCTTACAACTCTGAGGGCAAGCTGGAGAGCTTCCGGACCGAGGACATCATGTTCCTCAGCGATCGTCAGTTTGCCTACGCGGCCGCGGTGGCGGGACTGATCAACCGCGAGCAGGTCGCCGCCAGCTTCCTGTTCGGGTACTTCTACGCTGAGTCGCTCATTATGGCGGAGAACGCGAACCAGATTGGCGCGATCCAGGTGGCCGGCACCCCTTCCACTACCCAGCTTCCCTTCCTCATCGCCGCGTGCGACTACGTCATCATCGGCGACGAGTTCTATGCCGCAACGGCATTCCTCACCCGCGAGCCCACCCTTGTTGGAAGCCTGGTGGGCCAGGACATGGGCAAGGCGCTCATCCTGCTGGTATGCGTTATCGGTGTGCTGCTCGCGACTACCTTTGGTGAGGACAACATCTGGATGCACTGGTTCAATCATCTCTGGTGGATAAAGCAGGCCCAGTAGGGGAATCATGCTCGGTCGGATCGTCAACTCCATAGCGGGCTGGTTCCAGCGTACGTTTCCGGCGCACAAGGGGTGGTCTCACGTCTGGCCCTACCTGCTTGCGGCAGCGGTCCTCTCGCTTGTCGTCTTCTTCCTGCTCCAGCAGCTCAAGCCGCGTGGACGGCGCGCCGTGATCGCCGCGGTGACGTTCCTGGCTGGCCTCTTTTATGCCCTGGAGTTCTTCCTTCCGGTCCAGATGGTCAAGGGCCAGGAGCAGAACGCCCTCACCCCCTTCTTGCCGGTTGCGAGCGACTTCAACCAGATCATCGCGACGTTCGCGCTTGGCCTCGGCATCTATACTCTGGCGGGGCTGCACGGACGTAACATCCTCCGGGCCCGCCAGGGCTGGGGCTTCAGCATCGTGTTCTGGGTGAGCATGATCGCCATCGTTGTAATGGGCTACCTCTCCTGGGCGGCCGGCTACAAGAACATGACGTCGAACCAGAACATCAAAGACATCCTCTACATCGGCGGCCTCCAGGCCCTGGACGCCACGATGTTCAGCATTATCGCCTTCTACATCGCCTCCGCCGCGTACCGCGCCTTCCGGGTCCGCAACGCGGAGGCATCGCTGCTCATGGGCGCCGCTTTCATCGTGATGATGGGGCAGGTGTATGCCGGCCAGTGGGTAACCCACTGGCTCCCGGCCGGGGGACCGCTATCCAACCTCCGCGTGGAGACCATGAGCGACTGGCTGCTGACCCGGGTGAACGCGCCCGCGGTGCGCGCCGTAGGGTTCGGGCTGGGCGTGGGGCTGCTCGCGACCGCGCTTCGCATCTGGCTCAGCCTGGAGCGCGGCAGCTACTTTGATCGCGAAGTCTGATTCCGCAGTCCGCGCAGGCGGACTTTGCCTTGTGTAGCCCGCGAATTGAGTCGCCGGGCTAAGGTGAGGTGTAGCGCTTGCTTGCAAGCCTTCAATCGATAGACCGGCGCATTGTGTATCTGCTCCTGTTCCTCTGCGTCGGAGCGGCGCTGGTGCCCAAGACAATCCTGCCGGTCATTCCAAGCAACCAGGCGATGGGCGTGTACAACGCCATCCAGAATGCGCCCACCGATAAGGTCGCCATCCTTGGGTGCGAGTGGTCGGCGAGCACGCAGGGGGAGAATGGGGCGCAGACACGCGCGGTGCTGCACCATCTCATGCGCCGGCACATTCCGCTTGCGCTGCTGGGGTTCGAGCAGCAAGGGCCGGAGAACGTGCGGAAGATCATTGAGGATCTCAGTCCCCGCTATGGTTACGTCTATGGCCGGGACTGGGTGAACTTCGGCTTCCGGCCAGCGGGTGCCAGCAAGGCAACGCTAAAGGCGATGGTGCGGGACGTGCCCGGCGCGCTGCTGCACGACAACAGTAACTCCCCGCTCACGGATACGGCCAAGCTGCCGCTCATGGCGCACCTGCACACAATCGACGACATCGGGCTCATCGTGGAGATAACGCCCTCCAGCACCTACGAGGACTGGGTGGCGTTTGTGCAGGGCGTCAAGGGCACGCCCATGGTCTTTTGCCCGACCGCCGTGATGGCGCCGGAGGCATACCAGTACCTGGACTCCGGCCAGATGGCGGGGATGCTCACCGGCCTCAAAGGCGCCATCGAGTATGAGGGGCTGGTGAAGGAGCCCGGCAGGGCGAGCCACCAGGCGCTGGCCCTATCGGTATCGCACATCGTGATCATTGTGCTCATTGTCCTCGGCAACCTCGGTTACCTCGCCCACCGTCGTCAGGAGACCGGGGCATGATCCAGTACATCAGTAACCACGCCGCCCTCATCGAGCTCTGGCTGGGCGCAATCTGCACGCTCGGCATCTACTCCATCCTGTACCGGGAGAACCGGATCTACCGCTTCTTCGAGCACATGTTCGTGGGCCTTGCCGCGGGGTGGTCCATTTTCACGGCGTGGTCTGAGGTGCTGTATCCCAACTGGTGGCAGAGGATGGTGGATGAGGGCCGGTGGTGGTGGTTCTTCTGCCTGCCCGTCGGGCTGCTGATGTACCTCATCTACAGCAAGCGCTACAACTGGATGTCGCGCATCAGCATCGGCATCCTGCTCGGTCTGAACGCCGGCCAGCAGTTTCAGCAGTTCTCCGGGCTCTACTACAAACAGGTCAGCACCACGTTCAAGCCGCTTCTGCCGCATCCTCCGCAGCAGACCGCGTTAGGGCCTATCAAGGCGCTCTCCTGGTCCGGCGCCCTGAACAACCTCATCTTCCTGGCCATCCTCATCTGCGTGATGACCTACTTCTTCTTCTCGTTCGAGCAGAACAATCAGGTTGTGCGCAAGACAGCCAACGCGGGCCGCTGGGTGCTGATGGTGGCATTCGGAGCCATCTTCGGCTCTACCATCATGGCGCGCATGGCGCTATTCATTTCCCGCATGGACTTCCTCATACACCGCTGGCTCGGCGACGGCCTCCACATCGGCCTCTTCAAGTCGTAGGCGCCTCAGCGCCCTTTCCGCAGCACTCGCCCGGCCATGGTGTCGGTGAGTGCGTCTGCCGTCCAGGCGAGGCGGCCGTTCACGAGAACGTGCTCGATTCCGGACGACAGCCTGTGCGGGTCGGCGAAAGTCGCGTTGTCCTGAACGGTTCGCGGGTTGTAAACCGCGATGTCCGCGAACATACCGGGCGCGATCCGGCCGCGCTCCTGCAGGCCCAGCCTCTGCGCGGGCATGGCGGTCATCTTGCGGATCGCATCGGCCTCCGAGATCACGGAGCGCTCGCGCACGTACCGGCAGAGCACCCGCGGAAAGGTGCCGTAGCTGCGCGGGTGGACGCGGTCCTCGGCCAGCTTGCCCCGCGGGGCCGTGCCCACGGCGTCGGAGCCGATCATGGTGAGCGGGTAGCGCATTACCGTCTCTATGTCCGCTTCGCCAATGGCGAAGTTGATGGCGCTTACAAAGTTACTCTCGCCGACGATGATGTCCAGGACCAGCTCGATAGGATTCACACCTCGCTCGCGCGCGATGGAGCCGATGGTGAGGCCCTGAAGCGAGCGGTCGTTGCGGCAGACCCCTATTTCCACGCGGTCCCACGGCGAGTCCGGCCCGAGTTCGTCCCAGTCCGCGTGGTTGGTACGAATGTCCTGCAGGATCAGCTTGCGCTGCTCCCGGTCTGTAAGCCGTGCAATGACCTCGGCGTTATCGCCCACGTTCGCCCATGGAGGGAGGAACTGGACCGCCATGCTGGTCTGGAACGCGGTGTAGGGATACTGGTCAAGCTGTACGTCCAGCCCGCGGGCGCGCGCGGCGTCCACCATGGCGAGCGTCTCGCGGACCTTGCCCCAATTGCGCAGGCCCTCGGCCTTGTGGTGGGAGAGCTGGACGGGAATGGTGGCGCGCTCCCCTATCTCCAGGGCCTCTGCTACCGCCTCCACCAGATGGTCACCCTCATTCCGGAGGTGGCTGGCGTAAAAGCCGCCGTGCTCGGCCGCCACGCGGCTCAGTGCGGCCAGCTCCTCTACGTCCGCGTACTTGGAGGGCGTGTACTCCAGACCCGTGGAGATGCCCCAGGCGCCTGCTTCAAACGCCTCGTGTAGCAGGGCTTCCATGCGCTCCATCTCATCTGAGCTGGGCCGCCGCTCCTCCAGGCCCACCACGCGTTTGCGCAGCGTCCCCTGCCCCGCCAGCATCACGTAGTTCGTCCCGACCCCGTGCTCCTCGACGTGGCGGAGGTGACCGTCCATGCTATCCCAGGTGATGCGCGCTCCGTGGACGCCGAGCCACCGCTTCTCAAATGCGAACAGATCTGAATCGGTGGCGAAGCCGAGACAAAGGGAGCAGTTTCCCACTACCTGAGTCGTGATTCCCTGAGAGAGGATGCTCTCCATCTGGGGGTGGAAGCAGACGGAGATGTCGGAGTGGGTGTGGATGTCCACGAATCCGGGCGCGACGCGCAGACCGGTCACATCAATAGTCCGGGCGGCTTCAGCTTCCGTAAGGTCTCCCACCGCGGCGATGCGGTCATCCACGATGCCCAGGTCCGCTCGTTTCGGTGGGGCGCCGGTCCCGTCCAGCACCGTGCCGCCCCGAATTGCGATTTCGTATTTCTGCTCCAACTCGCGCCCCTCCGCGGGAACCGGCCCCGCTCGCACGCCGGTATAATACGCCAGATTCTGGTGTGGGAGTGTGGGGGTGTGGGCGTGTGGGTGTGGCCGGAATCCGGACTCCCATACTCCCGTACTCCCATACTCCCATACTTCCGCCCGGAGGCCCACTCATCCGCAGCCCGCTCTCACCCTGGCTCTACTTTCGGCGTAACCTTGGCAGGACCTTACCGATCTCGTTCGTCATCGTCGTCTCGGTAGCTCTCGTGGCGAGCGTGGTCAGCCTCGTGGACAGTATCGACCTCACGGTGCTCACCATGTACGGCTACCACCGATACTTTACGGTGATCACCCCCCGGAATGCGCTCACCATCGACGGCACTATTCTGGCGAAGGTGCGCGCGCTGCCGCTCACCGCAAAGATGTACCCCACCCGACCGGCCATCACGGTCGTAAAGACGATCTTCGGCAAGATGCCGTTTGTTGTCTTCGGCTTGCCTCCGGAGGCGCGCGACGTTGCGCTCAAGCGCTGCCATCTCATCATGAGGAGCGGCCGGCTGCCTGCGGAGGACCAACCCGAGGTAGCGCTCTCCGCGGAGATCGCCCGCAACCGCCACCTACACCTGGGAAGCGTGGTGCTGGAGCCGAACTCGGAGGACAGCTACGCCATCGTTCCGATGAAGCTGGTCGGCACTTTTGAAGGGCCGGTCTGGCTGGCATTAAGCTCCGAATCGTTCATCCGCAACCACTTTCCCGTGAACCCATTGGGCTGCGTGGTCATGGCGCAGACGCCGGACGGCCAGGGCGCGCTGGATCGGGCGCTGGATCGTGTAGTGGACAAAGCACATGCGCGGGTCTGGACTTACCGCAGCCTGGTGCGGGAGACGCGTGACGCGCTAGCCAGCCTCTACCTGATCATGAGCGTGGTGATCGGGATCATTGTGTTCGCCATCGCCTTCCTGACCGGGATGCTCACCAACATCTACTTCACCCAGAGGCTGCCGGAATTCGCGATTCTGTCCGCCATCGGCTATCTGCGGCGGACGCTGTTGGGTCGCGTGCTGGCGGAAACGGCCCTGCTCTGCGGCATCGGTTGGGCCATGGGCTCTTTGCTCACGCTGGCGGTTCTCTTCTGTATCAAAGCGCTCGTTATGACCCCTCGCGGTATGCTCCTGGATCCCGTGGACCTGGCGGCCTACCGGTACACGCTTCCGCTGCCCATCACCATCGCGCTGTTCGCGTGGGCGGCCATCGGGCACCGGCTTCTGCGCCTGGATCCGGTGAGTATCATTGAGCGCCGGCAATGAAAATAGAGGGGGAGAGGGAGAGAAGGGGAGAAGGGGAGTCTCCGGAATCCGGCCCTGAACACCTGAACACCCGAACACCTGAACACCCTCCAAATTCCGGTCTCACGACTCACGACTCACGACTCACGACTCCAGGGTCTTGCCTTCTACACGCAAGCGATGTGAGCCTCGCCTACTTCGATGGAGACCGGACCACATATGCGGTCGAAGGGGTTTCGCTTGAGACGCCGGAACGCGGGTTTATCGGCGTGATGGGTCCCTCGGGGTCCGGGAAGTCCTCCCTGCTCTACCTGCTCAGCGGGCTGAAGCGCGCCACGGGCGGCGAGGTGGAGCTGGATGGCACGCCCTACAGCCGGCTCTCGGGGCGGGAACTGACGGTCCTGCGGCGCAGGCGTTTCGGGTTTGTTTTCCAGCAGCCGTTCCTGCTCAACTACCTTACGGCGCGCGAAAACGTGCTGGCCGCCGCACCGGCGGGAGATGCCGACGCATCCCGGGAGGTCGACACACTGCTCGATTCGCTGGAGATCGGCGCGCTGGCGGATCGGTTTCCGTACCATCTCTCCGGCGGCGAGCGGCAGCGGGTCTGCGTGGCGCGGGCGATGATCAACCGGCCGGATGTCATATTCGCGGACGAGCCGACGGCGTCGCTGGACCACCGGAACGGGCACGTGGTGATCGATCTGCTAACCTCTTACCGCGACCGCGGGTTAGTGATTGTGGTGACCCACGATCCGGAGATGGTCGAGGGCGCCGACCACGTCTTTCGCATGCGCGATGGGCGGCTGGAGGAGTGATCTCCGCGCCGTTGACGCCCAAGAGGGCAGGTGGTAGAATCGCGCAGGTTCCCCGGTAGGAAGGCTGAGGTCAACATATGCCACGCGCTCGGGTCGGACTCGGCTTCACGCTCATCGAGCTTCTGACTTTTATTGCCATCATTGCGGTTCTGGCTGCCCTGCTGTTCCCGGTCTTCTCCGCCGCGCGAGGTAAGGCGCGCGAGATCACCTGCATCTCCAATCTGCGCCAGGTCGGTCTCGCCATCCGGATGTACACCCAGGATTACGACGACCTGTACCCCTGGGCCGTCGACCCGACCGACAAGTACACGCCTGTCATCTGGTCGCAGTATCCGGACTTCCAGGCCCAGATCCCGTTCATGCCGTTCATGCATGAGGTCCTGCAGCCCTACATCAAGTCCCAGGAGCTGTTCCACTGCCCGTCCGACACCGGATACGACGTAGAGGACTTTACCGGCGTGCCCATCGACGCCAATCCCACCAGCTTCAAAAAGTTCGGCACGAGCTACAACTACCGGACAGAGATCTCCTTCCGCCATGCCGGCGACGCTACGTTCAGGAATGCCTCGGAGCTGAACGTGCTGTTTGACGCGGCCGGGAAGTGGCATGGTGGATTCCTCATCAACACCACCCGCTATAACTGTCTGCATGGCGACGGCCACACCAAGAGCCTGAACCGCCAGCAGATGGAGCGGCTCTGGTCCCTCCCTGTGCAGTGACTCCAGGCCCGCCCGCCCCCAATACTGGGGGAGCTGGAGGAACAAGATCGCGGCGGTTCCGGGCGCGATGGGTACTGCCCATTGCCGGCCCGCCCATCGAAGACGGTGAAGTGGTGGTGGAGGAGGGCCGAATCGTCGAGGTCCGAAGGGCCAACCCATCAGCACCACTCAATGAGGAGGACCGGGACTTCGGTGAGGCCATCCTTCTTCCCGGGCTCGTCAACGTCCACACCCACCTGGACTACACCGTCATGCGCGGGCTGCTGGAGGACCTGCCGTTCTTTGACTGGATCCGGGAGCTTACCGCTCGCAGCAAATCGCTCACTGAAGAGGACTGGGTGGGCTCCGCCACCCTGGGCGCCGCCGAGGCGGTGGCCGGTGGCGTGACGACCATCGGCGACTGCACGCCGACTGGCGCCGCCCTGCTGGGCGCAAAGGCGCTGGGGCTGCGCGGGACCGTGTACCAGGAGGTGTTTTCCACCGACGAGACCGAGCCGGTGGAGGCGGTGGTCTCCGAGCTGGCCCTCAAAGTGGCCGCTCTCCGCTGGTCGGCCACGGGGACGCGGCTCCGCGTCGGGATTTCCCCTCACTCTCCCTACACCGTTCGCCCGGCCGCCCTCCGCGCGGTGGCGGAGTATGCGCGGTCCGAGAAGCTGCCCGTGTGCATCCACGCGGCGGAATCGCAGCCGGAGGCTGAGCTGGTGCGCTGCGGGACGGGCGAGATCGCGGAGAGGCTGACCGCCCGGGGCATTACGTGGATGGAGACGCCGCCCGAGACCACGGTGGTCCGCTATCTGGAATCGCTCGGAGCGCTGGGGCCGCAAACACTGCTCGTCCACGGGGTACAGATGGCGGCCACAGACCGGGACATAATCCTTAGAACAGGGGCGGCATGGGCGCACTGTCCGAAGTCCAATGCCAAACTCGGCAACGGCATCGTAGCGCTGAGGTTACTCCAGGGGAGCCAGTCCCGCCCAGTGCGCGTGGGATTGGGCTCGGATAGTGTAGCCAGCAACAACACGATGGACCTATTCGAGGAGATGCGCTTCGCCGTCCTGGCGCAGCGTGCGCGGTCGCGGCGCATAAACGCGCTCTGCGCGAAGGATGTGGTGGAGATGGCGACCATCGGCGGGGCGTGCTCTCTGGGCCTGGAGGGGAAGATCGGATCTCTGGAGCCCGGCAAAGAGGCCGACCTGATTGCAGTGAACCTGAACGGGCTTCATGCCCTACCCTGTTACGATCCGTACCAGGCGCTGGTCTACGCCTCCGGGGCGCGGGACGTGCTGTTTACGATGGTCGCGGGCGAGCCGCTATACGACGACCGTACCGGATTCCGAGATCTCGACATGGCCGGACTGGCCCGGTCCGTGGGCGAAGCAGCGCGGAAAATGCGGGAATGGACGCCGCCGGAGTGAGCGATTCGGCAATCGTTCCGGCATCCCGGCCTTCTCGGCAAAATCGCGTTCGCGCCGCCGGTGTCTTCCTCCTCGGCCTGATCGTTATCGGCTTCCTCACGCGCTACAACGCAACCGGCTACTCCATCTGGTGGAACGCTACGACGCGGATCGCCCGCTCCTGGGACGAGTACCTGCTCGTCAACATGACGGGAATCCTCTTCCTGCCGTGCCTGCTGGCCCTCGGAGTCTATCGGGAGCCGTTAAGTGAGTACGGGTTCGCTCCGCCAACACCCAATGGAGTAGCTGCGGGCGTCCCTGCCCGCCTCGGGCGCCAAACGTGGTCGCGACTCTCAGCGTCGCAGTATGCCGCCCTCTTCTACCTGGTGATGCTTCCGGTGCTTCTGTATGCGGCGCGACAGCCGGACTTCTACAACAACTATCCTTTGTTCCCGGTGGCGGCGTTCGCCTGGAAGACACTCATTGCGTATGAGGTGACCTACGGCTTCTACTTCTTCTGCTGGGAGTTCTTCTACCGGGGCTTCCTGACGTTTGGGCTCGGACGGGGAATCGGTTTCCCGGCGGCCATTCTGCTGCAGGCGGTCGGGTTTGGGATTATGCACTGGGGCAAACCCACGCCGGAGTTCTACAGCTCCTTCGCGGGGGGGCTCATCCTCGGCTGGCTGGCCGTGCGGGGCCGCTCCTTTCTTCCCTGCTTCTGGCTGCACTGGGCGGTGTCCGTGACGCTAGACCTGCTGGCAATCCACGTGCGGCACACGGGGCTCGTGTAAATGGGTAAATGGGTAAACGGGTTTACCTTCCTGAATCCGGCATACACCCATATACTCATTTACCCGTTTACCCAGCCCGCAACTCGCCTTGACACCCCGAACGGCGCAGGGCCATAATAGCCACTGCCGAGCGGGAGTAGCTTAATGGTAAAGCTCCTGCCTTCCAAGCAGGTGACGCGAGTTCGATTCTCGTCTCCCGCTCTCCCCTCTTGCCTCCGTAGCTCAGTGGATAGAGCAGGAGTCTTCTAAACTCCGAGCCGCAGGTTCGATTCCTGCCGGGGGCGCCTATATACGGCGGCCGTAGCTCAGTTGGTTAGAGTGCCAGGTTGTGGCCCTGGAGGTCGTGGGTTCGAATCCCATCGGCCGCCCTTTTAGCCCACGAAGTGCCAGCCGCCCTTTGCGGCAGGCGACACATTGCACGCCTGCACGGCAAGGCGCGGCCCCTCCGTCACCACCTCCACCGTAACCTGCATCGGCCGCCGGCTTCCCGCCACAGTGTACGTCAGTGTCACCCGGGTGCCATTGGTGCCAGAGTACCAGGATTCGCCCGTCCGGTCGATCTGCTTGAAGTCGCCCTGTTGCTGCCGCCAGTAGTTGGCGAAGGACCGGAAGTCTGAGAGCGATGAGTTGGCTT
>CAYNFH010000170.1:0-14674 GCA_964396385.1 uncultured Chthonomonadaceae bacterium | reverse complement strand
GAGCTGCCCTAGCCCGGCGCGCATCGGTCGCGCCTTGGGGTTCGGACGGATCGCGCCGCTGTGCGCGTCGCAGAAGAAGAAGAGGTGCAGCTCGCCCTGCCGGTCTATAAACGGCAGGGAGTAGCCAAACGCACCCTCCTCCTCCGGGAGCGTGAGCAGCGTCTTCAGCGCGCTCCAGCTCCTGCCGCCGTCGGCAGAAGTACGGGCGGTTATGGCCGGCATCTCGCCCGAAAGCGAGTGGAAGAACGCCATCAGCTTGCCGTCCGGCAGGGTGACCACCTTTGGCATCTCGTCAAAGGTCGCCACAACGCCCGGCGCGGCGGCTGATGCCTTAGCCATGGGGGGCGGGCAATTCAGCGGAAGAGCAGAGAACAGAGCGAGCACTACAAGGTGCATTCATAGTCTCCGGAAGAGGTATTCGATTTTCGACTGCCCACCACCAGACCGATAAGCGACACAGCTTGCGCAGTCTCATTCCACCGCGGTCGCCGGCTCCACGTCTGATGCCGCTGCGCGGCCCCAGAGCGTGAGGCGGTTGACCTGGTCGGAAGAGAGGGCGGGCCGCAGGAAGCTGATTGGGTAGCCCACCGCGACGGTGGCCACGCAGCCGACCGGTCCGTACCAGAGCCAGGCCACGCCGGTGCGCGAGACGGCCCACGTAATGGCAGTGCCGATGATTGCGCCGGTGAGCACGCCAACCGTGTTGGCGCGGCGGGTAAGGATGCCCAGCAGGAACATGCCCAGCAACGGGCCGCTTAGGAAGCCCAGCACCGTGAGCGTGCCCTGGACTATCTGGCCAAGCCGGTTCATGTACATGGCGGCAAACGTGATGGCCACGCCCCACGCGAGCGTGAACCAGCGCGCGGTAGCGACCGATTCCTGGCCGCCCTCGCGGTCCTGCCGCAGCCGCTTGTAGAAGTCCACCACGGTCACCGTGCAGAGTGAGTTAAGGCCGGAGGAAAGGGTGGACATGGTGGCGGCCAAAATGCCGGCGATGACCAGCCCCGGTAGCGGCGCGGGCAGCACGTTGGTGACAAAGTGGGGCAGCACCTGGTCCGGCTTCTGAAGGCTGGACTGGAGCGCGGGATTAGCGCGGTAGTACGCCACAAACGCCAGGCCGATGAAGTCCAGCAGCAGCACCAACGGTACCGTGAGGAAGCCGTTGAGCAGCACGGCGCGGGCCATCCCTTTTCGGGAGCCCGCGGTGAAGTACCGCTGGACGATCACCTGGTCCGATCCGTAAGAGCTCACGTTGAGCACCAGGTTGCCCAGGAAGATGGGCCAGACGGTGACCTCCGCCGTGAGGTTTAGGTCGAAGGAGAACATCTTTGTGTGGCCGCCCTCCGAGGCAATGCGCCACACCTCCGCCGGGTTGAAGCCAAAGGGCATGAGCACGGCGGCGAGGATGACGAACATCCCGCCCACCAGCACGAAGAACTGCATTACGTCCGTCCAGAGCACCGCCTCGATGCCGCCGAACACCGTGTAGAGCGTGGTAGCCGCGCCGGAGATCCAGATGCAGGCGATAACGGGAATATGGAGCACCAGCGCCAGCGCCAGCGCCTGGGCGTAGATCGCGATGGCCAGGTGGCCCCCGCGCACCAGAACAAAGAGTGTGGAGGCCAGCAGCCGGGCGGAGAGGCCAAAGCGATACTCCAGGTACTCGTAGATAGTGTAGAGCCGCAGTCGGGCCATGAAGGGGACAAACAGGTAGACCACCAGCAGCATCTGGAGCGGGAACCAGATGACGCCCATGTCCAGCCGAAGGTCGTGCTGGTAGACCCAGGCAGGCACGCCCATGTAGGAGATGGCGCTGAAGTTGGCGGCGATGACGGAGATGCCGGCCGCCCACCACGGCGCGGAGCGGGAGGCGACGAAGTACCGCTCCAGTGACTTCTGGCCGCGCGCGAACCGCAGCCCCAGCCAGACGCTGGCCGCCAGGTAGACGGCGACCACGATGTAGTCCCACGTTGTGAAATGACCCATGCTATCCCTCAACGTCCAGCTTGAACCAGCGGATGTTGGAGACGCAGTCCTCCACGCACCAGAAGGCGACGAACAGGTCCCCGGCCGGCGTGCGGGTAACGCAGGGCGCGCCGAACCGCAGCACCTGGAAGTTCTCCGCCATGTTCTCGCCGGAAGCAGTAAGGCCGGATGAACCCGTCCCCCATAGAGGCGCTTCCGCCTCGTTGATCCACGCGTCGCCCACAATGCGCGAAATGTTGGCCCAAAGCCCGGAGCGGTCAATCCGGCGGTAGACGCTCACGATACGGCCGTCCGGCAGGGCGTAGGGGGTCATGGTCTGGCCCATGAGCCCCGCGGAACGGGGCGGCGACCACGTGCGGCCGCCGTTCCGGCTCACTACGTACTGGTTGGGCAGGTCCCTGGCTGCCGCTTCATCGTAGGCCCACGCAGCGGCCACCAGGCGGCCGTCCGGCAGCTCTACGACTTTTGATTCCCAGTGGATAATGGGCAGGTCCGGCTTGCCGAAGACATCCATCCACTCCGGCCACGTCCGGCCGCGATCGTACGACACCAGTGCGATGGTCCTCATGCCGTTGGGGCACTCGCCGTCCCAGCCGCGCCAGGTGGAGGTGGGCAGGATCCAGCGGCCGTCCCTGAGCGGAATCACCGGGCAGCAGAGCTCGAAGGAGGGGCCGACCAGCGGCGGCATGAGCAGCTCTGGCGTGCCCCAGCTCCGGCCGCCATCCGGTGAGCGCAGGATGAGGAGTTCCGTGGGCACAAACCCGAGCGTCTCCGGGTTGGTGAAGCCCTCGTCCGGGTGATCGGTGCGGTCGTGGCGAACCACAAAGCAGACAAGCTCCCCGTCCGGCAGGGCGGTGATGCGGCAGCTTTCGGTAGTGAGGCGGCCGGGCACGTCCGGAAGCACGCGGCCCTCCAGGCTCCAGGTCTCTCCGCAGTCCGTGGAGCGGGAGACGTAGCTGTGGAGGTCGGTGGCCTCAAACGCCTGCGCCAGCGAGAGCGTGGCGACCATCTCCCCGTTTGGCAGCGATACCACGGACGGGAAGTAGGCGTGCTGACTGCGAACATGCGGCTTCGGGTTCCGATAGATGAGGCCGGTCGCTGCGACCCGGATTGTGGTGCGTGCAATCGTCTCAGTCACTCCTTTCACCCCCCGGCGCGTACAGCAATCGAAAATCGAAAATCCAACATTGAAACTGGTCAATATCCGGCTTGTTTGTTCACGAGGCCGCGGAGGATCTCTCCGCGGCGCGCGCGATTCAGGTTATCGGCAAAGAGCTGGAAGCAGCGCTCCACTTCCTGCGGCGATGTGGTGCGGTGGAATGCGATGAGCAGCCGCTCCAGGTCCCACAGGGAGGAGCCCTCCTCCGGAACAATCTGGAGGGCCGCGCCTGCGATGCTGGCAGACCGCAGGGACGCCTCCAGAGCGTCGAGGTGGTACAGGGCGGGCCGACCGGACACGTCGATGAGATAGGCGGACGGCCTCATGCGGGCGAGCTCCTCCGCTCCGATCATCTGCTGTGTCTCCGGCGTCAGCGGGACAGCGACGATGACAAAGTCGGACCGTTCGAGCAGCCGGGGAAGCTGGGGGCGGGGCAGAACCTCGTCAAAGTCGGGGTCGCCCAGCAGCCCGTGGCGCGCCAAGCCCGAAACACGCATCCCGAAGCAGCGGCAGCGGCGCGCGATCTCCCTTCCGATATTGCCCGTGCCGATTATGCCTGCCGTCTTGCCCAGCAGCTCCTCCGGGTCACGGTACTCGAACGTGCGAAGCGGCCGGCGGCGGATGTCATACTCCAGGCGGCGGGCAAAGGCGAGCATCAGGGCCAACGCGTGCTCGGCAGCCGGAACGGCGAAGCACTCCTTGCAGCAGGCGAGCGGAATGAGACTCTCCCGCAGCTCCGGGAACAGGACCGATTCCACGCCGCCCATCAGCGCCTGTACCCAGCGGAGCCGCTTTGCCGCCGCCAGCAGCTCCGCGTCGAACTCGCCCACGCACACCACGTCGGCCTGGGGGATGAGCCGGAGCATCTCGGCACGGTCCGCAGTCGCCAAGGCGCAAATGCCGGGTGCCTCCCTCTCGATGATCTCCAACCCCTCCCCCGGGACCCAGGTGAAGAGGACGTTGAGCTGCCCGGTGGAAGGTTGAAGGTTGCCCCACCCGCTCGGACCAGTGGCGGTCGCGGGGACCCCAGTTGGATGTTGAAGAGGCGCGCTCACGGCAGGAGCTCTCCGTTGAAAAGACCCTGGAGGCGGGCGATGCCGTCCGGCACGAGCTGGCCCAGCCCGAGGCCGGGGCTGGACGGGAGCTCCAGGTAGCCATCGCGCAGAACGGGGGGCGTCTCGACGATCTCCTGGTGGCTCACGCGGGTGGTCTCGCACATGAGGGAGCCCTCATCGAAGGATGCGTAGGCCGGATACTCGATCAACGGACCATTGTTCACCGTGGAGAGGACCTGCAGGTGGCACATGGCCGCGAAGACGGACCACGGGCTGTGAGGGATGCAGAGCATTCCCGCCTCCTCCGACCGGCAGGCGATGTGGTGGAGCTGCGTGATGCCCATCTGCATGGCGTCCGGCTGGATGACGTCCACGGACTTCCGCTCCAGATAGGGCGCGAACTCGTGGTAACCGCAGAGAGACTCGCCGGTGGAGATGTTGATGTCCACGGCGCGCGCGACCTCGGCGTGGCCGTCTACGTCGTAGGGGAGCATGGGCTCCTCGAAGAAGTAGACGTTGTGCTTCTCCAGCATCCGGGCCGCCCGGATGGCGGCCGCCGCGTTCCAGCCGTGCGACCGGTAGGCCGGGTTGCCAAAATCGATCATCAGCCGCACATCCGGCCCGATAGCCTCCCGGATAGCGGCCAGGCGCTCGTCGTCCGACGGCTCGAAGTGGTTGCCCCAGCCGAACTTTATGGCCTTGAAACCCTCCCGCACATACGCGCGGCTCTCGTCCGCCAGCCTCTCGGCGGACTTAATACGCCACGGTCCCGCTCCCTCGTAAGAGCTGGAGATGAAGGCGCTGGCGCTGGCGTAGACCATGATGCTCGGGTGAATCGCGCCCCCCAGCAGACGGTGCACCGGCTGGCCGAGAGCCTTGCCGGCGATGTCCCAGAGCGCCATGTCTATGGCACCCATCGCACCCATGGCCAGGGCACCGTCCACCCAGCGGGCGCGGTACATCTCGCGCCAGAGCGCGGCCGGCTCCAGCGGGTCGCGACCGACCACGAAACGGTCCAGGCTATCCGGACCCTGCGTAATGAGCGGGGCGACCTTGTGGTGCGAGAACCAGGTAGCGCCGATGCCGGTGATTCCCTCGTCCGTGTCGACGTCCAGGAGCGTGAGGTGCGGAACGTTGTCGCGGAGGCGGAGCACGCTGGCGCCGAGCACCCGGACGGCGGTAATCTTCATCGGCTCGCCGCCCTACGCGCGTCCCGGCCCGTAGACACGTCGACCGTCACCGACCGGATCACGAATCCCGCCGGGTCCTTTCGCTCGGCCGTCGAGCTTAGTCGGAGATAACAGGCGTTGCGGCTGGCGCGAATCACCGGCAGCGTAATCGCTTTGCGACCATCAAGGATCACGTCACAGGACTGCTTGTCCGCGTTCCAGGCGAGCTCTATTTCGTGCCACCGGCCCGTTTCCAGGCGCTTGCCGGGCGCTAGCCGGCCGCCAGGTCCGATCCAGAGGTCATAGAGGTTGTTGTAGCGGTCCTCAAAGTCGAACGGGGTAGAGAAGTGATCGGTAACACCGATCAGACCGCCCGCAAAGCCGGGATTCAGCTTGATTTGCAACCGGAGTCTTCCTACCGCACCGGCCGGGAAGTTCCAGACCGCGGCGGCGGGCCAGGTTTCCTCGGTCTTGCGTATAGACAGGAGTTTCGCGCCGGGCCTCTCCTGGTCCGCGACGATCTCGACGCCGCGCGTGCCAAAGAAGGACCACTCTTCCGCCCGGACAGAAAAGTCCGCAGTCTGGCTGGTCTCGTAGAGCCAGGCGGGGTCGAGGAGGGCTCGAATGGACCTCCCTTTGCCCTGGCCGGACGTAAAGATGACCTTGTCGTGGTTGGCGAGGGCCGGGAATGGGTAAGCCGTGCCGTAGTCCCCCTCGATAGAGGGATGCTCGTTACGCAGAGGGTCGCGGCCGACCTCCCGATAGCCGCGCCAGGTGCGACCGGAGTCTTCTGAGATGGCGGCATGGAGGATCTGCCTCCCGCCGTAGGCGTAAGGGAAGCGCAGGCAGTTGTTCCACAACAGCACGATGCGGCCATCCGACAGCCGGACAAGGCCCGCCGGAGAGTCCGAAGAGAGGATCGCGGTGGGTCGTGCCTCAGACCAGTGAGCCCCATCGCGTGAGAACGACTCCCAGAAGCGGCCCATCTGTGTGCGAATCAGCATCCAGACTCGTCCATCTTTGAGTTGGACGACCACAGGCTCCACACCGCCATAGGCAGAAACGATGTCAGGGGCGGGCGTCATCAGCCGGTCGCCGAGCTGCCACGTCGCCCCGCCGTCGCTCGAATAGAGGACGGTGCAGTCGTACTGGCCCATATACGTGAAGGCCGCGACTCCCTCGACCCGGCTGCCCCAGCTCCGCTTGGTCAGGAAAGAGAATGGTAGGAGGATGGTGCCATTGTCCATCTGGATGACGGAGTTGAGCGCCCCTGTGTAGCCGATCCAAAGGACGCGGGGCCGCGACCAGGCGGTCCTGTGGCTTGAGGAGCGCACATATCCGATGTCGAGGCGAGACCCCACAAGCTCGCCGACCAGCGGCCGGTTCTGCTCACCCCTGGAAGCAGCAACGCCTGCGGCGCCAGGGCTCATCAGGAACATGTGCAGCTCGTCATCGTGGTCCACAAGCAGCTCGCCCACGCCCCATCCCGCGAACTGTGCCGGCAGTGTAAACAGGAGCGTCGGTTCGCTCCAGCTCGCGCCATTGTCCGTGGAATAGCGCGCCATGACCTCCGGCGCGACCACCGTGATCGTGCGCGGCTGGAACACGCCTATGAGCTTCCCGGACTTGAGGCGGCCGAAAAGGATGCCGTTCTCCAGCTTCGGAAGCGGCTGAGGAGGGTTTGCGCTGGCCAAGGGCGCCGCAATCGAGGTGTAGATTGCAAGCAGCGCAAACACCGCAGCGTGCCATGGCCGGAAGTTGTTTCTTCTGAATAGTCGATGAATAGTGTCCATGTCTCGATTCATCCGCCCCAGACCGGAGAGAACCTGCCGTCCATCACTTTGTTGCCGAGCAGGTGGAAGAAGTACAATTTGGACTTGCGCGGGCCGGCCGTGGCCAGCTCGCGGACCTCCGCCTCATGCCCCATTCGCGCCAGCGGCAGCCAATCCGCGATGTCCCGGCCGACGGCGTCGAAGATGCTGATGCCTGCGCCGGCATCATACGCCTCGACGGCGTACTTGAGCATCTTCTGGGTGTCATACGCGCCGGCTACGCGGAAGGGGATGTGCTTGGCGGCGCAGACGTCGCGGAAGTAGGCGTAGTCCATGCCGCCCTTGCGGGCGCCGAAGTCGAACGGGTAGACCATGATCTGGTCGAGCAGCCCTTCGTTCACGAGCCGCCGGATGTCGAAGCCATACCAGGTGTTGTCGTACTCGCTGCCCAGCGTAATGATGCTGGCCTCCAGATGCTTGCCGCCCCGCCGCTTCTGCTCCTCGTCCAGCATCGCGCGCATCTCGCGGAAGAAGGTGGTGACCACCTCCGCCCGCATCGCCAGGATCCGCGGGTCGGTGTCGTCCAGCGTGCGCGCGTCTACGCCATACTTGTCCTGGAACAGCTTGCAGAACGCCGGCTCGTAGAGCACCACCGGAAGGCCCCGAACTACCACGATGTTGGCGCCGTCCGCGCCCAGGCGAACCATTTCCCGGAGCAGCTCTATCTCGTGATTGCGCACCTCCGGTATGGCCCAGCTCATGCGCGTAGTCACCTTGCCGTCGCGGTCCACGCAGTACCACTCCGGGTGCTGTTTGAAGAAGGGCGTCTCCCAGAACTCGTCAAGCGGCGGCGCCCAACTGTATCCGGCCGGCCGGAACCCGACGTGGACCTTGACGCCGCAGTTGTGCGCGCCGTCGATGAGCACCTTGAGCGGATTGATATGCTGTCGCGCAAACGCCCGTACCGACTCCACGTAGTAGCGGTGGCCTGGATCCGCGAAGTCGTCCATCTCCTGCCCCGGCATCGTCCCCACCGCGGACGGGTACATGACCTTGTCTCCGCCGAACTGCTCCATGATCAGGGTGTCCACGTCGCTGTAGCGGAGCGGCTCGACCTGTGCCAGCATGTCCTCGACGGTGGTCGGTCTGTGCGCGTAGATGAAGCTGAACCCGTCGTCCGTAACGGTCATCGTGCGCTTGCCGGTGTCCGCCCGATCCGCCTGTAAGCCCGCAATCTCGTTGTCCGTGAGCGGGATCAGCTTAACGTAGCCAATGCCGCAGGCCGAGGTGAATCCCTCCGTCAGAGGAGCGAACTGGATGGTCTCACTACCCGCGAGGTCGGCCACTTTGAAGAACGTATCTCGGAAGTTGCCGTAGTAGTCCCCGATCGAGTTGGCCCGCTCCAGCGGCGCCGCATCTGTGCTTAGCTTGATCCACGCGTCCGAGTTTGTGCCACCGCCCCAGAGACCGACGAAGATGGCGTGCCAGCCCTTCACGCCCAGGGGAAGTTTCAGCGGAGGGGCTTTGGCCCTAGCCGACGTCCAGACCAGCATGCCCTTACGTCCGGTAGTCAGCTCGTATGGGTAGGTCTTCCAATGGCCACGCCGCATGGTGGGCGACAGCGCCGACGATGGCGAGCACCGGGTCATATCCGTGATCCAGGTCGCTCTGGCTTCGTTGGCCCACGCGCTCGAGTCCGGGCTGGCCCAAGGCGGGATTTCCGCTCCCGCACATGCCGCAGGTACCAGCACGCCCAGCACCGCGAGAGCACCCATCACCTGAACGCCTGAACGCCTGAACGCCCATTCCCTTCTCATAGCACACCAATCCCTTGCAAGAATCCCGACAGCTTCTCTATCTCCCCGTCGTCCAGCGATGCGTATGGCGGGCGGCGCCAGCGCTCCGCCAAACCGAGCAGCTCCATGGCCCCGTGGATCCCGGCGTCGAACCCGCCCGGCAGCTTCATCATGAAGTCGAAGAACGGCATGTCCACTTCGCGCACGACCCTGGCGGCATCCACCACGTCGTTTCGTAGAACAGCTCTCCAGTATCCATGTGCAATGGAAGGCTTGAGCGTGATGAATGTGGACAGATAGCCGTCGCATCCGTACGGCAACGCGTTGAGGTGGTTTTGCTTCTGGCCTCCGGCAATGACGGCGATGCGACCGTGCGCCAATACGCTCAGCCGCCTGCCGAACTCCCCGCAGATGTCATCCTTCACCGCCGCCACGTTGGCAGAGCGCTCCATCGCCAATCTCACCGTCTCCAGCCCCGCGTGCGCCCCCATTAACGAGAAGACGTTGGTGACGATCATCACCGGGATCCGCTCGGCGACGGTGGCATAGTGGTCCGCGAGCGTCTGCGGAGTCGCCGAGTCGGCCCACGTGGGAGGCATCAACATCAGCAGGTCCGCACCCACCTCGCGGGAATAATCCGCGAATTCCGCCGCCTTGCCGGTCCACCAGCCACGGTCGGCCGCGACGACCACGGCCCTTCCGGCAACGTGCTCGGCCACGACCCGTGTGACTTCGGCGACCTCCTCATCCGTCAGGACCGAGTACAGGCTGTCGCCGTAGGTCAGCATAACCGCCGGGCTACCGGCCTCGACCAGGAAATCGACCATCCGGCGCAGCGAGATGAAATCGATCGAGCCATCGCGCCGGAATGGCGTGCGCACAGACCCAATCGGCCCTACAAGCCGGTCGCGTAACTCTCTCGCTCCCGTCACTGCCGTCATCTAACGTATCTCACTCCCCGGCCGTCCAGTCTCTCAGTGCAGCCGCAAGGCAAACGTGAACCACGAAGACTCAAAGGAGGAGTCACTTCTTCGTGCCTTCGTTCCTTTGTGGTTCATACTCCGTCCTGCCTCCGTCTTCCGTCATCTTTGCGCCACGATTCCCGGCCCGGTTGCCGGAAGACCGACCAGAACCACACTCCGTTGGCCACCTTTAGCGCGGCGCCTATCCCAAAGAGAGGCACCGGAGGAAAGTGATCGAACAGGTATCCGAATAGCAGGGCGCCGGCGGCACTGGACCCCTGAAGAATCATGAGCCGCGCCGCGCTGAAGGCGCCCATCCGCTCCGCGGGCACCACCAACGTAACGCCGAACGGCACGGCCGAGTCTTCGATGCTTCGGCCAAAGTGCAGTACAAAGTAGAGGGGCAGGAAGACGGAAAGCATGGGAACCAGTATCATAGTCGCCATCCCTGCGGCAAGAAGGAGGTCCCCCAGGAGAGTGGACCGGCCCGCTCCCCACCGGTCGGCAATCAAGCCCAGCGCCACTCCGGCCAGCACCCCCGCCGCGTAGTTGGCCGAGGTGGCGTAACCCGGCGCGCCTTCGGGCAGATGCAGGTGCTTCATTCCGACGGGGATCGCGAAACCGGCGATGCCCCCGACAAGACCCCTCAGCACGTGCGGTCCGGCGAGCTGCTGGAACGCTTTGAGCTGGAACACGTCCACGATGGCGGCGAACGGTAGAGCGGACCGGCTCGCTCCCGCCACCGCCAACTCGGGCAGATCCTTCTGCCGCAGAAAGGCGCCCGCCGATAGGACAAAAATCGCCGCCGCGGCCAGGAAGCACCAGACATACCCCATGGGGTAGGCCACGCTACGAAGGACGCCGGCCGAGAGCAGCCCGATAACGATGGCCAGCAGACCGAATGATGTCGTCAGGATGGCGAACATGCGGCCGCGGATGCTGGCCGAGATGGTGCGGACCAGAATGGGATAGTCCAGCATCCAGAGCAATGCGGTCAGCAGGTACTGACCTGCGACGACCGCGACCAGCATCGCAAGCATCACGGAGAGCGGCACAGCGGACCGCGACGAGAGCGCCACCCCGACGGCAATGACCGGCGGAACGGCGGAGGCCAGGAGGCACCGGGCGTAGACTCGTATCCGCGCCTGGATCCGGTCGGCAAGTCCCATGAAGACGAGCAAGCCCGAGGCCGTGGAAAGAGTGCCTACCGAGGCCAGAATGCCGATCTCCGTATTGCTGAAGCCAGTCCTGGTCAGAAACCCGGCCCATAACTCGCCGCCGAAGAGGGCCCCCGCCCCGCCGGTGAGCACCATGGTCACGGTCCTCCAGAACACATTCTGCCGCTCCCGCGGATCCGCCGTCATCCTGCCGAGGACGCGTGCCAGGGCAGGGTCCAGTGCAGATCTCATGGTCCCGGAGAACTCCCCCTTTTAGTAATCCGTGCCCGTTTCGAGAGCTAGTGCATCGCGGGTGGACCCGCCGTGTCCGCGGCGCTCGGCGGGGGGCTCCCAGGCGGTAAGGCGGTGGTAGGCGCGCCTGATGGACCGGCAGCAGCTGACGGCGGCTTCTCTTCTGGATGATACTTGTAGTAGAGTCCAGCCCACTGGGGCACCGTACGGAGGTCTATCCCGTTCTTTTTCGCATTTGCCTCGGCAGCACGGAACGACTTCTCTTCGTCTGCCTGAACTGCTACGGTCGACGGCCCGGCGTACCGCCATCCGACCCACCCGAGCACCGCCAGGACCACCAGGATGACGACCGCGATGACAGCATTACTGACTCGCGTATTCATATCTCTCCTCCGCAAAGCATGAGGAAACCCAAAGTCCCAACTACTTCGGAGCGGGTTCGCTCGATGCTGAGGCGCCGGGGGCGCCGATCGGCAGACCCGCAGGCGCTGGCGCGGCGGGTGCCGTCTTCCCGGACGGGGGCTTCTCTTCCGGGTGGTACTTGTAGTAGAGTCCCGGCCATGCGCCGGGCGCGGTGCGAAGGTCTATGCCGTTCGACTTGGCTTTAGCCTCCGCCGCCCGAAAGATTGCCTCTTCGTTGAGGCCTCGGTTATAGGGGTTCTCCGAAAAGTACCAACCGAGCCAGCCTATCACGGCGACCGCGACGGCGATGATTGCAATGGCAGCGCCCTTGCCAACCTTCTTTTTCATTGCGCTTTCCATATCTGAGGCCGCGCGCGGTCCCGGCGGATACTTAGGGAGGAAATGACTCCCTACCGGAACCGCGCCGCCCATTTGACTACCAGTCGTTGAAGTCCGGTAGGATCTTGCTTGCCGTGCTCAACGTGTAGTTCCGGTAGTAGTCCGCGCTGCCGTCGGAGAACTGCGAGTTGCCGCAGTTGGTCCAGAGCCATCCCTTGCACCCGGGTCCGGGTCCATAGGTCTGCGTCCATTTCATGTTCTTGACGTGGCTGTCGTCAAACAGGAAATTTGCCCTGCTGTTATGCGGCTTTGCAAAGCTGATGGTCGCGGAGGTGAGCCACCAGAACCGCACGAGCTGCCAGTTGCCCTCCAGCGGCCCCTTCTCCACCAGGGAGATAAGCTCAGCCGGCTTGTCTACCGATGCGAGAGAGTTGGTGATCCCGGAGCTGACGATGATCAGGTTGCCGGTGCCGTCCGGATTGCCGGAATACTGCGGCCCGAAGTAGAAGCCGTAGTAGCCGGCGTCCAGGTTCATGGCGTAGTCGGTCGACGTGTGGCGCACGCCGTCATCCGGCACCTTGTAGTCGTTGTCTTTGCCCACGGGACGGGGCCGCTTGATGTCCGGGCAGAGGAACAACGGCCGGTTCTTTACGTACGGCTGGAGCAGGCCGCTGAACGAGGAGCCGTTCAGATCCGGATAGGTGAAGGACGTCCAGACCTGGCTGTAGACCTTGGTCTCGTCATAGTCCTGAGCGTACATGGCGAGAGCCGTGCCTATCTGCTTCTCGTTGGAGACGCAGGAGATCTTGCGCGCCTGCTCGCGGGCCTGGGCAAAGACCGGGAAAAGGATGGCTGCCAGAATCGCGATGATAGCGATAACTACGAGCAGCTCGATCAAGGTGAATGCTTTGCGCTGCATGTTTGAATCCTCCTCTGGGAGTGCGCAAAAGAAACGAGAGAACGAGTAGAGCTGAATGATGCCCGCGTGTCCTTGCTGCAGGCAGGTTGATCTGGGGCCGTCAGGGCTGCGTAAGCCAGGCCCGGTTGAACCTCGCGTACCGAATGTCACGGGTACCATCCGGGTTGGATTGCTGCCATACGGCCACGAACGTTCCGTCGGCGGCCTGAGTCAGGCCGGGGTAAGAGACCTCCGTGCCGGTTATACCGGCGACATCCTTGGGTCGGGACCAGGTCTTTCCCCCATCTCCCGTGATCGCAACGCATAGCGGAAAGCGATCGACCGGAGAATCATCGTAGAGAACCATCACCTCCTTTGGATTCTGGTCTACTCGCCAGAGCGCCATGGGCGCATTGAACCCGCGCAGGCGACTCGGCTTTGGTGTGCTCCACGTGCGCCCCTGATCCCGGCTGCGAGCCTCGTATATCCAGCTCGTGCCAGTTCGGAACAGCATGTACAGATCGCCACTCTCCAACTCCACGAGCGCAGGCTCGCAGAGCCCGCCGGTTCCGTAGGGTCGTGTCTTCGGCTCGAATATGTGCAGATCACCCCGTGGTTCCCACGTCAGCCCATGATCACGGGAAACGAGGACGCCTGACTTCAGATCCATCTCGCCTTCCGTTCGGGCGGGCGTACCGGCCTGCGCCCAGAGGTCCCATGAGAACGGCATCGCGAGCGTCCCGTCCTTGAGCTTGAGTCCGATATGGCGCTTGCCGACCAGGTACTTGAACGGCGTCTTTATCTGGACTGGCGCCGTCCAATTCGCACCCTCATCATCCGTGTAGGTCATCCACAAGTAGCTTTTGTCGATGACCGGCTGTGGAACCGGCGTGGTGGTGGAAAACACCAGGATCCGGTTGCCATCGACTACCACGTTCGGGTCATAGTCGCCCATGCCGGGCGTATGCATTAGGATCTGTGGATCCTCCCAGGTGCGCCCTCCATTGCGGGAAAAGGAACCGACGATGACTATTCTGCGCCCGGCGTTCTGTCCGGAAACCTGCGTCCAGACCGAGAATATACCGCCACCTCCAGTGCGGATGACCACTGGATAACAGTGTTGCTCGCCCGGATGTGCCGCCCGGACCATGCCTACCTGAAAGAATGGCTCGGTCGCACCGGGGTGCGTCGCAGAAGTCTGAGCGAGTGCCAGCATAAGCGGGATCATTGCTCGAATCCTGAGACCATCGCGACACGTCAGGACGCAGCGACCGGGCCTCTCCCCGGTTGGACGACTGCAACTCGCGTCTGGGGCAGGAGAGCCGGAGCCGTGACCTTGCTGGATAGGAACCCCAATACCTCTTGTGTCTCCGAATCGGAGAGGAACTGGGCTGTCTCATCCTCACCCCATGCGCGGTAGGGCCGCGGACGGAAGTACCCCGGGACGCCGAGCTCATTCATGAGCGCGGTGAACGCCGGCCAGATGCCGTGGCTCTTCAGCAGGCGCATCGCGCGATTGATGCCCTGCTGGATTCGAGCAGCCGCTTCCCAGTCGTCGCTCGATGCGGCGCGGCCGATGCCGACCACCTGGCGGGGACATAGGCAAAAGAGACCATCCAAGTGCTCCCGCACACCATGCCGCAGGAAAGTATCGAGGAGCAGCGGAGCGGCCATCAGCACACGGAAATGGTCACCGACTGCGTCTATGAGCTGGCGAATATAGGAGG
>CAYNFH010000169.1:6229-14692 GCA_964396385.1 uncultured Chthonomonadaceae bacterium | reverse complement strand
CCAGCACGGACGCGGCGTACGTGGACAGCATCGTCCAGACCTGCCACGACCGTCTCGCTCCACTGGTGGAAAACTGATCCACCGCAGAGAGCACAGAGGACACGGAGATTCTGATGAGGCGATGAGGGGATAAGGGGATGAGGTGTGGTCGGATTCCGGACGCCTCATCGCTTCATCGCCTCATCGGTCTTTCTCTGCGCTCTCAGTTTACTCTGTGGTTCAAATTCCGTGTTTGGAGGCGCGTATGGCACTGAAGGTCGCCGTAATCGGCTGTGGAGGTATCGGCAACACGCACGGCCCCATCTACCTCAAGGATCCGCTCGCGGAGCTGATAGGCTACTGCGACATTATCCCGGAGCGGGCCGATAGGTCCGCCGCGCGAGACGGCGTGAAGAAGTGGTACAGCGTCCAGGAGATGCTCTCAGACGTGGGGAAGGAGCTGGATGCCGTTTCCGTCTGCTCGGCCGGGACTGAGAACGGCGGAGACCACTACAAACCCACCATGGAGTGCCTGGACGCCGGCCTCCACGTGCTCTGCGAGAAGCCCATCAGCAACAACATCGGGCACGCCCGCGAGATGGTCGCCAAAGCAAAGGAGAAGGCCGTCTACTTCGGCATCAATCTGAACCACCGCTTTACGCCTCCCGCCGCCCAGGCGAAGAAATGGGTGGAGGAAGGCAAGCTCGGCACGCTCCTCCTCGCCAACATGACCATGTGGATAGGCAACCCCAACGAGACCTCTCCCTGGTTCCACATCCGGGCGCTGCACCCGCACAGCCTGGACGTGCTCCGCTACTACTGCGGACCGGCGCGGAAGGTTCAGGCGTTCTTCAACCGCGCGCCTCGGGAGGACGGTCCGGACGGCAAACGGGTCTGCTGGAGCAACGTGCAGGTGAATATCCTGTACGAGAACGACGTTGTGGGGCACCTCACCGGCTCTTATGACGCTAACCCCGCGCACAACCTGGAGCGGTGCGAGGTGATGGGCACGGAGGGCCGGTTCGTGCTGGACAACTGTTTCGAAGAGCTCACCCTCTACCCGCGCCGGAGCATGGAGCTGACGGTCATCCGCAACAGCATCATGGGCGGAATGACCGGCTTTGGGGACACTTTCAACAAGCGCATCCACCGCTGGCTGGAGCAGGTGACGGAGGGGGTCCCACCCGACCGGATCGAGGCCAGCGGCGCGGATGGCCTGGCCGTTCAGGAGATCATCGAGGCCGCAATCAGGAGCTGGGAGACGGGAACGGTGGTAGACGTAAACGGCTAAGAACTACGGCGTAACGAAAGCGGTTCGGCAGAGCGATCCTTGCACGGGATCGCTCTGCCCGCGTATGAGGGCCGCTAGTCCAGCGCGGCGGCGGTGAGGGCGTCCGGGCCGGAGTAGCACGTCTTGCCGGTCAGCAGCGTGTGAGTATGGGTTTCCGGACCGGCGTAGCCGAGGCCGCCGTGGACGGCCAGTTAGCTAGAGACCAGCTTGTCGTACTCTGCGTGGGCACCTATCCATCCCCAGAGGATGCCGCCTTCCACGTCGGTTCCAAGTGCGCGGTACGCCAGGCCAATCCGAACCGACCAGTATCCGCCAACCCTCTTGAAGTGGAGAGAAGGATGGCGGGGGTTGGCGCGCAGCACCTTGAAAGCTCTCCGCGCCTGTTGCCGGACCTCTTGCGGCAGGATTCTAAATCGCGCCCAGAAGTCTGGGCTGGCAAAGTGGCGCATAGGCTCAATGTTCAGATCTCTCTGCTCTTGCCGGCGCGATGATCTGAGCGAGCCTTCTCAAAGAGGGCGTCTAGCTTGCCGGAGGCCGCATCTCGCTCGATCTGGCGGTCCCACTCCTCCCAATCCTTCTTCAGCATCCAATCTCGCAGCTCAGCAAATTCGGCCGGTGACAGGTCGCGAATCTGCTTTTCAAGCGCCTCTACGCGGCTCATCGATTTCCCCTATGAAGAGATTCGTCCCGGCTGAATCGGAGGTCAGGCTCTTGCCGGGACGCGATCAAACGGTGCAAGCCCACATTATTATGCAGGAGCGGATGGGTTTCTATGCGTGGGCCATGGCCTGCTACTCCAGCGCGGCGGCTGCCGTGAGGGCGTCCGGGCCGGAGTAGCCGGTCTCGCCGTGCAGCGCCAGGTCCAGACCGGAGTCCTCCGCTTCCTCCTTGACGCGCAGCCCCATGATGGGCTTCAGCACGGAGGCCAGCAGGAATGTGGCCAGCGCGGCGTAGGCTACGGCGATGACCACCGCCAGCGCCTGGTGGCCTAGCTGCGTAATACCTCCTCCGTGCAGCAGCCCGTTGGCCCCGGCGGCGTTGATGCCTTTGGCGCAGAAGATGCCAGTTGCCAGCGCGCCCCACATCCCGCCCACGCCGTGGACCCCAAAGACGTCCAGTGTGTCGTCGTAGCCGAACCTATTCTTCAGCCGGATAGCGTAGAAGGAGATGCAGGCCACTCCGATGCCGATGGCGAGCGCCGCGCGCGGACCCACAAAGCCGGAGGCGGGCGTGATAGCGACGAGGCCGGCTACCGCGCCGGTCGCGAAGCCCAGCGCCGTGGGCTTCTTGTACATCACCCACTCCAGCACGATCCACGCGAGCCCCGCCATAGCGGCTGCGGCGTGCGTAGCGATGAACGCGGAGGCCGCCAGGCTGCCGGAGGTCACCGCCGAGCCGGCATTGAAGCCGAACCATCCGAACCACAACAGCGCGGTGCCGATGAGCGTCATGGGTAGGTTGTGTGGCCGCAGATCCTCGGACGTGTCCATGCGGCGCTTGCCGAGCATGATGGCCAGCACCAGGGCGGACACGCCGCTGGAGATGTGGACTACCGTGCCTCCCGCGAAGTCCAGCGCGCCGACGCCGCCGCTGGTCCCCAGGAAGCCGCCGTCACCCCACACCATATGCGCCAGCGGGCAGTAGACCAGCAGGCTCCAGAGCGCCATGAACACCACGTAGGTACTGAACTTCATCCGCTCCGCGATGGCTCCGCTGATCAGCGCGGGGGTGATGATGGCGAACATCATCTGGTAGATCATGTACACGTCGTGGGGGATGGTTGCCCCGTAAGCCGGGTTTGGCGCGGCGCCAACGCCGCTTAGCCCCAGGTAGCCAAAACCACCGATGAACGGGGTGTTCTTGCTGAAGGCCAGGCTATAACCCAGAACCATCCAGGCCACCGTTACGACGCCCACGGCGATGAAGCTCTGCATGAGCATATTGAGGACGTTCTTGGAGCGGACCATCCCGCCGTAGAAGAGCGCGAGGCCGGGGGTCATGAGCATCACGAGGGCGGTGGAGACCAGCATCCAGGCCGTGTCGCCTGTGTCGATCTTCGGCAGTATAGCGGGAGGTGCGGCCGGTGCCTGGGCTAAGGCGGTAGCGCAGAGGGTAAGCAGACCGGCAGCCATCAGCGGCCACAGGAATACGCGCAAGACGTTGCGCGTGCGTGCGTGAGCACGAAACAGCATTGTTCTTCTCCACGGTGAAGTCCGGGGCGGGCGCCATGCCCACCACGCAACATTAACGTTTAGCCGCCGCCGTTGGCAGACCGCTTTCCGAGAATGCCGGACTCCTCGCAGCACTGGGAGAAGCCGGGAGGCTGGGGGATGAGTTATGAGGGATGAATAACGGACTATGGTTCCGGCATCGAAGGGCTGCAGTTACGTTTCGTCGGAGCGGGGCAGCATCGATCCCGGCTTCCGGATTCATCCCTCATCCCTCATCCCTACGTTACGGCTATCTCTCCTTCTTCGCCGGTGCGGATGCGGATGGCCTCGCCTACCGGAATAAGGAAGATCTTGCCGTCGCCGATCTCGCCGGTGCGGGCGGACTTGGCGATCGCTTCCGCTACCACGTGCGCCTCGTTATCCGGTACCACGATCTCCAGCTTGATCTTCTGAATGAGGTTCACCGTATACTCCGCGCCGCGGTAGTGCTGGGTGAACCCCTTCTGCTTGCCGGACCCGCGTACTTCGGTCACGGTCATGCCCTTGATGCCGATATCGGAAAGGGCCGCCTTGACTTCATCCAGCTTTTGGGGCCGGATCAGCGCCTCTACTTTCGTCATGATTCCTCCTGGCGGCGCAGCTCGCGCCGCAGAGCCCATAGCCGGAAACAGGCCAGGGCGGCGAGCCCGAACCCTACGGCCGGGTTGGACTCGCTCAATCCAAAGGCCTTCGGATAGAAGCTGAGCACAAACCCGCCAATAACGGCCAGGGCGATGATGGTCAGTCCCGCGATCAGCGTGATGCGGGGAAGGTGCTGCTGCGCACGCACTTCAGCGCGCGCACGCGGGGTGTTGTGGCTGGATCTCTTCCCTGACCGTTTCGGCATCGTATTTCTCCTGTCCTATGCGGAGAGGAAATGAGTGTACGGGTAAATGGGTGTACCTTCCGGAGTCCGGCGTACACTCATTTACCCATTTACCCATTTACTTCTCCTAAGCGGGCGCGTCCGCCACGTGGTTGCCCATGCCCACGGCGGTGGTTACCGTCGCGTGATCGCTGCCGGAATCCGGAATGGCGATGGGATCGTCCGGGTAGGCCGGTGCCCCAAACTCCGGCACGTCCAGCCCTTCCAGCTCCGCCTCCGGAGACACCCGCATGGACTTGATGGCATTCACGATCTTGAACGTGATGAAGGTGGCCCCAAATGCCCATGCGGCGCAGCACAGAGCGCCCAGAATCTGCATGATGAACTGCTTCGTGTCGCCATACAGTAGTCCCGTGACGCCTTTGCCGGCTACACCTAAGTACTTGTCGGCGCCCACGCCGTTCCATCCAGAGCCGTACGTCCCATCCGCGAAGACGCCGACGCAGATGCCACCCAGGAGGCCGCAGTATCCGTGCACGGCGATGGCGCCGCAGGGGTCGTCCACCTTGATGACGCGCTCATTGAAGAGAACGCCAGCACAGACCAGGCACCCGGCCACTAGCCCGATGATGATGGCGCTCGTTGAGTTCACGAAGGCGCACGGTGCTGTAATCGCCACCAGTCCGGCCAGCATCCCGTTGCAGGCCATGGAGATATCCGGCTTGCCGAACATGAGTTGCCAGAACACCATCGCGGCGGCCGCGCCTGCTACCGCTGCCAGGTTTGTGTTAATCGCGACCACGGAGATGCGCAGGTCGGTAGAGCCCAGCGTGGAGCCCGGATTGAAGCCCATCCACCCGAACAGCAGGATGAACGTTCCGGTCACTACAAACGGGATGTTGTGCGCCGGGAAGGCCCTCGGCTTACCGTCCGGCCCGTACTTGCCCAGCCTTGGCCCCAGGATGATGGCCAGCGCCATCGCCGCGAAGCCGCCTATAGCGTGAACCACCGTGGAACCGGCGAAATCCACATAGCCGTGGCCCATCCCCTTGGTCACGCCGAGCTGCGAGAGCCAGCCGCCGCCCCATACCCAGCATCCGAAGATCGGGTACAGGATGGCGCCCATAAAAATCTCGGCCAGCAGGAACGCGCCAAAGGTGATCCGCTCACAGATCGCGCCGACGATGATGTAGCCGGCCGTCTCCATGAAGACGACCTCGAAGAGTGTAAGGCAGTTGACGCCCACGTCATAAGCCGGACCGGACAGGAAGAATCCCTTCCCGCCCAGGAAGCCCCATCCGCCGTGGCCGACGAGGAAGTGGTTCAGGGTGGGCGTGCCGCCCAGGTTGGTGGGCGCTGCATTGATGGCGCCGCCACCGTATTGGAATGCAAATCCCACCGCGTAGTAACCCAAGAAGGCAAACACGTACGCCGCGAAGTTCAGCATCATCAGGTGGCCCGCGTTCTTCTTGCGGACGAGGCCGCAAGTCAGGAGCGCGAAGCCGGCCTGCATGAAGAGCACGAGGTAGCCGGTGCTGAGCGTCCAGGTGAAGTTCGTGGCTACCTTGATATGGCCCACGCTGTCCGCCAGAGCGACGGCGAACGGCTCTTTGGCCTTGTTGGCCGCCAGGTCCTTCTTGATCTTGTCGGCGTCCGTGAGCTTGAAGTTGTCGGTGCTGGCCGTCGGCATGCCGTAGACGTCGGGCGCCGCGCCGGTGCTGAGGCCGGCAGGGTCCGGCGCAGGCTCGTCCGCCCAGGCCGGTCGGCATCCGACGGCGGCGAAGAGCATTACGGTGAGCCAGGCGCCCAGGAGAATCCGGGCGGCCGGCCGCTTGAATCGGATTGATAAGCGAGTCACTCTCTGCAACCTCCCTATGCGTGTGTCACAGGCCCGCGGCCCCTCGCCGCGGCCGTTGGAGGCCGCCTTCGCATCGCGGCGGATCCTCCGTAGGAGCGCCGGGTCCGTTCCTCCAGTGGAACGTGCCGGACTTGGCAGAGATAAGTGGAAAGCCTTTCGCTCTCCGCAACGCCCTTGTTGCCTGTACTGAACCGTCTGTGCTTCTCATGCCGGCCCCACAGCCGGCGCCATCCCTCCTTTCAACCCATGACCGGGGAGGGAAGACGGATGACCGACGAAATCAGTCCGTCATCCGTCATCGGTCTTCCGTCAATCTCTAAAACTTCACCATCCCCGCCACGGTGAGCGTGTCCTGGTCGTGCGATGCGCCGTTGTGGGTGGGGAAGAAAGCGCTGCCGGCATGGTCATGCCGGTACTCCAGACGTGTGATGAAGTTGGTGCGCCAGATGTGCTCCAGCGTCGCGGTCACCTCGTTGAGGTTCTGGGCCACGCCGGTGCGAAGCCCGGCGCTGTCCTCAAAGTGTTCTGCGCGCACGGCCAACGCGTTCGCGGGGGTGAACTGGTACTTACCGTAGATCGCCTCGCCACTCCAGTTGCCGCCGAAGGTGCCCGGCTTGGACGCGCTGGCATAGTCGACGTTGGCGCCAAGCTTCAGCTTGCTGGTAGGCGTCCAGGTCGCCACGAGGTCGCCAAGCTGCACGTTCAGGTTGAGGAACGTAGGTCCGGCTGCGCCTGGATTCGGGTTGAGGATGGCCGCGCCCTGCGACTCGTCGCCCCCGATGTAGTTGGCGATCAGGTTGATGGTCTTGGTGGGGTTCCAGTTCAGCGATGCGCCCACAGTTTTGCCGCCGTTGTCGTCTTCCACGTTGTTCCAGCCGTTCACCAGGTAGAGGCCGGCCGTTAATTGTGGTGTGAGCGGCGCGGTGACCCTAAACCCCATGTGGTAGAACGGGATGGCGAAGGTGAACAGGAACGAGCGGGAGTAGTTGTCGTTGCTCGGCGCTTCGATGACCTCGTAACCGAGCCAAGTGACGAACTTCCCGAAGTCGATGGTCACCGGGACCTTGCTGGATGAGGTGTACGTCGCAAAGAGCTGCTGGAGCAGCTTGTAGGTGTTGGTGCCGCCGGGCTCGGTAGCATGTACGATGTCAGCCGTCTTGCCTACCGTGAAGGTGGCCGTTACTCCCAGCGGTACGCCCTTCCCGGCCGTGCGCACCACGTTCACCTCCAGGAGACTCAGGCTGAACGAATCGTTCTTCACGTCGAACGCGCGCCCGCCTGCCACCGTGCCCGCGGGCGGATGGTTGAAGTTGTACATGTAGTAGAGATCGAGCAGCCCGGTAAAGGTCCAGGAACCCGGTGCGGGGCCGGATGGCGCGGGCGCCGGAGCGGGCTGGGCGGCTGGCTGCGCGGGCGGCGGCTGGTCCTGCGCACGGGCCGTTCCGAGGGCCGCGGCACAGCCGGCCCCTAGAAGAAGACCCGTAACTACCCAATGTCTGCGTGTGTGCAACACGGATCGACGTCCTCCTTGTAATAAGCGCCGCTCGTTGGCGAGCGTGCGCGTACTGCGTGAGATCGGGACTAGCCTCGACTCTCCGCGTCATCGGGAGAAAGTCGGAACGTACAGAGGGGAGCGGAGCAAGCTCCGCAAAGGCTCAGCATTGAGCCGGGGTGAACGCCTATCTTCTGGGTACGCTGATCTCTTCGGTCAAGATGATCGCGTCCGCTATCTCGCGGAGCGACTTGTTCATGGAGAGGCTCTGCGCCTGGAGCCTGCGGAAAGCCTCGCGCTCTGCCAGGCCGTGCCGCTCCATGAGGATGGCCTTTGCGCGGCCCACTATCTTCCGGGTCTCTATCTGGTCCTGCAGCGAGTCCAGCTCGCCTTCCAGTGCCAGCAGCTCCCGATAGCGGGCCAGGGCTATCTCGATGGCCGGCTGAAGCTCCTGCCTCCGGAACGGCTTCACCAGGTAGGCCAGGACGCCGGCGCGCGTCGCGTCCTCAATCATCTGCGCCTCGCTGTAGGCGGTGAGCATCAACACCGGCGCGATGCGCTCACCGTTGATGGCCGCCGCCGCCTCCAGCCCGTTTACCTTCGGCATCATGACGTCCAGGATCACCAGGTCCGGCTTGAGGCTGCGGGCCATGTAGCAGGCGGCCTCTCCGTTATCCGCTTCCCCGACAACGGTGTGCCCTAGCTCCTCCAGCATGGCCTTGAGGTCCATGCGGATAACGGCATCGTCGTCGGCGATCAGTACGCGTCCATGTAGCATATTGCGTAGTATCCAGTCCCGTGAAGGGG
>CAYNFH010000169.1:0-6219 GCA_964396385.1 uncultured Chthonomonadaceae bacterium | reverse complement strand
ACAAGTGCGCTTGCCGGGCGCCGCGGTCATACAGCGGAGTCCGTCCCTGGAACGCCATCGAGGGGAACCGCAGGGGAGAATCTCATGACCCCAAAGAAACGGCCTGGACGAATCCCGCGGACACCTCCGTCCGCTGCATCTATCGCAGGACCCACCATTGGGACCGCGACCATTATAGCGGACAGTACCATAAGGTGTCAACCGCGAACGATGCCTGCGGTTCCGCGTTGGACTCGGAATCCAGCGCTCCACCGACCCATGACTCCCCTACTGTTCTTCCGGCGGAGCGGCGACGACGAGGATGTCTACACTCCGCAGGGCGCGGGCCAGCTTGTTCACGATGGAGCCGTGGATCAGCTCGTGCCAGCGGGAGCGGCTGGAGTGGCCGATCACTATCTGGGTGATCTGGTTCTCCTGAGCGTAGCGGATGAGCTCCGCCGCCACGTCGCCATGCAGCGTCACTACCGGTACTTTGAGCCGATCCGCGAGAGCAAAGTCGTTCTTCAGGATCTCCTGCTCCTCCGCGGTAACGGCTGCCTCCTCCACGTAGACCGCCACAACGTCCCCGTGCAGCCGCTCCCCGATGCGCCACCCGCGTCGGATCAGCCGGAAGGAGGGCTTGGTCGGGCTGATGCAGACCATGATGCGGTCGTGGGTGGCCCACGTCTCCTTGATGCGGCGTTCCCGACGGTAGGCCGAGACGTCCTCGTCCACCTCATGGGCGATCTCCCGCAGTGCGATCTCCCTTAGCGCGCTCAGGTTCCCCTCCCGGAACCAGGCGCCCTTCGCCTGCTCTACCTTATCCGCTTTGTAGATGTCACCGCGCTCCAGGCGGTGGAGGAGGGCGCGAGGTGTGATGTCCACCATCACCACCTCGTCCGCCTCGGTCAGTATTCGGTCCGGCACCGTCTCCCGCACCCAGACGCCGGTAATGTCATGCACGGTGTCGTTGAGGCTCTCCAGGTGCTGCACGTTCATCGTCGTGAGCACGTTGATGCCTGCGTTCAGCAGCGCCTCCACGTCCTGCCACCGCTTTTCGCGCTCTGAGCCCGGCACGTTGGTATGCGCCAGCTCATCCACCAGGACTACCTGTGGACGCCGCTCGAGGATGGCGTCCGTGTCCATCTCCTCGAAGGTCGTCCCGCGGTACTCTAGCTTCTTGCGCGGGATCACCTCCAGATCGGCAAGCTGCTCATCGGTGCCGGCACGGCCGTGCGTCTCCACATACCCCACGACCACATCCTGGCCCCGCTTCCTGCGGCGCTGCGCCTCGCTCAGCATCTCGAACGTCTTGCCGACCCCCGCCGCGAAGCCCAGAAAGATCTTCAGCCGCCCGCACGTCTGGCGCTTCTCCTCGCGCATCACCCGCGCGAGCAGCTCCTCCGCGGTCGGTTTGCGGTCGTCCTTCTCAGGCGGCATCCTGGGCTCCCTCACGCCTGTTCGCTTACCCTGCGTTGGCAGAGAGCACGGCGTCTATCCACGTGCGGAGGCCGCCCGTCAGCTCCTCCTGGCGCACCGCGCCTTCCGGCGGGAAGTCCGCGTGCTGCCACAGGTAGTTCGCCAGCACCTCTTCGCACAGCGCCTGCCAGAATCGATCGCCGCCCGGCATCTGATCCCGGTCGGCGTGACACTTCACCAGCTCCACTACGTAAGAGGGAAGCACTACCGTGCAGATGCGCGCCTCGCCGTCCGGGTTCCGCACGGTAAACGGGAAGCTGATGTCGCCGGCGCTGCGCATGGCACTGCCGGAATAAGACTCGATCCGATATCCGTTTAGCGTGGTGAGGCCAAAGGTCGGGCCGGCCGCGTCCGGCATATTCGCGGGCGCCGTGGTGACCGCGCCGGTGAGGGCCGCCCGCACGGCTCCGCGCAGGATCTCCGTGGTGAACGGCTTACGCAGGAAGTCGGTCGCGCCCGCCTTCATGGCGTCGACGGCCAATTCCACGGTGCCGAACGCGGTGATCATGATGACGCGCGCCTTCGATTGCCGGCGGCGGATCTCGCGGAGCACGTCGAGGCCCTCCATTCCGGGCATCCGCTGATCCAGCAGCACCAGGTCCCACGGGTGGCCGGTGCCGAACTTCTCCAGACCCTCCGGCCCGTCCGCGGCCGTCTCCACGGTGTGGCCCGCGTGCTCCAGCGCCAGCCGGACCATCATGCGGATGTTGGCCTCGTCGTCTATCACCAGGACGCGCGCGGGTCCTTCCCCTCGCTCCGATCCCTTTTTCAGCTTAGTCAGTATGCTTGCCATCTCTGTCTCCATAGATCTGGGTCGAGGAGCACGGGAGTCTTCGGCCCGCATCGGTCATCCCTCCTCCGTCATCGATCGGTGAAGCGGGCAGCGTTACCGTGAACGTGCTGCCGCTGCCCACCTCACTCTCCGCCGTGATGCTGCCACCGTGGGCCCCTACTATCGTCCTGGCGATAGAGAGGCCCAATCCGGCCCCACCCCTTGTGGCCCCGGGCACCTGGACGAAGCGCTCGAAGATGCGGGGCAGGTACTGCCGCGGGATGCCGACTCCGCTGTCCCGGACCGCGACGGCCACCGAGCCACTCTGACTCCGCCCCTCCAGCTTCACCGAGCCGCGCGGTGGCGTATGCCGGATGGCGTTGTTCAGCAGGTTCACCAGGACACGCGTCATCTGTGCCCTGTCCGCGTGCACCGCGGGCAAGGAATCCGGGACTTCGTCCGCCAGCGCGATCTCCTTTGCCTCCGCCTGCGCCAGGACCGCCTGTAGAGCTCCCTCCGCCAGTGCGCGTGGGGCCACCAGCTCCAGCCGCGGCGGCGTCATCCCGGCTTCGAGCCGCGTCATGTCCAGCAGGTCGCGCATCGTCCGCTCCAGCCGCTGAAGGTCCTCCTTCTGCGCCGCGATAATCTCCGTCTGTTGCGGTGTTAGCTCCCCGGCCGCGCCCTCCTCCAGGAGCTGCACGGAGAGCAGCAAGGACGTAACGGGCGTGCGGAGCTCATGGGACGCCACGCCGATGAACTCCGTCTTGAGCCGGTCCAGCTCGCGCAGGTGCGTCACGTCCTCAAAGACCGCTACCGCGCCCAACACGCGTCCATCGTCATCCCGCATGGGCGTCGCGCGCAGACGGTAGGTACGCTTCGCCTCGCCCGCCTGCAGTACTACCAGCCCGGCCTCGTCCTCCTCGGCGGAGACCCGCTCCTGGTGGATAGCCCGCTCGACTGCCTCCGCGATGCGTACGTCCGAGGCGATCTGAGGCACGGTGCATCCTGCAGCGCGCCTGGTGGGACCGAAGAGCCCCTCCGCGGCGCGGTTCAGGTGTAGGACGCGTCCGGCGGCGTCCGTCACCAGCACCGGGTCGTAGAGGCTCTCGAGAGCCGCGTCGGACATCCGCTCCGCGCGGTGCAGCCGCTCCTCCTCCAGCTTGCGCGCTACGCGCAGCCGCTCCGCCATGGTGTTGAACGCGCTCGCCAGCATGCCCACCTCATCCGTGCGGTGCAGCTCGATGCGCTGGTTGAGGTGGCCCGTCCCAATCTCCTCCGCCTGCCGCGCCAGCGCCTTCAGCGGCGAAAGCGTGGTTTGCACCATGCGGAGCGAGACCACCAGCGCAAGGACAAAGGCTCCGGCCGTAATACCGATCCCGGTAAACGACGCGCGCCGCGCCTCCGCCCGGGCACGGTTGTCCGCGCGCACGATGGCCTTCTGATTGATGTCCAGCACGTCCTGAGCTCTGTCCTTTATGCGCAAGAATGCTGGTTCCAAAACACGGAAGTAGTAATCACGCGCCTGCGGAGGCGGCATTGGCGGGTTGGCGTAGAGCAGCTTCTCCAGGGCGGGCACATACGCCGCATACCCGCGCCCTATGTCGTCCTTCATCTGCTCCTCGCCAGCCTCCGTGATATTGTGCGCCTCAATCTGGTACGCCCTCTGGAACAAAGGCCGGTTGGCCTGGAACTGCGCGCGCGCCTTCTGGATCTGGCCTGCCAGGTAGAACGTGGCCGCGCTGTCCTGCCGCTCCAGCGTCTCCTTCATGTTCTGTGCGGCGATGACGCTCTTGTAGTTGTCCCGCAGGATGCGGTCGATCGACTGCCCCAGGTGCACGAAGTTGGCGATGGCACCCGCCATCACGACCACCATCAAGAGCGCCAGCACCAGGTGACTGAGCAGAAGCTGTATGCGCAGGTTGTTCATCGCTGGTTGTGAGCCATAAGGTAGAGGTATCCGGTGATTTCTGTAATGAATCCGACTTACCGGCCGGCCGTTCCCGTCTGCGCGCCCGCCTTGCCGGGGGCGACGCGGTCCAGCGCCAGGTTCAGCTTGACTACGTTCACACGCGGCTCGCCGAGAAACCCGAGCTGCCGGCCGGCCGTATTCTCCTCCACCAGCCGCCGTACCTGGTCCTCCGTGAGGCCGCGGGTTCTGGCAACGCGCCCCACCTGCAGGTCGGCGTTGGCCGGCGTGATGTCCGGGTCCAGGCCGCTGGAGGAGCGGGTCACCGCGTCCGGCGGGATCGGCGCGTTGTCCGCCAGGCCGTTCTCCTTGCGGTAGGCCGCCGCCAGATCCTTGATCCCGTCGAAGTTAGCCGGGTCGTCCTTGCCGTCGGGCAGCTTCTTGTGGACGCCGTTGATAAGTTTATCCCTGGTCGGCCCCAGGTTGGTGCCGCCCGAACTGGCGGCATCGTAGCCGCTGCCCGCGGCGGATGGGCGCGGATGGAAGTAGCCCGGCAGCGCAAACGCCTGCCCGATCAGCTCGGACCCGATGACCTTGCCGTTCTGCTCTATGAGGCTCCCCCTGGCTTGCCGCGGGAACACAGCCTGCGCAATGCCCCATATCACCACCGGAAAGATCAGTCCGCAGAGGACCGTGAAAGCCACCGTGCTCACAATCGCGGGACGTAACTCCTTGAGCATGTAGTTCTCCTTCTGATGGTCCCGGTCTTCAGGATCCTGAACACCTGAACACCTGAACACCTGAACACCCTCCTCACGCCAGGTGCAGCAGCGTGAGCAGCCTGTCTATGATCCAGATGGCCGGGAACGGCACCAGCACGCCGCCAAATCCATAGAGCAGCAGGTTGCGCCGCAGCACGGCCGACGCGCCCATCGGCCGGTAGGCCACGCCGCGTAGGGCCAGCGGGATGAGCGCGATGATGATCAGCGCGTTGAAGATCACCGCTGCCAGGACGGCCGAGTTGGGCGTGGAAGTGGCGGCGCCGGGCCCGTACTTCAGGAAGTTGATCGTCTGCAGCAGGGGATAGGTCACTGCGAACATCGCCGGAATGATGCAGAAGTACTTGGAGACGTCATTGGCGATGCAGAAGGTAGTGAGCGCCCCGCGCGTCATCAGGAGCTGCTTGCCGATCTCCACGATCTCGATCAGCTTGGTGGGGTTGCTGTCCAGGTCCACCATGTTGCCGGCCTCTTTGGCCGCCTGGGTGCCGGTGTTCATGGCCACCCCCACGTCCGCCTGGGCAAGCGCCGGCGCGTCGTTGGTGCCGTCGCCCGTCATGGCGACCAGCTTTCCGCCGGCCTGCTCCTGTTTGATCAGCGCCATCTTGGTCTCCGGCGTGGCCTCCGCCAGGAAGTCGTCGACGCCGGCCTCCTCGGCGATGGTCTTGGCCGTGAGCGGGTTGTCGCCGGTGATCATCACCGTCTTGATGCCCATCGCGCGGAGCTGGTCGAACCGCTGCCGCATTCCGCCCTTGACGATATCCTTGAGGTAGATGACGCCCAGCGGCTTGTCGTTCAGGGCCACCACCAGCGGCGTTCCGCCCGCCGAGGCGATGCGCGTAGTTATTTCGTCCAGCTCGCCCGGCACGCGGCCACCCTGATCCATGACGAACTTCTTGACCGCGTCACCCGCTCCCTTGCGCACCTGCACGCCGTTCATGTTGACGCCGCTCATGCGGGTCTGCGCGGTAAACGGGATGAACTCCGCCTCCCGGTCGCTCAGCTCGCGGCCCCGCAGGCCGTACTTCTCCTTGGCCAAGACGACGATGCTGCGGCCCTCCGGCGTCTCGTCCGCCAGGGACGAGAGCTGCGCCGCGTTGGCCAGCTCGTTGATCTCTACTCCCGGCAGCGGAATGAGCTCCACGGCCTGCCGGTTGCCTAGCGTGATGGTGCCGGTCTTGTCCAGCAGTAGGGTGTTAACGTCCCCGGCGGCTTCAACTGCCTTCCCGGACATGGCCAGCACGTTGTCCTGCATCACGCGGTCCATCCCCGCGATGCCGATGGCGGAGAGCAGCCCGCCGATG
>CAYNFH010000168.1:0-14704 GCA_964396385.1 uncultured Chthonomonadaceae bacterium | reverse complement strand
CACACAGGGCCGCCCCTACATCTGTTCTCCGAGGTTGCCACGAATGGCGACACACCCCTGGACTCTCAACTCTGGACTCCGGCTCCGGGTCTGTCAGCTTGCATTTTCCGCCATTCATCCGCTATCATGGCGGCGTGAGAGTGGTGACCGCGGAGACGATGCGCGCGCTGGACCGGCGGGCCATCGAGCAGGCCGGGATCCCGGGTGTGGTGCTTATGGAGAACGCCGGGCGGGCGGTCTTCACACTGCTCTGCGACCGGTTCGGTCCTCCGGCGGGTCGCCGGTTCAACGTCTACTGCGGCACCGGCAACAATGGCGGCGACGGCTTCGTCGTCGCTCGCTATCTTCATCTTTCCGGCGCGACCGTCTCCCTCATTGTTGCCGGAGAGGGGGAGAAGATCTCCGGCGATGCCCGTATCCACTACGACATCCTCCTGCATCTAGGATTAAAGCCGCGGGAGACCCCGCTCGAATCCGCCGTCCAGGTGGATGCTCTGCTTGGCACTGGCGCCGGGGGCGCGCCGCGCGACCCCATTGCGCCGGCAATCCGCCGGATGAACCGGTCCGGGGAGCCTATCATCTCCGTGGACATTCCCTCCGGCGTGGACTCGGACACCGGAGCAACCCCAGGTGAAGCCGTTCGCGCCATGGCAACCGTCACGTTTGGATATCCCAAGCTCGGCATGTTCTTGCCTCCCGGCGCCGATTGCGTCGGGGAATTGGTGGTCAGCGACATCGGTTTCGACTGGAGGGCCGCATCGCCGGAGACGCCTTACTCCTGGATCCGGCCGGACTCGCTTCGCCCGCTCCTTCCGCCGCGGCCCCGCGAAGCGTTCAAGAACCAGTTCGGACATGTCCTCGTGGTCGGAGGCTCACGCGGAATGAGCGGGGCGCCGACGATGGCGGCCCTTGCGGCGATGCGGGCGGGGGCGGGGCTGGTCACGGTAGCGGCGCCCGCCAGCGCCCAGTCGTTGATCGCGGGCAAGCTAAACGAAGCTATGACGGTGGCGTTGCCTGAGCGCGACGGCGCGCTGTGTCAGGATGCGCTGGAGCCACTGCGAACTGCCTCTGAGCGCGCGACGGTGCTCTGCATCGGCCCGGGCGCGACCCACTCGGATCCGGCGGTCGCGCTGCTCCAATCGGCCATACGAGAGATGGACCTCCCGGCAGTCATCGACGCGGACGGTCTGAACGCCCTTGCCCGCGAACCGCAATCGCTTCATGGACGAACCGCGCCGGTCATCCTGACGCCGCATCCGGGCGAATGCGGCAGACTCCTGGGAACAGACGCCGGCATCGTGCAGGGGGACCGCGTCACCGCCGTGCGGGAGGCGGCTCGGCGATATCGAGCGGTGGTCGTCCTTAAGGGCGCGCGGACCCTTGTGTCCGACGGGAGAAGCCCTTCCGTGGAGCTGCCGGTTGCTGTCAACACCGCCGGGAACCCGGGGATGGCCACCGGCGGTAGTGGAGATTCGCTGACCGGAATCGCGGGCGCCATGCTGGCCCGCGGTCTCGATGCGTTCGACGCCGCTTGCGCCGCCGTTTACCTTCACGGCCGCGCAGGTGACCTGGCTAGAGATAAAATGGGTGAAACCGGACTTATCGCAGGAGACATTATAGAGTCGGTTCCGCAGGCAATCAGGGAACTGGAGGAATGCGAATGATGCTTCGACGTTTCCGGCCGCGAGCAGCGACTCTGGCCGCCTTAGCGGCTTTGGCCCTCGTACCCGTCGTCAGCTCGGCACAGGCCCCGAGCGGCACAGCGCCCGGTCCGCCCGCCCCTGGCGCAGAGGCGCCTGCCCAGGGAGCCGCCAGCCGGGCGGTCACCTCGGCGGACATAGTGAGCAAAAGGACGCTTACCATCTCGCTGCCGCAGCCTGGAGACTACTTCATCAGGCTCCTGGCTTCCGCAGATGCCAAGCCGCCCGCACCACTACCTATCCCGTTTACGGACAAGACCCACACCTTCAACTACGATCCCGCCTCCCTCGGAAAGCAGCCGCGCATCGCGGTGGACGACGCTAAGACCGGCAATACGACGATCATCCCTCCGTCCGGCCGCCTTTCTCAGGATGGTTCGACCGTTGAGTTGGGGAGGATCGACTTTGACCACGTGCGGCAGGTGAAGGTCACCGTCACGTACGACGGAAAGCCGGTGCAGGTGGCCCAGGTCAGCCTCGCCGCATTAGATAAGCTGCCGCGCACGAAGACAATAGACCCGACCTCGCAGGGCACCGCCTCCTTTGACGACGTTCCAAGCGGCCGCGCCAAGCTCACGGTGGTATATGGCGATAAGCTCACCGCCAACCAGGATGTAGACATTACGCTCGATCACCCCAAGGAAGGGCTACTGATCACGGCGCCGGTGAGCAACAAGGTCCCGACGCTGGACGTACCGGCGGCGGGAACGGCCGCGCCCGCTCCCGCACCAGGCCCGGCCGCGCCCATCGCCGCTCCTCCGGTCAACCAGCCCGCCCCACAGGGCGGAGGCTTTGGAAGCCTGATAGGAAGCGTGCTTGGTATCTGTGTGGCGGGGGGCATTATCTACCTGCTTTACCGCTGGTCCCAATCGGGGGGCATGGCCGCTACCCTTCAGAAGGTGGGTATCGAAACTTCCGGCCCCGCCCCGGCAGCAGATACCGGCACGCCTTGGAACCCGAACGCCCCGCCGCCCCCGGTCGTAAGCGACCCAACCGTCTGCCCGTTCTGTGGCCAGAAGAAGGACGCGGGTGGCAACTGCGCCTGCACGCTCTCCGGCGTCGGGGCGGCCCCAACTGGCGCCATGTCGCCTGCCGTACCTACGCAGCCGCGGCTGGTCGGCACTCTGGGAGCGTATTCCGGCAGCATCTTCCCATTGACTATGAACGGCAGCGGTGTAACACTGGGGAGGGAGGCCAGCAATACGATCCCGCTCGGCAACGACACGACCGTATCACGCCGGCACGCCTCCATCCGCTCGGAAGGCGGCTCTTACATAGTGACGGACGAGGGCTCCTCCAACGGCGTCTATGTCAACGGCGTCCGGATCAGCGGCGCGCAGACGCTTAACCCGGGAGATGAGGTGCAGATCGGCAACACGAGGTTCCGCTTTGAGATCTGAGGCGCCGCGACATAGCCCGTACATAACGGAGCACGAAAGCTAACCTTGCGCTCACGTATACTGCTCGGGACCCTCTTTGGAGCCGCCGCCGGCTTCGTAGGATTCCTACTCCAGGAGGCGCTCGTACCGCACAATCCGGGGCTGAACAACACGCTTCCGGACATGGCACGTATCGGAATGTTCGTGGGCACCCTCCTGGGCATTGGGGTCGGTGCGGTGGAGGGGGTTGCAGTCGGGTCTCCCCGCCTGCTCCTGCGGGGTGCCATCCTGGGAGGCATCATCGGCGCCATCGGCGGCATCGCCGGGATCATCTTCGGTTCGCATGTGTTCACTGCTGTGCTCTTCGGGAAGGACCCGGACACCCTCTCAACGAGCGGCAACATCCTGGACTTTACGCATCTCGTCCTGGCGCGGGCGCTTGGCTGGACCTTTCTGGGTGCGCTCCCAGGCCTTGCGGCCGGAGCGGCCACGCTATCGCGCAAACGGACGCTTCACGGGCTGATCGGAGGATTGATCGGCGGCTTCCTGGGCGGACTGCTGTTCGATCTCGTAGCCAGCCTGGTCGGGTACCCGGCAGCCACCGTGGCCGCCGCGCCAACCGGTCAGCGGGTGGTTGAGATCGGAGGTTTGAGCCGCGCCATCGGCTTTACGGCCATCGGACTGTTCACGGGCTTCTTCATCGGGCTGGTGGAGGAGTTCTTCAAACAGGCCTGGGTGCGGGTGCTCGCCGGGAGGAACGAGGGAAAGGACTACATCATCTCGAAGCCTCTAACGGTGCTGGGCAAAGACGAGAGGGCGGACATCCCGCTCTTTGGCGACCCCAATCTGGCGCCGCAGCATGCCGCCATCCGCATGGAGAACGGCCGGCACTTGCTCCTGGACGGCGGCACACAGGTCGGTGCGCTCGTCAACGGTCAGAACGTGCAGCAGCAGCTTCTGCGTGATGGCGACATGATCCAGCTCGGCCAGATGCGGCTGCTGTTTCGGGAGAAGGCCACGGCATCCAAGGTGGGACGGCCATTGGTAGACGCGCCCAAGACCGCCCAGTCGCCGGGGGTAGTATCGATGCCCGCGCATCTGTGCCCGTTCTGCGGCGCGCAGAAGGACGCGCAGGGTAACTGCCTCTGCAGCGTGCCCGGCGCAGCTCCGTCGCCGGGCGCTCCTACCCCGCAGCTCCCACCGCCGCAGGGGACGTATGGAGCACCCGATCCGTACGGCGGGGTGCCGCCCATGGAGATGGGACCCGCTCAGACTCAGTTGGGGTGGGCCAACGGAGGCATCGCACCTGCGGGCGCGACGGGCACCCGGCTGACCGGCCTGGAAGGGCCGTATGCCGGCCAGGTCTTTCCGCTTTCCTTGCCTACATTGAGCATAGGCCGCGATCCGAGCAAAGATCTGCCTCTGGCAGCCGATACTACGGTCTCGCGCACCCATGCCCACATATCCAATGAATTGGGCCAGCACGTGCTGTATGATGACGGGTCTTCCAACGGCACATACGTGAACAACGTGCGTGTGGCGGTCCAGACCCTCGCGCCCGGAGACGTAGTACAGTTCGGCTCGAGCAAGTTTAGATATGAATAGGAACGGCGTTCAGGCCCTCAGGGGAGGGGTTCGGTAGAACCGTGTGCGATCGGCACCGTTCAGGACCTGTCAAGCCTGCGGCCAATCACCTGAACACCTGAACACCTGAACACCTGAACACCCACTCCGAAGGAGTTACCATGGAAGACCGCACGCAGCAGATGGGCAACGCCGGGGCGCCGCAAAGCGGCGCGACGCAGCAGATGAACCGGACCGGTCTCGGTACACCTATGGTTGACCCTCTGCGGACGGCTATGGGCGCACCTCTGCGCGCCCTTGAGCTTGAGGTGGTGGCCGGCAATCGGTTCGCCCTGGCGCCGGAACCATCGCGCGAGCACCTGCTTCTCCTGCTGCGCTCCGCCAGCCAGGCCATTGGCCGCCGTATGCCGCTCAATCTGTGCCTCGTGATCGACCGCTCCGGTTCCATGGAAGGGGAACCGCTGGACTACGTGAAGCGCGCCTGCGCCTACGTGGTTGACCTCCTGGAGCCGTCGGATGTGCTCTCTATCGTGACCTTCGAGGAGCAGGTGGACGTTGTGATGCCGGCCCGGCGGGTGATGAATAAGGCTCTCATCAAGGAGCACATCAACCGGATCCAGCCGGGAAACACGACCAACCTCTACGATGGCATGATGGCAGGGTGCATGCAAGTAGCGTCGGTGGGGGCGGGCGGCTACCTGAACCGGGTGCTCCTGCTCACCGATGGCGAGCCCACCGCGGGCATAAAGGACTTTACCTCCATCGTCAACCAGGTGGCGGAACAGAAGACTCGGGGAATTTCCATTACGGCGCTCGGGTTTGGCACTGAATACAATGAGGAGCTGATGGCCGGAATTGCGCGCCGCAGCGGGGGAAACTACTACTACATCGCGCAGCCGTCGCTCATTCCGGAGGTATTCCGCCGCGAGCTGGAGACGCTCATGACGATCACGGCCAAGAACATTCGGGTGCGGCTTCGGCTGCCACGGGGGGTCCAATGCCGATACGTCTACGGCGTTCCCAACCCCCGCCTGGCCCAGCGCACCGTGGAGTTCACCCTGGCGGACATCGAGCGAGGCGCGACGGTAGCCAACCTCTCCGAGCTGGAGATAGACCGGCACGTGCCTGGCACGTACCGCATCGCGCGGGCGGAGGTGACCTACGACGACGCCGTCTCGGGACGTACGGAGACCATTGCTGGGGATGCGGTAGTGGAGTTCGTCAACAGTCGATCCCAGGTAGAGGGCGGCAAGAACCCGGTAGTGCAGCGAGAGCTGGAAGTTCACCTGGCGTCCCGCAACCTGGAGAAGACCATGATGGGCATGCGGACCCAGCAGCTCACCGCCATGGGCGCCGTGCAGGAGCTGCAGCGCACCCGAACCATCCTTATGCAGACCGGCCGCACGGAGCAGGCGCAGGAAGTGGGTCAGGCCATTGAGACGCTGCAGCGTGGAGGCGAGGTGGAAAAGACCCTCATCGGCACTATCTACCATCTGGACAAGGGAAAACAGTAGGAGCTATACATGGCACAGGATGCAAATGAGTCGACGCGGGTGATGACTGCCGCGGGTGCCCCACCCATTGATAGAACGATGGTCGCCGGTGGTTCCGGCGGAGGCGCCGCGGCCATACAGATGGGCCAGATGGTCTCCTGCGCGGTCTGCCACACCAGCAACTCGGCCATGGAGACCTACTGCGTAGAGTGCGGCTTTCTGCTGGCCTCCGCGCCGGGACAGGTGGAGGAGGTCGACACCGGGGAGGGCACGGAGCAGTTTAGCCTCGTGGAGAACGGGTCAGGCCGGCGCTTCCCGCTGCGCGCCGGCCCAAACACCGTGGGGCGCGAGAATTCCGACATCCTTCTGATGGACGGCACGGTCTCGCGCCGCCACGCCACGGTGACCGTGAGCGATGGGCAGGTAACGGTCACGGATCTGGGCAGCACCAATGGAACCCAGGTGAACGGCAATGGCCTCGCGGCCGATCAGCCGGTGACCCTGTCTCTGGGAGATACGGTGCGCTTCGGCAACGCCTCCTTGACTTTCGCCGGAATAGGGGAAGAAGAACTCGCGGATGAGCAACCTCCGGCCGACAAGACGATGGTAGTGGAGGTCGGCGCGCCGCCCGAGGCGCTGACGGAAGCAACGCTTATCGACGCTCCGCACGCAGATGTGAGAGAGGCCGCCCCGGAGGAACCGGAGCCTCCGGTAGCTTCCCAGGTGCTCCAGACTCCGGCCCCATCGGGCGAGCACGCAGTGGAGGAGGCCTGGCTGCGCCCGTCGGAAGGGGCGGGTCAGCCCATCGGCCTCGTTCCCGGCACCGTCACGGTCGGGCGCCGCACCGGCAACGACGTGGTGCTGTCGGGAGACCCTTACGTATCCAGCCGCCACGCCGAGCTCCTCTGCGACGCCACCGGCTGCTACATCGTCGACCTGGGGAGCACCAACGGTACAATGGTCAACGGCCGCAAGCTCACCCCCGACGAGAAGCAGCTCCTCCTGGACGGCGACGAAGTAGTCATCGGGCAGACCACCTACCGATTCGAGACCGCCGGCCCAGGGGAGGACCACGCCGCTGCAGAACCGGCGACGTTGGGGGAGCCCAGTGCCGAGGATGACATGGCTGCCCAGCCCTCTACGTTGGGAGAGGCGCGTGAGGCGCCCCGCCGGCCTCCGTTCGGCGACGAAGAGGAGTATGAGGAGCGGGCCGAATGATGACGGAAGAAGAGCTCAATGGCGCGGAGCCCGAAGACGACGACGCGCGGGAGATCACGGCCAAGCTGCTGAAGGACGAGCTGGTCCGAGGCTGGCGAGAGCGAGAGCAGCGGCTGCCTCACCTGGTGCCCGTGGTGAAGTTCGGGGCGAAGACGGACCTCGGCCGGGTGCGGGAGAACAACGAGGACAAGTTCGACTTCTACGAGCCCGAGGAGCCCGCGCTTCTGGCCGCGCGCGGATGCCTCTACGCCGTAGCCGACGGTATGGGCGGCCATGCGGCCGGACAGATAGCGAGCGAGCTGGCGCTCAAGACGGTCATCGCGAGCTTCTACGATTCCCCGAACGACGACATCCCGAACTCCATCCTAGAGGCCTTCAGCGCCGCCAACGAGACCATCCACAACCTGGCCCTCATGATCCCCGAGCGGAGCGGCATGGGCACGACCCTCACGGCCGCGGTTATGGCGGAAGACCGCGTTTACGTGGGGCAGGTGGGGGACAGCCGCGCCTACGTCATCCACAACGGCGCAATCCGGCAGGTCACACAGGATCACTCCTGGGTCGCCGAGCAGGTCCGGATGGGCGGCATGACGGAGGAGGAGGCGGAGCTCTCTCCGTACCGCAACATCATCACGCGGTCCATCGGCACCCAGGCGACCGTGGAGCCGGACGTCTTCGTGGAGCTCGCGGAGGTAGGGGACACCTGGGTCCTGTGCTCCGATGGTCTCACCGGACACGTGGATGCCGCGGAAATTCTGCAGATAGCGCAGGGCCGCCCTCCTACGGAGGCGGCCCGGCAGCTTATTGAGCTTGCCAACTCACGCGGTGGACGGGACAATATAACGGTATTCATCGTCAGTATCCGGGACCTTCAGTCGGGTGGCGGCGAAGACGCCGCACAAACGCCGGAGCCTGTAGCGAACCGCGAGCCGCCCGCGCCCGCCGTTCACGAGAAGCGTGGCCTCCGGAAATTGTTCGGGTAGGGGCGGCCCTATGTGGGCCGCCCCTACACCATTCATTCGCGTCACCATAACATGGACGAAGTCGAGCGAACCCACCGCAGCAAGATGCTGAGCATGTGGCTGCGCCACAAGCCGGAGCGCGGCGGCCTCACCCTGTCCAAAGAGGGCTGGGTCCCTATTGAGGAGGTCCTCCAGGCGTTTGAGCGTGCCGGAGTGCCGACGAGTCGGGATGAGTTCGATAACGTCGTTCGGCTGGACGGCAAAGGCAGGTTTGAGTTAGAAGGGAGCCGCGTGCGGGCGCGTTACGGCCACTCCGTGGAGCTGGAGGAGAAGCCTCACCCCGGCATGCCGCCCGCCACACTCTTCCACGGCACCGCGCGCAGGTTCCTGGAACGGATTCTCCAGGGCGGCATTCAGCCTATGAAGCGCCAGTTCGTCCACCTCTCACCGGACAAGCGCACCGCGCGCGAGGTCGGAAAGCGACGGGACCAGCAGCCCGCAATCCTCGTGGTGGATGCTCACCGCGCCCACGAGAACGGCGTCCAGTTCTACCCGCGCGGCAAGGGCATCTGGCTCAGCGATCCCATTCCCCCACAGTACCTTTCGCTGCTGGAAGAGGCCGCAGGCGGCCAGGAGCAGCCGCCCAGCTCTTCCGGCTCAGGCGCGTCGAGGCGCGCGGAGGCGCCCGGCGAGCCCAGGCGCCGCAGGCCCAGGGGTGGCTTCCTGAAGCGATGACACCTTTGGTGGTGGGTGTTGGGTATTGGGTGTTAGGACGGATTCCGGGTCCCAACGCCTAACCCCCAACACCCAACACCCGCTCCTTCGGGCGTTATCCCACGCCGCGTTTGCGTATGGAATCCAAGCGCGCCAGCGCGCACCAACACATGCCATCAGAGCTCATCGCCAACAAATACAAGGTAGTCCGCGAGATCGCGCGCTCCAATGATATCGTCTACGAGGCCGTCGACACCGCCATGGGCCGGCGAGTCGCGGTCAAGGAGCTGAACCTGCCGCCCAACCTCACCGGACAGGCGAAGCGGGAGCGCGTGGAGCGGTTCAACCGAGAGGCCCGCGCGGCCGGCAAGCTCTCCCACCCGAACATCGTCACGGTCTTCGGATTCGGTGAGGACGAGGGCCGGCACTACATCGCTATGGAGTTCCTGGAGGGCCAGACCCTCCGGGACGTGCTCCAGGCCCGCGGCGCCCTCCCTCTGAACGAAGCCAAAGACATCGCCCTACAGGTCCTGGCCGCGCTCTCCCACGCCCACAGCCGCCAGGTTGTTCACCGTGACATCAAGCCGGATAACATCCAGATCCTGCCGGGCGGGCAGATCAAGCTCACCGACTTCGGCATCGCCCGCCTGACGGAGGAAGCCTCGCTCACCGGCGAGGGACAGGTCTTCGGCACTCCCAGCTACATGTCTCCCGAGCAGATCGAGGGTCGTTTCATCGACCATCGATCCGACCTCTTCTCCCTCGGCGTCGTGCTGTACGAGATGCTGGCCGGACGCAAGCCATTCACCGGAGACAGCGTGGTGAGCATCACCTACGCCATCATGCACAACGACCCGCTGCCGCTGGCCGGTGTGCCGATCGGCGTGGAACAGGTCGTCTTCCGGGCGCTGGCCAAGGACCCGGCCCGCCGGTACTCGTCCGCGGACGAGATGCGCGCGGGGCTGCAAAACGCGGACGCGGTACCCTCGATGTTCCTGCCGCGCCAGCCCACGAGTATGGGCGGCCCGTATGGCGCTCCTCCGCCAGCCTATGGCCAACCCGGCGGCTATGGCAACATGCCCGTACCTGCCTACCAGCCTCCGTCTATGCCGCCCGCCTTGCCACCTGCCTACGGTGGAGTTCCAGCGCCAGTTCCGAGCACGGCGTACGCCCCGCCGCCCCAGCCCGCGGCTCCCGCGAGCAGCGGACCGTTCGTTAACTGGGGCGCTACCCAGGCCGGCCAGCAGCCTTCTTATATTCCGCCCCCGCCGCCGTATCCGCCGCGCCCAGCCGGGCCCATCCTGAGCGAGAACGCCAAGACGACCATCGGAGTCTTCTTCCTATCTATAGTCCTGGGCGCTGCCGTTGTGGGCTTCCTGCTGCTCTTCCTGCGCGCCTACGACCAGCAGAAGAAGGTTGGGCCGGAAGTCGCCGTGAGCAAGCTCGTTTCGGACGGCGACGCCGCGTTCAAGGCCCACCAGTACGATAAGGCGGTAAGCAAGTTCTCGCAGGCGTATCAGATGGGCCGCGGCACCAAGTCCGGCGAGACCGCTCGCGTGAACCTCGCCATTACCTTGAACGAGCTGGGGCTCGCCGCGTTCAACAACGGCGACCTGAAGACCGCGGAGAAGTACTGGGATCATGCTTCCGACATCGATCCCAACAACAGTGAGGTGCAGTACAACCTGGGTAAGCTCTACGACCGCATGGGCGACCACGATCGGGCCATGCAACAGTGGCAGCGCTCCGCGAACGGGATGGCCGGTGACACGAACCCGGCCGCGCCGGCGGACCAGACCTCCCTCCAATCACGCTACGAGCGCGCGCGAACCTACTACAACCAGGGCATGGAGGCGCTCAACCAGGGCAATATCGACCAGGCCCGCAACTTATGGCAGAAAGCCGTTGGGGAGGCGCCGGGGACCGACGTCGCGATCCGGGCCCAGAAGAACCTGGATGCCACCACCAGCAGCCCGAACTTCTGAGGCGACATGATGAGCTCCGACAACCGGGACCAAACCGATGAGGTGGCGGCGCTCCTCGCGCAGGGCGACGTCGCCGCCGCGGAACGGCTCCGTGAGCTCTCGAATAGCCCCCACCGCCCGGTAGCCAAGGAGGCCCGCCGCGCCCTGTTCCGGCTGAAGCAGGCGGGGGTCGAGCCTCCCGCCGCTCAACCTGCGGCTCCGGCCAGGATCGAACCCGGCGCCGTGACTGCCCATCGGGCGTACATGACCAACGTAGGCGGCAATGGCCGCAGGCTCCTGCTGTTCGTCCGCAACGACCCGCACGGCGGCTCGCCCTTCCTCATCACGGCTCTCGTGGGGGACGAAGAGGGGCTCGTGGATATCGCCGGGGGCAAGAAGCCGCGGCGTGAGGTGGAGGAGCGCATTGAGCAGTTGCGGCGCCGCGAGAACCACGTCACGGCCGAGGTCCCGGTTGACTACGCGCGCCACGTGCTCCAGGAAGCCGTCCGTCAGAGTGGAGAGCTGAGGCGCCCTCTGCCCCAGGGGTACTCGCGCTGGACCGCCTACATCGGAGAGAGCGAAACCACATATGACAGCCCGCTCGTATTCGACTATATAGACGTCGAGCAGTTGAAGAACGATCTGAGCATCTCGCGAAAGCCGGAGGACCTGTTCCAGAAGAAACCTTTCGAAGGATGGATCCTGGACCCGCAAGAGGTCGAGCCGTGGGAGGTCAACTTCTTCGAGACGCAGCAGACACGACTAGCCCTCGATCAGGCCCAGCTAGCGCAGCGAGGCGACCGCGTGATCGACGAGGCCACCGACGCGCTCATGGCGGGAGGCAAGGTAGCCCTCTGGCGGGGCAGACTCACCGAGACCGCCCTGGTGCTGGCCCTCGCGGACCGAATGGAAGACGCGAAGCAGGCGCTCTACCAGACCCTGTCCATGCAGGACGACCTTATTCCGCACGACGTCCCGTTTGCCAGGGCGCTGGTACATCGCGCCATCTTCGTGGTCATCGCGCTTAAGGCGCGTGAAGAAGAGGAGCAGGAGGAGCAGGCGTCCTCCGGTCTCATCGAGCGCGTATAGCCCCATTGCATGGCAGTAGCCAGGTCACACCCGGCGGGAAACGCCGGTCATCAATGGTACGTATTGAGAGGATCACCCACCTATGAACGGACATGTTAGCCGCTTCCGTCCACCTGCGCTGCACGACCTGCTGGCCCATCGAAGGCCGGTACGCAACATCAACAAGGAGCACCAGGAGGGAATGAGCCGCCTGGAGAAGGCGGCGGTCTATATCACCGAGCACGTCGGCACGATGGGATTCTTCCTCATCATCCTATGCTGGACCATCATCTGGTGTGGCTACAACATCCTGGCCAGCGAGATCTCCGCGCTCCACTGGAAGGCCTTTGACCCCTTCCCGGCCTTTGTGGCTTACCTGCTCATTAGCAACGTCATCCAGATCCTGCTCATGCCGCTCATTATGGTGGGCCAGAATGTGCAGGGGCGGCACTCTGAGCTGCGCGCCGAGAACGACTTTGAGGTGAATGTCAAGGCGGAGAAGGAGATCACCGTAATTCTCCACCACCTGGAGTTCCAGAACGCCGTGCTGATGACCATGCTGGAAAAGCTGGGCGTGAGCCACGAAGAGGCGGTCAAGACGTTGCTGGCCCAGGGCGTGCCGGAGGACCTGTGCAAGACCTGGGAACCGGCGCCATCCCTTCAGACTACAGCAGGCTGACGAACGCTCGGTTGTCATTCCGAAGGAGCACAGCGACTGAGGAGTCCGGCGGCCTTGCCCCCCAAGGCCAGATTCCTCGCTGTCGCTCGGAATGACCGACCTATGACGGCGTCCTGAAATCCCTATAGAACTTTACGTGCCAGTCCAGGAATAGCCGGTTCCGGCCGCCGAAGTGTACTGCTTTCCCACGGATACTTGCCGGAAGCTGCAGCATATTGATCGGAAAATACGGATCCACGCACATCTCCACGTCCGAGACTCCGTCCGGGATGGAAGGCACCACCGTCGGATCGTTGGCCGCGGCCAGATCCGCAACGGCCTGCAGCTCTGTCTTGCCCCAGAACACCTTGAGCGGCTGCGGATTGTCCGGCCGGTCGAACCGCCACAGCCAGTAATAGCAGGCAGGTGAGCCCGGGTCGGGCGTCAGGTGCTGCAGCACCTGCACCTGCTGCCCGACAGCGGAGCCCTTCACGCTCGGGCAGACCCAGATCTCGTTTGACTTCGTATACGGCTGCATTACCACCATGGCCCACGCGCCGCGCGGATCCGTCGCGGGCCAGGTAGTCCAGGGCTTGTAGCCCCCGGGGAAGGCGGTCTTTAGGTCTCGCCGGTCCGGCAGCCGCTCGTCGTAGTCCTCCACGTACATGGCAAACGCCGTCCCGATCTGCTTCAGGTTACTGGAGCAGGCGGCCTGCCGCGCCTTTTCCCGCGCCTGCGCGAAAACCGGGAACAGGACGGCCGCAAGGATGGCGATAATGGCGATCACCACGAGCAGCTCGATGAGCGTGAAACCATATCTGCGCACGTTGTTTCCCTTCTCCGGTCTCATGGCCCCGTGCGGCTCCGTGGATTCCCGTTGCCGCCCAAAGTACCAGTACCCGGCGGCGATGAGGCCAATGAACAGCGCCGCGTATAGCAACGCGAAAGCTTCGCTCCGCTGGTAGTGAAACTGCCGCCAGTGCAGAGCAATCATGACCACCGCCATCGGGACCAGCGCCGGCAGGCTCCAGCCGCTGAAGAAAGCAAAGATCATATATCCACTCAGCACCGCGCTCAGGGCGATGATCGTCGCCCGGTAGGCACGCTCGGACTGTACGAACCGGCAGATGGCCGCGACGAAGAAGGCCATGAAGAGGTAGTCCGCAAACCCGACGAGCTGGATGGGCTCAGCCCCACGTGCGGTGTGAACCGACGGCAGCGCCGCGGTCAAAGTATGTTGTAGCACCTTGGCGCCTGCGGACTGGCTGGTCATGATCCGGTGGACTGGTCCGCCCAACAAGACCGTCCAGATGTCCACCAGCGCCAGCACTGAGGCCACCGGCGGAATCAGGTTGAGAGAGCGGAGGAGTAGTGATAAAAGCGTGCCGACGCTCGCGGCAAGCCAGATGAATAGAAGGGTGCGCAACCCATGAACGTGAACCAGGGCGTAGAACCAGGGCTGTATGGGTCGCCGGAGAGCATACATCAGTGCGATCGGACCGTACATGCCGAGCGCGAACAGCGTACTAACGAGCACCGCACGCGAGGTTTGGAGCGACCGCGCTATCTCCGCGGTTAATACGACGGTGAGCGTGAGCGCAATGACAGTGGAGAAAAGGACCGATCCGATACTACCGGAAAGTCGGGGGACGATCTGCCAGTAGAGGAGGTACGCCGCTGCTGCCAGGACGGGGCCGGTCCAATTCCGCTTTGACAACATGGCAATCCGTATTATATAATCACCGGGTAGACATCGTCAACACGGCCGGCCGCTGTGCCGTAGCCCATCCAGACACACGCCACAACCAGCTTCGCGTCGATGAAGACGCCGGTGCGTTCCGCCCCCGGTACGTTCGCCTGAGTCGCAGTACCTTTCGCCGTTCCTCCTTCGAAAGCCCGCTGCCGTGATGGTACCGTTCCCGCCGCTCGGCGAGGGGCAGATAGCGTGTCGCGCGTGTTCGGAT
>CAYNFH010000167.1:0-14724 GCA_964396385.1 uncultured Chthonomonadaceae bacterium | reverse complement strand
ACTGGGAGTTCCTGGCGGAGCAGGTCGGAGAAGACGTAGGCGTGGTCATCTCTCAGCTCCTGGACAACGCCCACAAGGTCTTCGGTCCTCACATCCAGAAACGCCCAGGCTATCCCGGCCCCGCCCCATGACGCCCTGCAACTTTGCGCCATGAGCCACGGTTTAACACGTTTACTCTGTTAGCAATTTGACAACCCGTTGACAAATTCGCACTCTCAGTCCTACTCATCCCACCATCAGCTCTCACAGCGGGAATCCAAGCAGCCGCGCCGCGCTTCGGTCCCGCCACACGCGGGCGGACGGCGCAAAGCGCAAATGAGTCCCGCCGAACGCGGGGCAGCAGCCGGCCCGCGGGAACTGTCCCGCAGGGACGGTCGCGGTTCCGGCGCTGCCTGCGCAGCCCGCAGAGCGGCTCGTTATGAGGGGAGGCTGAGGGGGCGAATGAAGCCCCCTTAGCGGGAGCACGAGGGCAGAGCCCTCGGAATCTGCAGGAGCCTGAGGGCAGAGCCCTCGGAATCTGCTGGAGAGTGGCAAGGCGTGAATTTGACACGCGGCGTGTCAAATTGAGACAATGTCTCACCCCTCCCGCCCAGGCCTCAAGACCCACGGGGAACTCGGGGAACTGGACGGATTCGCCGGCCTTCTGTATAATGGGGACATGGCGCGCTGCCCCTGATCTGCCCCGGCTGCTTCCGCGTGCGCCGCGCACTTATTCCACTTGATCCGAGCAAGCTTTTTGGAATCCGTCCGCCAAAACCGCCGGGCGCCTGTACTGGCCCTTGCCGCCGGAGCCGCCGTGCTCATTGCCGCGTGGTGGGTTGTGCGTGGCGCTCGACCCGTAAGGCTGGTCGAGGCAGGCGCTGCGCCCCAGGAGGCTGTAGAGCGCGGAGGCACATGGTACTGGCTGGAGCGACCGGACCACGGCAGAGCCCGCCTGGTGCGCGCGAGCGGCGGCAGCGTAGCGCTGATTGCCACTGCGGACGCTATCGCGGGTTTCGACGTGCAGGCAGATAACGTCGCCTGGACCCAGCGGGATGGCCCTCAGTGGTCGGTAATGGCGGGCCCAGCCGGAGGCGCAAAGCGTACGGTGTGGTCCGGCACGGCACCGGCTGGACGCCCCTGCTTCGCTTCCAACCGGATTATCTGGACCGTCCAGCAGCCGGGCATGGTCCGGACCAGCGTGCCCGTTCCGGCGCTGGCGCCCACCGTCCAGGTTCTAGCGGCCGACAGCGGAGGCCGTCCCCTACCGATTGCCGCGCTGCCGGAGGCGGATGCGCGCGCGCTCGGCGCGCACAACGGCCACGTCTTCATCGACGCAAATCCCTCCTTTCCGTCGGCATCCATGGCGTTTTACGACGTGCCGTGCGTCGGCGGCGGGGCGCCGCACCGGATTGCCGGCCAGATCGGGTCCTACCCCGCGCTCCTGCGCGAAGACGGAACGGTGGTCTGGGCCAGCGCGAGCCAGGACTCCAGCAACTACGGCACCGTATCCTGCGTGCGGGCCATCGGACCCGGCGCCTCGGCACCAACGACGCTGGGCGACTGGCTGCCTTCGGGCGGCCAGCTATTCATGGCAGGCCGGGACATCTACTATGTGGGCGGCTACAACCCTGTGACGCTGTGGATGGTCACGAACAACCAGGAGCTGCCGCGAGCCGTTCGTCTGCCGGCGGGATACGAGCCACTGGCGATAGGGGACCGAGACGTACTGCTGCGCCGTATTGGCGATCCGGCCGGCCGGTTGACGCTGTACGTCCTTCCGCGTCCGTGAGTGGGCGCGCCAAGGTATCGCATCGCCGCTTCTCCTACGCCGAGAGGATGACCAGGGGGTGAGGACCGTGAGTGTCGGAAGATCCGCCGCCCGCAACGTAGACCCGCGCATCGCCGCGGCCGTTATCCTGCTCGTGCTCGTTGCAATTCAATACTTCTGGTGGCAGGGACTTGTCGCGGTCCATCGCGGCACGATCCGGGGCGGGCCAAGCGGGCCATCGCGCGGCGCTCCACCGGAACTCTTCATTGGGGGGCTGCACGAGGTGCAGGTGGACACGCTTGCCGGAGCGCAGGACCCCGGCGATACGGACGGAAATGGGCGAGACGCGCGGTTTGACGGTCCCACCGGCATCGCGCTTGACCGAAGCGGCGCTCTTTACGTGGCGGACACGCGCAACAACCGGCTCCGGGTGGTTACGCCGGACGGCCACACGTCCACGCTGGCCGGGAGTATGCCCGGATTGCGGGACGGTCCCGTTGGACAGTCCCTGTTCAACGGGCCGACCGGCGTGGCGGTCGGCCCGGACGGCGCTATCTACGTGGCGGACACGGGCAACCAGCGGATCCGCCGGATTCAGGGCGGCCAGGTCTCGACTATCGCGGGAGGTTCAGCCGGCATGGCTGACGGACCTGCCGCAACGGCCAGGTTCAACCTGCCGACAGCGCTGGCGTGGTCCCGCGGTGCGCAGGGACAGGCGCTGCTCATCGCCGATTCCGGTAACCGGCGTATCCGGCTGCTGCGCCTGACATCCCCAGCCACTGTCCAGACGGTACGCGCCACCGCCGGAGTCCCCTCCTGGGTCGCCGCCCGCGCATCGGATATCGCCGTACCTCTGCCGGACCAGAGCGAGGTAGACTTGGGGGCCGCCCGCATCGGGGCCGTGCACATCCTGCAGCAGGGTGAGGGCGTGGAATTTGAGTCTTCCAACCTGACGCTCCACCATCCCGTCAGCGCGGCCGCCGCTCCGGACGGCTGGTACCTGGCGGACGCGAGCCACGGCGCGCTCTTCCTGGTGCGGCGCGGCGCGGCACAGGTCATCGCAGGGATCTGCCGCGCCGGTGGAGTCCTGTTCGGGGACCGCGACGGGTTCGGGGACAAGGCGACCTTTGGCCTGATTAGCTCCATCGTCCCGGATGGGCACGGCCGCATCTACGTCGCCGATACCTCGAATAACGCGGTGCGGCGCATCACGCTTCCACAGCCCGGCAGCGAAACCGGCGACCGGCAGCGATCCCGCTGGCACCCCGGCTCCGACCAGCGCCAGCTTCCGGAGAATCTGCGTTATGACGATTTCGGACTGTAGCATCGGAGGTGAATCCTGAACGTCGAAATCGAGCAGCTACACAAGGAGTATGAGGGCAAGGTAGTCGGCCTGAACCAGGTCAGCCTGACCATTCCGCCGGGCATTTTTGCCCTGCTGGGCCCGAATGGCGCGGGTAAGAGCACCCTCATGTCCATCCTCGCCACCCTTCTGGACGCCACAAGCGGAACAGCCCGTGTCGCCGGGTATGACGTGTACCGCCAGAAGGACGAGGTCCGGCGGATTCTGGGATACCTGCCGCAGGACTTTGGCCTCTACCCCTCCCTCACCGCTTATGAGACGCTGGACTACATCGGCTTGCTCTACAACATGGGCGATGCGAAGGAGCGGCGCAAGCGGATAGATGAGACGCTGGAGCTGGTCCACCTCTCCGACGTGCGCGACCGCCGGGTGGGAGGGTTCTCGGGAGGCATGCGGCAGCGTGTGGGGCTGGCGCAGGCGCTGCTAAACCTCCCGCAGCTCCTGATTGTAGACGAGCCGACCGCGGGTCTGGATCCGGCGGAGCGCATCCGCCTACGGTCGCTGCTGGCCCAGCTTGGCGGAGACCGCGTGATCCTTCTCTCCACGCACCTCATCGAGGACGTGGAGGCGGTGGCGGACCGCGTCGCCGTGCTGCACAAGGGGCGCATCCGGTTCCAGGGCACGGTGCCCGAGATGCTCAATCAGGTCTCCGGCCGCGTGTGGGAGGTGGACGCGGAGCCCTCGGAGCTGGAGGAGCTGCGCAGCCGCGTGCTGGAAACCGGCCTGAAGCGCTCCAATGGTCACATCCGCATCCGGTTCGTTTCGGAGGGAACGTCCGTGCCGGGCGCCAAGCAGACGGAGCCGAGTCTGGAAGATGCCTACCTCTGGCTGATGCACGAGGGGGCCGCATGAGACGGTGTTCAGGTGTTCAGGTGTTCAGGTGCGGGTATCGCGCATGGCAGTGACCGAAGCCCGGCCGGCCATACCCGCACGGACCATCGCGTCCAGGCGCCCCGCGTCTGTACTGGCGCTGGCATCCCTGGAAGCGCGGTCAGCCCTGCGCGGACCCGCGTTCCGGTTCATCTCGGTGCTGGCGCTCCTGGTGGGATGGGCCGTCGGCGATGCCCCTGGACGTGGCGTCTCTCTCTCCGCCTGGGCGGCGGGAGACGCGGCGTGGCGCTACCTGGGCTTCATAGTGATCATCTGGATGTCCCTCGCGGCGGTGATGGACACGGTGAGCCGCACGGAAGCCATCATCTTCTCCAAGCCGCAGCCTACGGAGCGACTGGTGCTCGCCCGCTTCATGGCGGTCTACCTCCAGGTGCTCGTAGTCCTGGCGGCGCTGTTCTGCGGAGCGATCCTGAGCCGGCTCTATGCCAGTGGGAGCCTGACCGGCTTCCCGGTCTATGGCCTGCGGTTCCTCGTCTCGGCGGGCGTCCTCTTCTTTACCGCGGCGGCCAGTTACGCCCTGGCGCTGATGGCGCGCACGCCGCTGGCGGGCGCGGTGGTGGCCCTCGCCTGGGTGCTGACGCTGGCAGGGAAGGGCTTCCTGGCGAAGGCTTTGTTCCCGGCGTACGCGCAGAACCTCCCGACCTACATCCTGCTGGGCATATCGCTGATATGCTTCGCCTGCTGGCTGTTCCGGCGGCAGCGACGTGGCGCGGCACCCGCGGCGCTCTGGGCGCGGCTCGGCGGCCCCATCGCTCTGGTGCTCAGCGGGCTCGCTCTGAACCACGCGATCCGGACGGGTCATGACCCGCTGGCGGTGCAGCAGCCCGCCCTGGTTATGATGTCCGAGCAGAACGCCACCCTGGGAGAGCGCGCCCCGGGGTTCCGGTTTCCGGACGGCAGCGGTCACCTGGTCTCCCTGGCCGACTACCCGGACCGCATTCTGGTTATCGCGCTCTGGTCCCCCAATGACCCGGATTCCTCCCTGATCCTCTCCAGGCTGGAGGAGGTCTACCAGCGGTACGGGTCCCGCGGAGTACAGCCCATCGCGGTCTGCATGAGCGAGGACTCCGGGGCCGCGGCGGCGTTCTCGTTGGGCGAGGGCCTCCACTTTCCCGTGGTGCAAGACTGGAGCACACACAACGCGGACCAGATCTCGGAGATGTCCTCCATGACCACAGCCTATCGAACGGGGCTGCTCCCCTTTGTGGCGGTGACAGACCGGCGGCGTACTCTGCGGAGCATCATGGGCGGCGGCGAAGCGAACGATAGCCGCACGCTGTTCCAAAATGTAGAGCTGCGGCTAAAGGAAGAACCGGAGTAGGGACATTTTCAATTTTCAGTTTTCGATTTTCGATTGTCGAGCTGTTATGGAAAGCGTAAATTGCGGCGAGCGACTCTGATAACCTATAACCTTCGTGTAGTTCTCTTCAACAACTGGTGGCTGCTGGTATTCCCGATCGCGGTTAGCCAGTTGTCTGTCTTCTGGTACATCGTCACGCAGAAGTTCAGCCCCGGTCTGCCGACGACCAGCGCGGAGATGATCACGCCGCTCCTGGCCGCCTTCCTGGCAGTTCATATCCTTTCGGCCGAGTACCAGTCACGCGTAGGAGCGATCCTGGCGTCCAAGCCGGTGCACATCGGCAAGGTGGTTCTGGCCCGGTTGGGCGCGGTGTTTGCGCTGGTGTGGCTGCTGGAGCTGCTCTCCCTCTCCGCCTTCTATTTCGGAATGGAGCCATACGACCTGGGAGGCGCGTTCCTGGCCTCCATTCCCTCCACGGTCTTCCTGGCGCTGCTGGCGCTGACCTTCGCCACGCTGCTCCGCCACCCGCTCGCCGGGTTCGGCATCGCAGCGCTCTACTGGGCGCTGAACCTGCCGCCGGGTCCGCCCATGAACGCCTACTTCGGCCTCCACAGCTACGCCTCGTACGTGGGCGCGCCCAAGCTTAGCTTCAACCTGAACATCACGCCGTGGTGGGTTTCCAAGATCCTGCTGCTGGTCGCGGCGGTCCTGCTGTATGCGCTGCACCGCCGGCTGGTGTTCCAGTTGGGCGTGCCGCCCACCATGCGGGCGCGACGCCGAACGGTGGGGTGGGCAGCCGCATTCCTCTGCGTCTATCTGATACTGGGAGCGACGGCCAAGGTCGCGTACGGATACGCACACCGGGGGAGCCTCGACCCCAATGACGGAGGATGGTTCCGGCTGCAGTTCGGCTCCTTCGGTCCAATACCCGTCTCGTATCTTTTCGGCCCGGCGTTCCATCGGTACCTCGGTCCGGTACAGAGTGCGTGGAGACTCCAGCAGGAGGACGAGGCGGATATGCTCGGCAATACTGCCCAACACCGCCGCGAGCTGCGGGAGGTCCTGGACCGGATGCCGCACAGCATGTGGGCGGCCAGCGCGGCAGACCTGCTCGTTCGGATGGTCGGCCGCGAGGAGGGCCCCGTGGAGGATCGGGCGGCTCTCTTCCAGCGGGTGGTCGACAGCTACCCGGGCAGTCCCTACGTGGACTACGCGCTGCACGAAAAGGCTATGGTCTACGACGGCGCCAACCTTCACCAGCAGGCGGCAGACGCCTATGCCGAACTGCTCCGCCGCCGCCCGAACTCGGCCTTCCGCTCGGAGGCGCTCCACTATCTGGTGGATTACGCCCGCGAGCGCCACGATTTGCGGGCGGCCGAGAAGTGGGCCGCGGATTGGCAGGCTTCTGCGCCCATCCAGGATCGCTTCACCGCCTGGGCGGAGCTGGCCGAGATCCGGAACGGCCTGGGCGACTCAGCGGGAGCGAAGGAGGCGGCACGCCAGACCTTTGCGACGGCCGCCGCATACCGCGAGGCGCACAACGCTGGCCGGATCAACGCCCGCGCCGGGCAGCTCATGAAGTGGGAAGCCATGTCCCGCGACGCGGAGCGCATGGCCCGCCGGTTTATGCGGTAGTCCGATAGGAGCGTTTTCGGATAGACCAAACTGGTCACCGCGCAGCCACGGCCCGGGCCGGGACGGCGCCCGGCCCCTACAAAATGACGTCGCAGATCGCGCTTATCTCATCAGAGTCAGACTAGCGGGGGATGTTGGTGCGGCGGAGGATAGCGACAAGGGCGGCAAACTCCTGCTCTGCGCCCTGCTCGTCACCGCGGGCGAGGCAGGCTTCCCTGAGCTTGAGATGGGCCAAGACAGAGGGGCCGCCGGTCCTCGCCGCTTCCTCATAGGGCCCCTGCATTTGCTCGCGGTCGCCGAGATTCTCGTACACGTCCCCCATGCCGCATAACGCCACCACGTTGGAGGGATTCAGCCGGCGGGCTTCCTTGTACGCAGCGAGGGCTTCCTCCAGCAGGCCGACGTTCTTGTGGACATATCCGGCTCCGCACCACGCGGTGTCGTCTTCCGGCGCGACCCGCAACGCGGCTTCAAAGCCTTCTAGGGCTCGGTCCCACTCACCACGGCGGTAGAGGCTGATGCCGAGCAGGTTGTAGACCGTGACGCGATGCGGCCGCAGCTCCAGCGCCCGTCGGTAGGCCACCTCCGCCTCCATGTGGCGCTCGCATCCCGTGCAGGCTCCGCCCAGCAGAATCCAGAGGTCGACATCGTCCGGGAATGCGCGCACGGCCCTCCGCAGAGCCGATGCGCTGGAGAACCACATGCCGGCTTCCCGATAGGCCCACGAGAGCGCCATGTAGGCTTCCCGCGTGCGCGGCCTGCGGCGCAGCGCCTCCCTGGCCCGCCGGATCTCCGGCCGCCTGTGACGTCGCATCGCTTCCAGAAGGTTCATCTTGCCAGAGAGACGCGGCCGGAACACCCCAGGCTTCAAATAGTCCCGAGCCGCATGCTCAGTCTGTCATTCGATGACCCACTCCGACACCCAGTGGCCGGGGGCGATTTCGCGGAGGGCGGTGGCCTGCTCCTGCTCCGGGGTGGGACGCCAGTCCAGCGTGGGGAGCGGCGTCTTGAGCGTGCTTTCCAGGGTGGGCATGGAGCGGAGGAGACCCTGCGTGTAGGAGTGGGCTGGATGCGCGAAGATCGCTTCCACCGGAGCAGCCTCCACCACGATGCCCCGGTGCATGACGATGACCCGATCGCACATCTCCGCCACCAGCCCCATGTTGTGCGTGATGAGCAGGATGGCCATGGACCGCTGCGTCCGCAGCTCCTTCAGGAGGTCGAGGATCCGGGCCTGGATGGTTACGTCCAGCGCCGTGGTCGGCTCATCCGCGATCAGGACGTCCGGGTTGCAGCTCAGCGCGACGGCGATCATCACGCGCTGCCGCATCCCTCCGCTCATCTGGTGCGGGTAGGAGTCAATCCGCCGGTCTGGCTCCGGGATGCCCACGTCGGCCAGCGCCCGGATGGCCGCCTCCCGCGCCGCCCTTCCGGAGAGCCCCTGGTGCAGCGAGAGCGCCTCCAGGATGGGGCTGCCCACGGTGTAGAGCGGGTCCAGGCTGGTCATGGGCTCCTGGAAGATCATGGAGATGTCGTTGCCCCGGACCTCCCGCATCTGCCCCTCGGTCAAAGCCAGCAGGTCGCGCCCCTTAAGCCTTACGCTTCCGCTCACGATACGGCCCGGCGGGCTCACCAGCCGCAGGACAGACAGCGCCGTAACGGACTTGCCGCTCCCCGACTCCCCCACGATGCCCAGCGTCTCGGCAGGCGCCAGGTCGAAGGAGACGCCGTCTACGGCCTGCACCAGGCCATCGTCCGTGAAGAAGTGGGTCCGGAGGTCCTGGACCTGGAGCAATGGCTCGGGCATGGGCTATCTCGACTTCGGGTCCAGGGCGTCACGGAGGCCGTCGCCGAGGAAGTTGAAGGCCAGCGTGGTGATAAAGATCAGCAGCCCCGGCGTGAGGATCCAGGGCCGCTCCTCCAGCGTGGTCAGGTTCTGCGCCGCGCTGAGCATGTTGCCCCAGCTCGGCACGGGGTCGCGGATCCCCAGCCCGAGGAAGGAGAGGCTGGCTTCCCCCAGGATGTAGGCCGGGATGGAGAGCGTGGCCGCCACGATGGCGAAGGTGAAGGTGGCCGGCAGCACGTGCCGCACGATAATCCGCCAGTCCGGCACGCCCAGCGCCCGTGCCGCTTCCACGTACTCGCGCTCCCGCACGGAGAGCACCATGCCGCGGATGATGCGCGCCATGCCCGCCCAGCCCACAAAGGATAGGATGGCGATGATCAGCAGGAACGCCACGCCGGGAGACAGCGTGGGCGGAAGAGTGGCGGCGAGGGCGAGCAGAAGGTAGAAGTCCGGCACGCTCATCACGATCTCGCAGAAGCGCATGATGAGGTTGTCCACGACCCCTCCGTAGAAGCCGCTAATGCCTCCCACGATCAGGCCCAGGGTAAACGTGATGAGGATGCCGATAAGACCGACGCTGAGCGATATCTGGGCGGCATGCAGGAGCCGGCTCAGGTAGTCCCGGCCGAACTGATCCGTGCCGAGCAGATAGATCCGCCCTCCCCCGGACCCGCCGAACAGGTGGATGCGGGTGGGAATGAGCCAGAGCAGGCGGTAGGGCGGCCCCTGCGCGAAGAGCCGGATCCGGATGGGCTGTGTTCGGTCCTCCACGAAGACGCGGTCGTGATAGCGGTCGAAGTGGAAGGTGGTGTGATAGACCGTCGGCCCGGGCGTGAAGTGGACCCGCATGGGGGGCCGGAAGGGCGCCTCCGGATCCTGGGATGCGTAGTCGTACGGCGCGATGAACGGCGCGAAGAGCGCCACCGTATACAGCACGACGAGCGCCCATCCCCCGATGACGGCCAGCCGGTTCTTCTTGAGTCGACGCCAGGCGAGGCGCGAGGGCGACAGCGAGATCGCCGCGCCCACCGCGGCCGCCCTCCCCGTCAGCCACTGCGGCGCGACGCGAGACTCGGCCTCGGTTTCGGTTATAGCGGGGTCAGGAGGCATAGATCAGAATGCTCTGACGGTGGACGGAAGACGGACGACCGACGGATCCCGTCCGTCACCCGTCATCCGTCTGCCGTCCATCTTCATGACAATTTGATCCTTGGGTCGGTGAGGGCGAGCAGGATGTCCGCCACCAGGTTGCCCAGGATGAGCAGCACGCCGCCCATCACAAAGGAGCCCATGGCCACGTAGAGGTCCTGGGAGCGCACGGCGTCCAGCAGCAGATAGCCAAGCCCCGGCCAGCCCATCACAGTCTCCGTGAGCGCGGCGCCGGCCAGCAGCCCGGAAAGCTGGTATCCGAAGATGGTGATGAGCGGGTTGATGGCGTTACGCACGGCGTGCTTCAGGATCACCGTGCGCTCGGGCAGCCCGCGTGCGCGGGCCGCCAGGATGTAGTTCTCCCCCAGCACGTCCAGCAGGTTGCCCCGCATCTGGCGCATTATGGTGGCCACGCTCTGGGTGCCCAGGACCAGCGCCGGTAGGATGAGGTGCGCACCAAGGTCCTTGAGCTTGCCCGCGAAGGAGAGGGACGAGTAGCCGCCGCTCTCCATGCCGCCCACGGGCAGCCAGCCGGTCTTCTCCGCGAGCAGCAGCGCCATCAGGGCGGCGAAGAAGGTGGGCGTGGAGATGAAGCTGAAAGCAAGGAACCCCGCCAGACGGTCGACGGTGCCGTTCTTGTGCGTGGCCGCGAAGATGCCCAGCGGCAGCGCCGCGATCCAGGAGATTATCAGGGCAGCTACCGCGAGGAGCAGGGTGGCGAAGACGTACTGGCCGATGAGCGTGAAGACCGGCAGGTGGTAGGCGAAGGAGTAGCCGAAGTTGCCGGTGACGGCGTTCTTGAGCCAGAGCCCGTACTGCACGTACCAGGGCCGGTCCAGCCCGAAATTGTGCGCGAGCCGCGCGAGCGTGGCCGGGTTGACCTGCGGGTTCCCGCGCATCTTAGTGAGGTAGTCGCCGGGGGCCATCTTCATCACGACGAACGAGATGAACGTGATCCCCAGAAGGAGTGGGATCATCTGGAGCAGCCGGCGGATGATGAAACGGATCATGGTGTGAGTCTGCTCGCGGACAGGTCGTAGACCTGCTCCATGTTCCAGCGCACGGCATGGAACGAAGACGGCTTCACGTTGCCGAAGCGGTTCCGGATGGCCGAGTACGCCAACGGCTCGACGGTGAAGATGAACGGCTGCTCCTGAGCCACCAGCACCTGCCACCGGTTGTAGATCACGCGTCGTTTAGCCGGGTTCAACTCATGCGCGCCATCGGCGAGCAGCCGGTCCATCTGCGCCTCCCAGGGTGTGGCGGGCCTCTTCTGCTGCGGCCACCACTGGTGCTCGTGCCCGCTGCTCCGCCAGATGTTCACGCCATCATTGGGGTCGGGACTCCCGGTGAAGCCGAGCACGGTGGCCTGCCAGTCGAACGGAGGGGAGTCCAGGCGGCGCACCAGGTCGTTGAAGGTGATGGGCGTGAACTGCGCGTCCAGCCCGATGCGCCGCAGGTCTTCCGTGATGATAGTGGCAATTCCCACGCGGTTCGGGTTCTCCACGTTGGTCAGGATGTTGAAGCGCACCGGCTTGCCGTGATACTGGAGAATCCCGTTCGGGCCCGGCTTAAGGCCTATCTCCATCAGCATGGCCCGGGCCCTGTCCGGATCGTACGGGTATTTGGGAATGTCCGGATCGTAGAAGTTGATGTTGGCCGGAGAGACGGGGCCGTAGAGCGGCTGGGCCAGCCCCTGGTAGATGTCGTCCGCGATGCGGGGGCGATTAATAGCGTGTGAGACAGCGCGCCGGAACCGCACGTCCTGGAACAGCTTCACCATTTCCGGATCCACCGTGGAGTGCGGGTTCATATTGAAGCAGAGGTACTCGAAGCCCCACGCCAGGCCGCGGTCGTACACGGTGTAGTTTCCCTGCCCCTCCCCTTTCAGCATGATCGGAAACGCTTCCGCCTGGATCGGCTCGAGCACGTCGGTATCGCCGCCCCGGAACTTGAGGGTGGTCATGTTCATGTCCGGCACGATGAGTGTAGTCCACGACTCCAGGTACGGCAGCGGCTTGTCCTGCGCGTTGTGCTTCCAGTAGAGGGCGTTGCGCCAATAGACGATGCGCTGGCGCGCCGCGTACTCGTGGATGACCCATGGGCCGCTGCTCACGAGCTCTTTGGGATCCGTATCGACCGCCCAGGCGGAGTTGAACCGGCCCGCGCGGTAGGCTGCCTCGAGCTTGTGCTTGGGCATGATGGGAAAGGAGAAGGTGGAGAGCGCGGGCGCCCACTGCGTGGGCAGGATGAAACGGATGGTGCGGTCGTCCAGCTTCTCGTACTTGAACTGCTCGCGCTTGACGCTCCCGTCGGGCTGGTTGACGTCGATCATCATCCCCTCGCGCATCGGCGTGTCGATCTTAGGATCGTACAGCACGTCCAGGGTGAAGATCACGTCATCGGCCGTGAGCGACACGCCGTCGCTCCAGCGGAGGCCTGGCCGGAGCCGGTAGGTGTAGGTGAGGCCGTCCTTGCTGACCTCCGGGAGGGCCGCCAGGTCCGGCTCCCACTGGAGGGTGTACTCGGACTGGATGTTGAGGGCATCGTACAGCGGAGCGAGCGCCTCGGTGGAGGAGGTCTCCGCCGCCAGCCAGGTATTGAACGTCTTGGGATCGGCGATGGTGGCGTCCGTGAGGGTGCCTCCGTAGCGGCCGATAGAGTAGGCCGGCGGAGTGGTTCCGTGAGCGGTCTCTACGACGACGGCCCCACGCGGCTCGCGGACGGCGCAGCCGGTAATCGCACTCGGGATTAGGCATGTCATTCCGAGCAGAGCGAGGAATCTGGCTCTGGGACAAATCTGCCGGATTCCTCCCTTCGGTCGGAATGACAAGCGGTGTGCGCGCAATGAATGCAACTCTATTCTCTGTCTCACTCAGTTGCCGGAGGGAGCTGCTGGTCGGTCCAGTGGCAGGCGGCGAGGTGCGGCTCAGATTCGCCGAGGCGCGGCGCGTAGTCCACCAGGGGCGGCATCACGGTATGGCACACCTCCATGGTGTGCGGGCAGCGACCGGCGAAGGGACAGCCAGTCTCGCTAGGCGGAATGGATTCCGCCCGGACATCCTTGGGCGCGGGGTTGCGGCGGGCCTTCGCCGGGTCCGGGGCGGGGATGGCATCCAGAAGCTCCCGCGTGTAGGGCTGGAGCGGATGGGCGAAGAGTGCGCGGGTGGTCGCCAGCTCCAGCACCTTGCCGGCGAACATCACGGCAATGCGATCTGATACCACGCGAACCACGCTCAGGTCGTGGGAAATGAAGAGCATGGTGAGGCTCAGCCGCTGCTGGAGCTCCAGGAGCAGGTTCACCACCTCCGCCTGGGTGGAGACGTCCAGGGCGGAGACCGGCTCGTCGGCCACCAGAAAGCGGGGCTCGACCGCCAGCGCTCTGGCGATTCCGATGCGCTGACGCTGGCCGCCGGAGAACTCGTGCGGAAAGCGGCGGGCGGCCTGGGGCGGAAGGCTCACCATCTCCAGCAGTCGCGCCACCTCGCGGTCTCTCTCTGTTCCGCCGGATAGGCCCTTCAGCTCCAGGCCCTCGCCGATGATGCCGGTCACGGTCATGCGGGGATTGAATGCGCCGTAGGGGTCCTGGAAGACGATCTGCATGCGGCGGCGGAGGCGGCGCATCTCCCGCCGGTCCAGACGGAACACATTGCGGCCCTCGAAGCGGCACTCGCCCGCGGTGGACTCGATGAGCCGGAGCAGCAGCCGGCCCGTGGTGCTCTTGCCGCTGCCGGACTCGCCCACCAGGCCCAGCGTCTCCCCCGCGCGGATGTTGAAGGAGATTCCGTCCACCGCGCGGGTGACGCCTCGCGGGCCGCCGGCCATGCCGCTCCGCGCGGGAAATTCCTTGCGAAGGTCCGCGACCTCGATCAGGTTCTCATGCTGCATGTGTAGACCCGAGTTCGTTCCTGAATCTGTAAACTCCCGCTCGGGAGGACGCGTGACAGCCGTGGAGGTATAAAGCAAGAGTGAACATGCCGGTATGTGCGCATGGACAAGGTTCCGCAGTCGGTGGGCGGGACCAGGACGGCCGTCGGACCATCGATAGCGCAGGGGCTGAAGCCCCGCGCTGGGTGGCCTGACGGCCTAGTGTCCGCCTGCGCGGACACCGGAACTGGAAGCTACGGTCCTCCACCTGGAGAATTGAATGGGCAAGCTCGATATGATTCTTGTACTCGCCGCCGTGGCGGGCACGGCGGTGGTGGCCGCGGGGGCGCAGACGGATTCGGGGCATCACTGCGCCCAACATCGCGCGGCCCAGAAGGCGGGGAAGGCGAAGGCCAGCGTGAGGAAGGCGACCCCGGATTCAGAGCCTGTGCCGGCCGGTAAGGACGGCCAGGTGGTGCTGCTCACGCGGAAGGCGCTGGGGCAGATCTACGCGGGCAAGCTGGATCCGGCGCTCCTCACGCCGGCCGCCCGTACGAGGCTCACGCCCGCCAAGGTGAAGGAGCTTTCGGCCAACATGCGCGCGTACGGGCCGCTCAAGTCGGTGACGTTCCACGACCGCAAGCCAGGCGACTCGGCGGACACCTGCACGCTGAAGGTCCTGCTCGGGCAGACCACCTTTATCGCGACGGTGAAAGTGACGAAGGTGAACAAGCTGGACGACCTGCTGCTGCTGGAGTATTAGCTTGCCCGGCGACTGAAGTCGCGGGCTACCAAAGGCACGAAGTCCGCCTGCGCGGACTCTCATAGGGCCGGGACGGAGTGGCCGCCGGGCCTCCGCTGGCGAGCGCGCGCGGCTGCGTCACTCGCCTCGCGATTCGGAAGCTCGCCCGGCCCGTAGAGGA
>CAYNFH010000166.1:0-14929 GCA_964396385.1 uncultured Chthonomonadaceae bacterium | reverse complement strand
GACCCGCGCCGAGCTGTATGATCTGGTGGCCTACGCGCGCTTCCAGGACCTGGACCGCTCCCTCTCCACTCGATTCTCTTGTGCTGACCCGGCCACCGAAGTGGAGAATTGAAAATTGGAAATTGAAAATTACAGCCCTGGCCTGGAGGGCGTCATCGCCGGTGTCAGCTCGCTCTCCCACATAGACACCGAGCACAACGTCCTCACCTACCGCGGCTACAACGTCCACGACCTCTGCGACCACGCCACCTTCGAGGAGGTCGCCTATCTGCTCCTTTACGGCGAGCTACCGGTTCGCGAGCAGCTCGTAGAGTTCGCAGACTGGCTGGGCAGCGAACGCGACGTGCCGCAGGTCGTCTATGACGTTCTGGGCTGCCTGCCGGCCGATGCCGACCCGATGGACTGGCTCAAGATCGCCGTCGCAACGGTCGCCCTCTACGATCCCGCTCAATTAGCTCGCCCAGAATTGGGGGGCGGGGGGCTGGCGGGCGGCGGAGCTACGCACGCTCGCTCCGCTAATCGGGGGCCCGCCCCCCCGGAATTCGGGGCTGGGGGGGCGCACGACGCGAACCTCGCCAAGGCGGTCCGCCTCACCGCCAGGATGCCCGCCCTGGTCGCCAACGGGTGGCGCGTGCTGCACGGCCAGGCGCCTACTCCGCCGGACCCGTCGCTCGGCACCGCCGCCCTCTTCCTGCACCTTCTGACGGGAGAGGAGCCGGACCCGTACGCTGTGAAGGTCCTTAATACTACGCTCATCCTCTACGCGGAGCACGGCTTCAACGCCTCCACGTTCGCGGCCCGCGTCACCGTCTCCACGCTCTCCGATCTCTACAGTGGCGTCGTCTCCGCCATCGGCGCGCTCAAGGGGCCTCTGCACGGCGGCGCCAACGAAGAGGTGATGAAGATGCTGCTGGAGATTGGGGAACCGGATAACGCCGAGCCCTGGCTCCGGCGCAAGCTCACTAAGACGCCGGACAATCCCCGACCGCGCGTGATGGGCTTTGGGCACCGCGAGTACAAGAAGGGCGATCAGCGCGCGCAGATCGTGCGGGACTACACCCGAGAGCTCGGGCGGCGGCTGGACAACGAGCGCTGGTCCCGCATCTCGGACGTTCTGGAGCGCATCATGTTGGAGGAAAAGGGCCTCTATCCCAACCTGGACTTTCCGGTCTCCCCGGCCTACTACCTGATGGGACTCCCCATCCCGCTCTACACGCCCATCTTTGTGGTATCCCGTGTCGTAGGCTGGTCGGCGCACATTATCGAGCAGCTCGACAACAATCGGATCATCCGCCCGACCAACCTCTACCAGGGCCCGGAGCGGCGCGCGTTTGTGCCGCTGGACCAGCGGGAGTAGCCCGTGACCGAATACGCCGAGTACACCGGCCGCCGGCCGATGCGGACCTCCTCCAAGATTGTCCTGATCATCTGCGGCGCGCTGCTGGTGCTCCTGGCCGCCGTCTACATACCTATCCTCAGCGACACGCATCCGGAGTTCACCGAGCAGGACGCGCACGACATGCTCAATCGCCTGGCGGACGCGTTCGTCCGCAAGAACACGGAGGCGGTGCTCGGGTTCGCCTCGCCGGACGTCAAGGCGGCCGGACAGAACCTGGAGCAGCTCCGGGACCTGCTGCATCGCTTCTTCGGCACGGCGCGGAATCTGGAAGTCCAGTTCCGCGACATGCGGTACAGCCGCTCCGGCAATACGGTGACCCTGGACACGCAGGCCGTTGCCGGCGAGCTCCCGCCCGGCTCCAAGGACTTTACGGAGACCTACTACAACAGGCCGGTCCGGTTCGTCGTACAGCGCCGGTCCATCCCCCACCTCTGGGGCATGCTCAAGACCTACGAATGGAAGATCACGGAGGTCGACGCGGAGATCCCGGAGGTGAACCAGCCATGAAGGGCGATTCGAGAGTCGAAAGTCGAGAGTCGAGAGTACCTGGCTGTCACTTGCGGCGTCTCTCCGCTGCTGACCGCTTGCGCGACTTTCGGTTCTCACGACTCACGACTCACGACTCACGACTTCCGTTATGCTGAACGAGAAGAGCGTTACCGGCCACGCGGTGGTGGTCGGTGCGGGCGTGATGGGCGCCGGCATCGCGGCGATTCTGGCCAATGCCGGATGGCGGGTCAGCCTGCTGGACCGGGTTCCGGAGGGGGTGGGGACCGATACGAAGTCGCGCAACCGCCTGGCGCAGGAGGGGCTGGACCGCGCCCTGAAGGCGAAGCCACCTCACTTCGCACTTCCGGCGTACGCCGCGCGAGTCCGCGTCGGCAACACGGCCGACAACCTGGCCCGGATGGCCGATGCCGACTGGGTGGTGGAGGCCGCCGCGGAGGACCCCGCCGTCAAGCGCGACCTAATGGAGGCCATTGCCGCTCACGCCGGCCCGGAGACGGTGGTGAGCAGCAACACCTCCGGCCTCAGCCTCGCGGGCATGGTGGCCGGCTGCCTGCCAGAGTTTCGGTCCCGTTTCCTCGGCACGCACTTCTTCAACCCGCCGCGGTACATGAAGCCGCTGGAGCTCATTCCCACCGCGGAGACCTCGCTGGAGGTGTTCGAGGGGTTCGCGCGCTTCGCGGAGCGCGTCCTCGGCAAGCGCGTCATCCGTGCAAAGGACACACCGGGCTTCATCTCCACGCGCCTGGGGATGTATGCGCTGGCGACGACCATCTCCCTCGCCGTAGCGCACGGCCTGACCGTGGAGGAGACGGACTACCTCACGGGCCCCCTCATCGGCCGCCCGAAGAGCGGCACTTTTCGCCTCGCGGACGTAATCGGCCTGGACATCACGGCACGCATCATCGACAACCTGGCGCGGGACCTTCCCAATGACGCCGCCTACCAGGGGCTCCGGCTCCCGGCGCTGATGCGCAAGCTCATCGAGGTGGGCCGCACGGGCGCGAAGGCGGGGGGTGGATTCTACCGGCGTGAGCCCAACGGCGAGATCCGCTCGCTCGATCTTGCCACTGGCGAGTACCGCCCGCGCCGGGAGCCGGACCCGTTCGCACAGGAGCTGGAGACCCGGCCTCTCGCGGAGCGGCTGCGCACTCTGTGCGCGCTGCAAGAAGACCGCCGTTCCGTCTTCCTCAGAGACATGCTTCGGGCGACGCTCGGCTACATGGTCGATGTGACCCCGCAGGTCGCAGACCGCATTGTAGAGGTAGACGACGCCATCACAGGCGGATTCGGCTGGGAGGTGGGTCCCTTCCACGCGCTGGACGCGCTCGGTCTCCTCCCCTGGCTGGAGCCGGCGCCGGCCATGGTCCGACAACTCCGGGAAGCCGGCGAGGAGCGGTTCTACTACAATCGGGACGGACATCACTTCTACTTCGACTTCCACACAGGCAAGATGGAGCCGCTCCCCCGCCCGCCGGAGGTCATCGTCCTGAAGGACCTGAAGAAGGCCGGCAAGACAGTCGAGCAGACCGAGAACGCCGCGATGGTCGACCTCGGCGACGGCGCGCTCTGCGTGGAATGGCGGACCAAGCTGAACGTCCTCGACCCGGATGTGATGGCATTTCTAAACGCCGCCCGCCAGCGCGCCGAGCGCGACTTCGCCTGCCTCATCGTCGGCGGAAGCGGTGAGAGCCTCAGCGCCGGATTCAACCTGAGCCTCCTGGCCCGCATGGTGGAGGAGCACGACTGGAAGGGAATCGACGGTGCCATGGCGGCTTTCCAGTCGACCACCCTCAGCCTGAAGTATGCCCGCGTGCCGGTCGTAAGCCTGGCATACGGCTACACCCTGGGCGGCGGCTGCGAGATCATGCTCCACGCCGCCGCGGTCCAGGCTGCCTTCGAGAGCTCCATCGGCCTGCCGGAGGCCAACGCCGGCCTCATCCCGGTGGGCGGAGGCATCGCGGAGATGCTGGTGCGCGCCATGGCGGAGGTGCCTCCGGGCACCGTGCTGGAGGCGAACGACCCCTTCCCATTCGTCCGGCCGGTCTGGGACAACCTTCGCCTGGCACGGTTCTCCGGCAGCGCGGACGAGGCGGTGGAGCTGGGCTACCTTCGCCCAGGGGATGCCATTACCCGTCACCCGGACCACCTGCTCTTCGAGGCCAAACAGCGCGCCCTGGCGCTCGCCACGGACTACCGGCCGCCGCAACCGTCGCGCGTTCCGGTCATGGGCGAGGAGGGGCTGGCCCGCTTTCGGTGGGAGATCCATCTCCTGCGCCGCGCCGATCAGATTACTGACCACGACGCCCGTATTGCGGAACGCGCCGCTTATGTCCTGTGCGGTGGTGAGGTCCTGCCTCGCACGAAGGTAGACGAGGAGTATCTGCGGGACCTGGAGCGCGAAGCGTTCCTCTCACTCGCCGGCACGCCGGAGACCCTGGCCCGTATCAAGCACCTCGTCAGCACCGGCAAACCACTGCGTAATTGATTGTCACAGGGTAGCAACGGAGCCAAAGTGCAGCGTGTCATTCCGAAGGAGCGAAGCGACCGAGGAATCTGGCATCTCTGTCCGGGAGCCAGATTCCTCGCTGCGCTCGGAATGACACGCGGTCGCATTCGCTCATCACGAGGAGAACCGCATTGCGCCACAAGATCGCCGCCCTCTTGCTCCTGATCACCTTCCTGCCGGTCCGGTCACTCGCGGACCTGGACGCATATCTCCGCAAGCCGGAGCCCGCCTACCATTGGGAGAAGCGCGGGCAAGAGTCCAACAACGGCGTCACGATCTACGACCTGCACCTGGTTTCCCAGACCTGGCAGGGAATGAACTGGGAGCACCGCATTCAGATATTCCGCCCGGACCATTCCACCCATCCGGAGTTCTGCACCATCTACAACACCGGCGGCAGCGGCAGCGCGGCCAATACGGCCCAGGGCATTCAACTCGCCAAGGACAGCGGTTGTACCTATGCAATCCTCTTCAACATCCCCAACCAGCCGCTCTACGGCGGGCGTACGGAGGACGCCCTCATCGTATACACGTGGCTCCAGTATCTGAAGACGGGAGATGAGTCCTGGCCTCTCCACTTCCCCATGGCCAAGGCGGTCCTCAAGTGCATGGACGCCATCCAGGAGTTCAGCAAGCAGGAAGGGTTCCCGCCCGTCACCTCCTTCCTTGTCCACGGTGCCTCCAAGCGCGGATGGACCACGTGGCTGGTCGGCGCGAGCCAGGATCCGCGGGTCAGGGCCATTGCGCCCATGGTCATCGACATCCTCAACGTGGCCAAACAGTCCCAGCACCAACTTGAAGCATACGGCAAGCCCAGCGAGCAGATCGGCGACTACACCAGCGCAGGGTTCCAGAGCGTGCTGCAGACCCCCGCGGGCCAGAAGCTCATGCAGTTGGAGGACCCGTACAGCTACCGCGACCGGCTGGCCCTCCCCAAGCTCATCATCCTGGGCACCAACGACCGATACTGGACCCAGGACGCGCTAAACCTCTACTGGGATGACCTGAAGGGTCTCAAGTGGGTGCTCTATGTGCCTAACAGTGGCCACGGCCTGGAGGACCGGCCCCGCGTCATGGCTACCCTGGCGGCGTTTATCCGGGCCATCGCGGGCCATCGTGCCTGGCCGCAGATGCACTGGGCGTTCACGACCACGCCGGGGGGAGTGCGCCTGGACGTTGAAAGCAACATGCACCCGCGCGAGGGGCGCTTGTTCCACGTCCACTCCAGCACGCAGGACTTCCGCGACTCCAAATGGACCTCTGAGCCCATGAAGAGTGCGCGTCACGGCTTCACCGCCAATTGGCCCAGGCCGTCAGAAGGCTACGACGCCATCTACGGCGAGCTGGTCTACGACCTGGACGGCTGGCCCTTCACCCTCTGCACACAGATCGACATCCTGCCCAGCTCCAAGCCGTGATCCGAGCCGTTCTATCCGCCCTGGTCCTCGCGAGTCCCTGTGCGGCTATCGCCCAGGGATTTGCGGCCAATCCGGAGTACGGGAAGCCGCGCGGGCCCATCCCTATCCGCGACATGCGGCCGTACCAGCTTCTCTTCCTCCAGTTCCTGCCCGAGAGTCCGGACACCACGCCGGCACGCCATATGCGGTTCGGCCTCCAGTTCGACGTCGCCAACAATCTGCTTGCCCCGGATCCTACGGGCTCCGCTACCATCGTGGAGGACAACGAGACGCAGCGGCTCCTCATCTCGTGGCGTCGAGGTATCCGGCGGGGAGAGGAGGTCGCCGTCTTCCTCCCAATCGAGTGGCGCAACGGCGGCTTCATGGACGGCATCCTCCGTTGGTACCACCGGTTTTGGGGGATGCCCGGCAACCTGGACGACGACCCCGTTGGTCGAGACAATACACCGGACTACAGGAGCATCCTGTACATCGCCGACCAACAAGGCCGCGTCCTCCTCGATCAGGGCAACGCCTTTGGACTGGGCGAGCTGTCCGCAACCTGGAAGCGCAGTCTGGGTCCCGCCACTCCGCGGTCCAATCTGGCCGGGCGGCTGGGCCTCAAGCTGCCCACCGGCAACCCGGGACTGGTGCTCGGGAGCGGTGGCGTGGACGCGGGGGCATGCCTCGACGCGCGCTACAATGTTGGTCGCGACGTAATCCTATACGCCAACGTGGGCGGAGTGCTCATGGGACACGCCACCCGTGTCCCGGGCGCGCGGAGCGGAATGGTGCAGACTCTGTTTGGGGCGGAGTACCGCCCCAACAACCGGGACAGCTTCCTGTGGCAGTTTGACGGCAGCAGCGCAGCCGTGCGCACCGGAAACTGGTTCGCCGACCGGTGGCAGGCCACCGCCACGTTCGGCTACAAGCGCGTTATGGACCGCCACCTGCTCCTGTACGCCTCGTTCTCGGAGAACGGGGACATCCTGGGCTACCACTGGCAGGCGCTCACCAACGTCGGCCCAGACTTCACCATCACCGCGGGCCTCCAGTGGTTCCGCTAGCTGCCGGAACTCTGCCACAGTCCTGTTCGCTCGATAACGTACCTGACTGTCATCCGGAGCTAAGCGAGGGACCTGCTTTACGTTATCGGACGGTACTCAGTACCTGAGAATCGTGTACCGCACCAAGCCGTCATCCCGAGCTCCGCGAGGGATCTGCTTTACGGTAGAGGCGCGACCTCTGAATCTATAGATGAGCTACCGTAGCAACTTGTCATCCCGAGCAAAGCGAGGGATCTGCTTTACGGTGATTAATCGTACTCTGTCCCAACCATAGGAGAACCATCGTGCTCAAGACCATGATCACCACTCTCGCCCTCACCCTCTGCCTCACGAGCGCGCATGCCAAAGACACCCGGCCCAGGCGCCCACCACGAGGGGCCATTGTGCTGTTCAACGGCAAAGACACCAACGCGTGGGAGCAGCTCAAGGATCGCGGTCCCGTCCAATGGGTCATCACCGACGGCGCGCTGGAGGTCAAGCCCGGTACGGGCAACATCATCACGAAGCAGGAGTTCCAGGACTTCAAGCTGCACGTCGAGTTCAACGAGCCCTACATGCCGGACAAGCACAGCCAGGAGCGCGGCAACAGTGGCGTCTACCTGCAGGGCCGCTACGAGATCCAGGTGCTGGACTCGTACAACAACCCCACCTACAAGGCGGGCGGTTGCGGCTCTATCTACGGCCAGAAGGACCCGGACAAGAACATGGCTCTGCCGCCAGGGCAGTGGCAGACCTACGACATCGACTTCCGCGCCGCGCGGCTAGGCCCCGATGGCAAGGTGGTGGAGAAGCCGCGCGTAACCGTGATATGGAACGGAACAAAGGTTCACGACAACGTCAAGATAGAGGGCGGCACCACCGCGGGCCTCGGCAAGGAACTGGTGGCCACCGGCCCCATCATGCTCCAGGACCACGGCTCCAAGGTCCGCTTCCGCAACATCTGGATCGTTCCTGGTCATTCCATCGTTCCGTCCATAGCAGTACCTCACTAGAACTGGCAGTACGGTCGCGTTGATCGGTGCTGTGCTATCCAGGGCTTCCTATCGGCACTATTCTCAACTTGTCGCCGTCTCCCAACGACCGGATCTCGACGCGGTCCGGCGGGGCGAGGATCCCGAGCTGCTGGAACACCATGTCCGCCCAGTTGGGTCTCCGCTGCTTCGCCGCCGTGGATCCGCACAGCAGCAGGTGCTCCCGCGCCCGCGTCAGCGCCACGTAGAGGAGCCGCATCGCCTCCGCCTCCTCAATGCGCCGCCGCTCGGCCTCGATGGCGGTATACGCCGCCGTCTTGTACCCGTCCAGCCGGCAGCCCAGGGCCATGGAAGGGCCGTCACAGAGGAATACACTGCTCTCGGCGCGGAAGAGAGAGCGGCCCATATCGGCGAGGAATACCACCGGGAATTCCAATCCCTTCGCCTTGTGGATGGTGATGAGCCGGACAACGTCCGCGCCCTCCTCCTCGGTCGGAGCGTCGCCCTCGCGTTCGGAGACCTTTTCCAGGTCCCTCAGCCGCCGGATGAAGTCACCTACACCGTGCACGCTGGACGCGTTCGCCATCTGCAGCAGCTTCCGCACGTTCGCCAATCGCCGTCTGCCGTTCGGCCGGACCAGAAGACGGGCGTCGTACTGCGTCGCCTCCAGAATCTGCTCCAGGATACGCGCCACGTCCAGCCGGCTCTCTTCCAGGCGCAAGTTCTCCGCCATCAGGTAGAACCGGCGGAGCCGCTCCTTCTCGTCCGCGTCCGCGGCGCCCTCCTCCAGGAAGGTCGCGATGTGCGGATAGAGCGGCGCCCGCCTGGCACCCGCGCGCTCCCGGCTGAAGAGGCCGAGCGCGAACAGGGTGTCCACGTCCAATCCCACCATCGGCGACCGCAACGTAGCGACGAGGGCTACGTCGTCCAGTGGGCTGTCTAGCACCGTGAGCACGTTCATTACGTCCCGGATCTCCCGCCGCGCGTAGTAGCCCCGGCCTCCGCCGACCACGAAGAACGGAATTCCCGCTTCCCCGAACGCTCGCTCGTACTGCTCTATCTGGGTCAGCGTCCGCAGCATGACCGCAATGTCCGCGTAGCCTACGGGCTCGCCACAGCGCGGGTGGGACCTATCCGTGATCCGCACCTGCTGGCGAGAGACGATGCGTTGGATCCGGGACGCGAGGGCAGCCGCCTCCATCTCCACGTACGCGTCGCGCCCGGGGTCGCGGGCGAGCATCAGCTCTATGGAGGGCGCGTCCTTGGGCTCATGCTGAGCCGCCGCCACCAACGGCGTGAATTCGGCGTGCTGCCCCCCGGGGACTGACGACTGACCCCACGCCTGCCCGAATAGCCGGTTCACAAACCTCAATAGCTCCGGCCGCGAGCGGAAATTCTCCGCCAGGGTTATGTGGCGGCCGGCTCTGTCCGTCCGGAACCGGCGCTCCATCTCCTGGAATATCGCGGGCTCGGCGTTCCGGAAGGCGTAGATAGACTGCTGGACATCGCCGACGATGAAGAGCCGCGGAGGTCGAGTGACGGGCGACGGATGACCGCTGACGGACAGATTCCCGTGCGGACTTCGGACTTCCGACTTCGGACCGCCGCCTCCGGATTCCTGAACACCTGAACGCCTGAATGCCTGTATACCTTCCTCGCTCAGCAGCTCCACCAGCCGCGTCTGCAGCCGGTTCGTATCTTGGAATTCGTCCACCATGACGTGCCGGAAACGGCGGCGGTAGCGGCCCAGCACGGAGTGTGAGGTCTCCAGTACGTGCACCGCCTCCGCCTGCAGGTCGTCATTGTCCAGCACGCCCTGGCTCCGCTTGGCGTCCGCATAAGCCGACCACAGCCTCGCAAGGAGTGAGTAAAAACCGTAGCATAGCTCCGCCGCCCGCTCCTCGCCGGCCGCGTCGAAGCTGAACAGCCCCTCGAGAGTCCGCGCCCGGCTCCGAAGCTCTCCCAGCAGGTCCAGGAGCTGCAGCTCCACGCCCGGCGCCGTCCCGCGAGGACGAGGAGTCCCGGCGCACAAGCGCGCGATCTCCTTGGCCGCCTGGAGCACCGTCTCCACGTCCGGCCACTGGGCTCCGGCCTCCAGCGCCTGGAGCCGTGCCCCACACTCCCGCAGCGAGCGTCGCTTGGCCTCCAGCATGCCCAGCCCCAGCGGCGGAAGCGCCTCCATCCTTTCCAGGCCCTCGCGCAGCAGATCCACAGCCTCATTGATCCGGCGCAGCGCGGGAGCTCGACTGGCACGGGCGACCGCGTCCGGACCTCCGGCCACCATTTCCTGCAAGCTCTCCAGCCGGTGTCCCGCGCCCCGCAGCCGCGCCAGCGCAGTCTCCGCCGCGGAGGCGAGCGCCGCTAGCGGATCCCGCAGGTCGGTGCCGAACAGCCGCGCGTTCTGCGCCTGGGCGGCAAGCTCCGTGATCGGCTCGTCTCCCTGGAGGAAGGCGGCTTCCAGCACGTCCTCGAACACCCCCCGCAGCAACCGCCTCGCCTCGTTCTCGTCCAGTACCGAGAACTCCGGGTCTATGCCAGCCTCGAAGGGGTTCTCCTTGAGAACGCGTGAGCAGAAGCCGTGGATGGTGCTGATGTAGGCGGTCTCGAGCTCACGCCGCTGCTCGTACAGTCCTGCGGCCATCAGTCCTTCCACGATGCGCGACTTCATCTCCCGGGTCGCTTTGTCGGTAAAGGTGATGACCAGGATCTCGCCCACTCGCGCACGTTCGTCGGCGGCAAGTTGCCCTGAAGCGGACTCGCGGACAATGCGAACGAAGCGCTCTACAAGCACGCCGGTCTTGCCGGAGCCCGCCCCGGCGGAGACACACACGTCCCCTCCGGCGGCCTCAATCGCCTCCCGCTGACTATAGGTCCAGTGCCTGTCCATCGTTATCTGCCGCTCATGTCGGTTGCGGGAGGGTTGGATTCCTGCTATAATCCCTGCGTAAACGCCGCCAAGAAGGCGGCAACGATGAGTTTGGATCTGCGCCACCGAGAACGCCGCGCTCAGAAGCGCCGGGCCGCCGGTGGTTTTTGCTTTTCGAAGAGTCCGCGGAGGCGGACTTCGCGTATGTGTAGCCCGCGACTTCAGTCGCCGGGACACGCCGGTAGATTCTGCCGTTTCTAGTGAGGTTTGCCATGCCGCCAGCCGCCGCCCCAATACATCTGGAACCCGCGCTCCAGCAGAAGTACGACCAACTCCGCCAGATACTCCGGGACATGGGAGAGGTCGTCATCGGCTACTCCGGCGGCGTAGACAGCACCCTCCTGCTCAAGGTCGCGCACGACGTGCTGGGCGAACGGGCGGTCGCCGTAACCGGAGATTCAGAGGCGTTCCCGCAGGGCGAGGTGGACGCCGCGCTCCAGGTGGCGGATGAGATGGGGATCCAGGTGGTCCGCGTCCGGACGCATGAGCTGAGCAACATCCACTTCCGCATCAACAACCCGGACCGCTGCTACCACTGCAAGACGGAGCTGTTCACAGAGCTGCGTCAGGTCGCAGTGGAGCGTGGCATCCGGTGGATTGCCGACGGCTCTCACGCCGATGACGTGGGCGACCATCGTCCCGGAATGCGGGCCGGCGAGGAGTGCGGCGTGCGGAGTCCCCTGCGAGAAGCCGGAATCGGCAAAGCGGAGATCCGTGAGATCGCGCTTGCATTGGGCGTGCCCAACTGGGACAAGCCCTCCTTCGCCTGTCTCTCCTCGCGTTTCCCTTACGGCACCGAGATCACGCCGGAGCTCCTGGCGCGCCTGGATGGCTGCGAGAAGCTGCTCCGCGAGCTTGGATTCCGCCAGTTCCGGGTCCGGCATCACGACACCACCTGCCGGATCGAAGTCGAGCCGCATGACATCCCCCGTGTGGTGGACCTCCGAGACATCATTAACGCCAGATTCAAGGAGCTGGGCTACACATACGTCACCGTGGATCTGGAGGGCTACCGCTCCGGCAAGATGAACGACACGCTCAAGCCCCCCATCGTCCGCCCGGGAACCATAACTCGGCAGCAGCGGCCGGAGCAGTAATCCGGTATACGATTCCGTGGCAATCGGCTGTAGGGTCCGGGCGCCGTCCCGGACCGCTCGGTCCTGGTCAAGGCAACGGTATGGAAGTCCAGAGTCTGCGACGTCTCCTCGAACAGGTTCATGCCGGCGACACCTCCATCGACGCCGCGCTCGAGCGGCTCCGCGACCTGCCGTTCGAGGACATCGGCTTTGCCAAGCTGGACCATCATCGGGCGCTGCGCACCGGATTTCCGGAGGTAGTCTACTGCGGCGGTAAGGCGCTGGAGCACATCCTGGTCATCGTGGACCGGCTGGCGGAGCGGAGCGCGAAGGTGCTGGCCACCCGCGCCACCCCGGACGTGGCCGCGGCCATCCAGGAGCGGTTCCCGCAGGCCGTCTACCACCGGGAGGCGCGCATCGTGGTCACGCCGGGCGCGGCGCCGGATCCGGAGCCGCCCAGGACCGTAGGGTCGGTCCTGATCGTCGCCGCAGGCACCGCGGACCTGCCGGTGGCGGAGGAGGCGGCCGTAACCGCAACCGAGATGGGCTCCCCGGTGCACCGACTCTACGATGTGGGGGTGGCCGGTATCCATCGCCTCCTGCACCGCCGGGAGGACCTCTTCGCCGCGAACGTGATAGTCGTGGTGGCCGGCATGGAGGGCGCGCTGGCGTCCGTAGTGGGCGGGCTGGTGAGCCGGCCCGTGGTGGCCGTGCCGACCAGCGTCGGCTACGGCGCCAGCTTCGGCGGCCTGGCGCCGCTCCTCACCATGCTCAACTCCTGCGCCACCGGCGTCGCGGTCATGAACATAGACAACGGCTTCGGCGCGGGCTACTTCGCCCATTTAGTGAACCGCGCTGCGGATTGAGCAGATTTCTCCGGAGCGATACCGTACCAACGGTCATCCCGAGGAATCGAGGGACCTGCTTTACGGTAACTGTGCGTACTCTCTAACGGAAGGGACCCTGAAGCGTGCTCACACACCCCACCCGCCTCGTCGTCGTCGGCTACGGCATGGGATCCCACCATGCCAAGCTCATCAATGAAACCAGGGAGCTGGAGCTCCACGGCGTCTGCGACCTGGATCCCGCCAAGCGGGAGAAGGCCCAATCCGACTGGCCGAAGGCCGGGACCTATGCGGAATACGAGAAGGTGCTGGCCGATCCGGACGTGGACGGCGTCATCATCGTCACGCCTCACAATACGCACGCCGCCATGGCCATCGCGGCGATGGACGCCGGCAAGCACGCGATCACGGACAAAGCAATGTGCCTGACGGTGGATGAAGCGCGGGCAATGATCGCCGCCAGGAACCGGAACGGTGTGCTCCTCTCCACCTTCCACAACCGGCGCTGGGACCCGGACTTCCTTACCGTCCGGAAGGTCATCGAGGAGAAGCTCTTGGGCCGCCTCTACCATATCGAGTCCTGCGTCACCGGCTACGGCCTCGGCGGCGGCTGGCGCTCGCAGCGGGAAGCGATGGGTGGCTGGCTTTTCGATTGGGGTGCCCACACGCTGGACCAGATCCTCCTCCTGGCCCGTTCCCGGCCGCAGCGGGTCTACGCCTTCGAGCATTACCGCCATGAGACCCCGAATACCGTGGAGGACTTCGTGAGCTGCACCGTCACGTTCCAGTCCGGCCTAACAGCCACCACGGTCGTAGGCTATCTAAACCGCATCCCGCAGCCGCGGTGGTACGTGCTGGGCGAGCACGCCACCCTGCTGGGCCAGGACTTCGGCACGCCCGTGCGGGTCAAAGGCACGTTGGGAAGCGTAGATGGGGAGCTGACGGTGCCGCTGGTGAAGGGTGAGTGGCAGAGCTTCTACCAGAACATCGCCGACACGCTCGCCGCCCGCGCTAACCTGGAGGTCCAGCCGGAGCAGCTCGTTCCCCAAATCGCCATCGCCCAGGCCGCCTACCGCTCCATCGCCACCAACCAGGTGATCACCGTAGAATTCTAGGCCGCCACGGGGGCGAGCTCGTGCTTGGAGAGAATCTTGCCCGAGGAGTCTATCTCGTACACGATAGGCACGCCGTTGGGGATGTTCAGTTCGATCACCTGCTCGCGCGTCAGCCTGTCCAGGTCCATCACAATAGCCCGCAGGCTGTTGCCGTGCGCGGAAACCAGCACGTTCTTCCCCGCCTTCACGTCAGGCAGGATCTTGTCCCGGAAGTACGGCAGCGTGCGCGCCGCGGTGTCCTTCAGGCTCTCGCCGTTGGGCGGGGCCACGTCGTAGCTCCGCCGCCACAGCTTCACCTGCTCGTCCCCGAACTGTTTCGCCGTCTCCGCCTTGTTCAGCCCCTGTAGGTCGCCGTACATGCGCTCATTGAGCGCCGCGTCCGACTCTGTCGGCACGTGCGTTTGTCCTGCCGCTATGAGCGCCAGCCGGGTCGTCTCTTTGGCCCGGGTCAGGACCGACTCGTACACCTTGTCGATGCGTATGTCCCGCAGGGCCCGTCCGGCGTCCTCCGCCTCTTTCTCCCCCACAGGAGTAAGCGGCACGTCCACCCACCCGGTAAACCTATTCTCCAGGTTCCAGGTGGACTGTCCGTGCCGCAGAAGTATCAGCTTGCCCATCTATACGTGACCTCACCTTCCAGCTTGCTAGCGGGATTATACCGGACGACGGAGTTGAAAACCGCGGGCTACACAAACAGAAAGTCCGCCTTCGCGGACTCCGGCTCCGGAGTCCGCGAAGGCGGACTTTGCGTGCTTGTAGCAGCCACTTTCAGTGGCCCACTACTGACTACTGGCCCTACGCAGCAATCACCGATCTCGCCTCCGACCGGAATCCCTGCACGTTGAATGCGCGAACCGTCTTGCCGCTCGCGGTGGTCCGCTCGCCCAGGTCCATAACGTGCACGTCGGACATCACGGCGCGGTAGGTGGTCTCGCCGATCAGGATGGTGTCCTCCTCCGGAACACCCTTGGTCAGCTCCTCCAGCAGGTGGGCCTGCACCACTACGTCGCCCAGCACCGTGTACTCCATGTGGTCGGATGAGCCCATGTGGCCCACGATCGCCTCCGCTGTGCTGATGCCCACGCCAACGCCCAGCTCCCAGCCGTGCTCCTCGTCC
>CAYNFH010000165.1:0-15065 GCA_964396385.1 uncultured Chthonomonadaceae bacterium | reverse complement strand
ACAATGTGGAGGGGCTGCTGGAGGAGCTTAGGCGGTCCGAGGAGCACACGCCGGCCGCTCTCGCGGACGTTATCACGAGGGTGCAGCTTCCGGCCGCGCAGGGCAAGAAGTAAGGAGAGGGATGGCAGAGCTTCTGCTTCTGTTAAAGCATAGGGATACGGCGGGCATCGAGGAGATCGATACCTACGAGAGACTTGGCGGCTACCAGGGCCTGAAGAAGGCCGTGGGCATGGAGCGGCAAGCCGTCATCGACGAGGTCAAGGCTTCCGGTCTCCGAGGGAGGGGCGGCGCCGGATTCCCGACCTGGATTAAGTGGAACGGGATCCCGAAGGACACCTCCAAACCGCACTATGTGCTGTGCAATGCGGACGAGGGGGAGCCCGGAACCTTCAAAGACCGCGAGCTGATGCTCAAGACCGCGCACCAGATGGTGGAGGGCATCATCATCGCCGGGTATGCCACCAACTCCGCAACGGGCTACGTCTACATTCGCGGCGAGTTCGTCGAGTCCGCCATACAGGTCCGCAAGGCTATCGATCAGGCCTACGCGCGCGGCTACCTGGGCAAGGGTATCCTGGGCCGGCCGGACTTCAACTTCGACCTCCACATCCACATGGGCGCGGGCAGCTACGAGTGCGGCGAAGAGTCGGCGCTCGTGAGCAGCCTGATGGGCGAGCGCGGCCAGCCCCGTCTCAAGTTCCCCCACGGGCCGCTGCCAGTCATCGCCGGCGTCTGGGACAGCCCCACGCTCATCAACAACGTGGAAACCTACGCATGCGTGCCATACATCATCGTGAACGGCGGCGCCTGGTACGCGTCCATGGGGACGGAGAAGAGCAAGGGCACCAAGATCTTCTCCATGAGCGGCCACATCGCCAGGCCGGGGAATTACGAAATCGAACTGGGCACGCCACTCATGGAGCTGGTGGAGCTCGCGGGCGGGGTCACTGGCGGCAAGCTGAAGGCGATCATTCCGGGAGGCTCGTCCGTGCCCATCGTGCCGGCCGAGCTGTGCGATAAGGTCAATCTGGACTACGAGTCCGCGCAGGCGGCGGGCACCATGGTGGGCTCGGGCGGGTGCATCGTCTTCAACGACCGCACCGACATAGTGCTACTGATGCGGCGCACCTCCGAGTTCTACGCGCATGAATCGTGCGGAAAGTGCACGCCGTGCCGAGAGGGCACCCGCTGGATGCTCAAGATCTATGACCGGATCGTCTCCGGAGGAGGGCTCCCGACGGACATTGACCTCCTGCTCAATATCTGCGACCAGATCGACGGCCGCTCCTATTGTGCTCTTGGCGATGCGGCGGCCTGGCCGGTACGGGCGAGCATCAAGCACTTCCGGCACGAGTACGAATACTGGATCGAGCACAAGAAGTCGCCGGTGGGGGAGAACTGCCTCCCGCCGGTGCCGGAGCCGGTTAACCCGCTGCTGACACTCACGCCGGCGTAGGACATACATTCACCACAGAGCACACAGAGGCCGCTGAGAAAGGCCGACGAGCGGATGAGGCGTGGCCGGATACCCGACGCCTCATCCGAACCTCTGTGTCCTCTGCGAACTCTGTGGTTCATTCGGTATAGAGCATGCCCGAAACTGAGCTGGTAAACATCAAGATAGACGGCAAGGATCTGCAGGTTCCTAAGGGGGAGAAGATCATCGAGTCCGCTAAGCGGATCGGGGTCGAGGTCCCTTTCTTCTGCTACCATCCGCGGCTCTCCATGGAGGACGGCGGCGCGAACTGTCGCATGTGCCTGGTAGAAGTAGCGGCCAAAGGACCGGACGGTTCCGTGCGGAAGATGCCGAAGCCGCAGACGGCCTGCTCTCTTCCCGCGTCCGAGGGGATGGAGATCACGACCGAGTCGCCATCGCTGGTGAAGGACCGGCAGGGCGTCCTGGAGTTCCTGCTGATCAACCATCCGCTGGACTGCCCCATCTGCGACCGGGGCGGGGAGTGCCCGCTCCAGAACAACACGCTATACTACGGTCCGCCCACCACACGGTACATCGAAGAGAAGCGCCACTTCCCCAAGGCGTACCCGCTCTCCGACTATGTGGTGTTCGACCGCGAACGGTGCATCCACTGCGCCCGGTGCACGAGGTTTACCACAGACATCTCCGGGGACGCGCAGCTCAACTTCCTGTGGCGCGGCGCGGACATGGAAGTGGGCACCTTCGAGCACACCTCTTTCCACTCCAAGTTCTCCGGCAACGTCATCGAACTCTGCCCCGTGGGCGCTCTGCTCTCGCGGACCTACCGCTTTGCGGCCCGCCCATGGGACCTGCTGACCCAGCGCTCCATCTGTACCCAGTGCTCCAACGGATGCAACGTCAAGCTGGACTACCGGGTCAATAGTCTCCAACGGGTGAACGCGCGCTGCAACGAGGCAGTGAACGAGGAGTGGACCTGCGACAAGGGCAAGTTCGGGATGGAGTACGTCTCGTCGGATGACCGGCTTGTCCAGCCGATGGTCAAGCGCGCGGGCATCTTCGAGCCGATCACGTGGGAGGACGCCAACCGGCTGATCGTGGAGAAGCTCCGGGAGGCGGGACCAGCCGTGGGCGGTATTGGCGGCGCGCGCTCTTCCAACGAAGACCTGTTTGTATGGCAGCGATTCTTCCGCGATACGCTCAAGTGCCACAACCTGGACCACCGGATGGGGCCGAACTTCCCGGAGACGAGTGGCGGCCTGTTCAAACGGTTTGGGTACCACACCATGGGCAACACCATCGCGGACATGGAGCGGATACGGACCATCTTCGTACTTGGCAGCGATCTAGTGGACGAGCAGCCGATCCTGTTCCTGCGAGTGCGGAAGGCCTGGCGGTTCCGTGGCGCGAGCATCATCGCGGCGAATCCGCCAGAGCTCGACGGTGATGAGTCGCCAAACCGGCTCGGAGAGTTTGCATCGCTGAGCCTCCGCTACCGGCCCGGCACCGAAGTGGCGCTGCTCCACAGCCTGACGCACGTGATGTTCATGGAGGACCTGCTGCCGAGGGAGCGGCTCGCAACGATCCCCAATCTGGAGGCTGCCAAGAGCGGGATGGGCGTCGAGCGGTGGCGGCCCGAGCAGGGGGAGCAGGAGACGGGCGTCCCGGCCGATTCCATCCGCCGGGCGGCGCGGCTGCTCGCGAGCGGCGAGGCAGCCTTTATCGCCGGCAAGACGGTGACGGACCACCCGCGCGGAGCGGACGTTATCGCGGCCCTCGGCAACCTGGCGGTGATTACCGGCAGCGCGGGCAACGTGAACATACCCGTCACCGAGAACAACCAGCAGGGCGCGATGGACATGGGCATCCTGCCGGACTCGTTGCCGGGCTACGTCCCCGCGCCGGAGCGCGGCATGAACACCCAGGAGATGCTCGAGGCGGCGGCCCGCGGGGAGCTGAACGCTCTCTGGATCGTGGGCGCCGATCTGGTGAACGATTTCTATGACCCGGACCTGGCGCAGCGCGCCATCGAGGCGTGCCCGTTCGTCGTGGTCAACGCGCTGTCCATGACGGATACCGCAAAGCTGGCGGATCTGGTGCTGCCGGTCCAGAGCGTGGCCGAGCGTGATGGGACCTACACGAATGTCGAGCGCCGGGTGCAGCGGTTCTACCGCGCTTTCGAGATCTCGGCGAGCATCCGCCCCGAATGGCTGATCTTCGCCGAAGTAGGTGCCAAGATGGGCGGAAGCCCGCCCTACTTCGCGGTGCGGGACGTGATGCGGGACATCGCGGCAGCGGTGCCGATGTACAAGGACATCAGCCTGCGGACGCTGGGAGACCAGGGCATCCGGTGGGAGTATCCCGGTACGCCGCCCGCGCCCACCATGGAGCCGGTGCCGTATCGCGCGGCTACGGCGGCTGGGGTATAGCAGGAACCATGGGAAACTGGTTTACAGAGGGCATGCCGCAGCATCTGGGTCCGGTGGACGTACTGGATGTCATTCCGTACTTCGCCATCCTGTGCGTCATCGGGTTTATCCTGGCCATCGTGCCCGGCCTCATCTGGATCGAGCGCGTGGTAATGGCGCTGATGCAGGACCGTCTTGGGCCGAACCGGGTGGGGCCGCGCGGGCTGCTCCAGACCATCGCGGACGGCGTGAAGCTCTTCTTCAAGGAAGATGTGGAGCCGGCCAGCGTCGACAAGAGTATCTACTACCTCGCTCCGGTCATCTCGATGATCCCCGCGCTGGCGGCCGGCGCGACCATCCCATTTGGTACGGTCAAGGTCCACATGGACAGCGGAGCGACCCAGACCGTCCCTCTAGTAGCCGGCAACGTGAACGTGGGCCTGGTGTACATCCTGGCGCTTTCGTCACTGCAGGTGTACGGGATCGTGCTCGGGGGCTGGTCTTCCAACAACCAGTACTCGCTGCTCGGCGGCCTGCGCTCTTCCGCGCAGATGATCAGCTACGAGCTGGCCATGAGCCTGGCGCTGCTCACCGGCATCGTGATGTCCGGGTCGCTGAACCTGGTGGAGATTGTCAACTCCCAGACCGGCGGGTTCTGGCACTGGCACATGTTCGACATCCGGTACTGGGTGCTGCCAGGATTCTTTGCGGCGGTCATTTACGGAATTGCGGTGGTGGCGGAGACGAACCGCGCGCCGTTCGACCTGCCGGAGGCTGAATCGGAGCTTATTGCCGGGTTCCACACCGAGTACTCTTCCATGAAGTTCGCCATGTTCTTCATGGGCGAATATGCCAGCATGCTGGTGGTGGCGGGACTCGCCACTTCGATCTGGCTAGGCGGCTGGCATCCGCCCTTTGACGTCGTACCGCTGACGTGGATTCCCGGCTTTATCTGGTTTCTCGGCAAGCTGATGACTCTGATCGTCGTATATGTGTGGCTGCGGGCGACGCTCCCCCGGCTGCGGTACGACGCGCTGATGGCCCTCGGCTGGAAGCGGATGCTGCCCGCCGCGCTGTTGATCCTGTTTGTGGTCGCGGCGATAGACGCTGCGCAAACCCCGGCCGCGGCACCCGCAGGCGGAGCGACGGGCGGGCAGGGCCGCATGATGAGACCGCTCCCGCCCGCCGGACCGGGCGCGCGCCTGGACAGCCCATCCGATCTCGGTCGTCCGTCGTCCGTCGTCCGTCGTCAGTCACCCGGGAGGACCCATCCCGAGTGGATGAGGTCCTCCGGCTCGGGACCGTTCTTCTATGATGCGATCCCTAGGGTAGCCCGGATTCCGGACGGGAGCTTGCCGCGATGAGCTGGGCTGTAATCGGCTTCTGGGTGCTGGCGCTGCTCTCCATCGGCTCGGCAATCCTGGTGGTCGCGAACCGCAACCCGGTTCGCAGCGCGCTGTCGCTGGTAGTGAACTTCTTTGTGCTCGCGGTGCTCTATCTGTCGCTCTCGGCGCAGTTCATCGCGGCGGTGCAGATCATCGTCTATGCAGGCGCCATCATGGTGCTGTTCCTCTTCGTTATCATGCTGCTGAACCTGGGCGCGCCGGAAGGGTTACGGGAGTCCGGCGGGCTCCAGGCGCCGGTAGCGCTGCTGCTCGCGCTCATCTTCCTCGGCGCGATCACGGGCGCGGGAGCTATCAGCGCCGGGCTCGGGCCCGTGTCGGCGACGCCACAGACACTGGCGACCGGCGGTACGGTGCGCACCGTAGGGCTCAGCCTGTTCAATCCGAGCCTGCCATGGCTCCTCCCGTTCGAGCTGACCAGCATCCTGCTGCTGGTGGGCGCGGTCGGCGCGATCGTCCTGGCGAAGCGGAGACTGTAAGTGAGTCTGCCGGTACCTACCGAATACTATCTGGTCCTGTCCGCTCTGTTGTTCACAACGGGCGTGATCGGCGTGCTGGTGAAGCGGAACCCGATCGTCATCTTCATGTGCATCGAGCTGATGCTCAATGCGGTGAACCTCACCTTCATCGCACTGGGGCGGCACTACGGCCAGGTGGCCGGGCAGATGTACGTGATCTTCGTCATGGCGGTGGCTGCAGCGGAGGTGGCCATCGGCCTCGGAATCATCGTGGCGATCTTCCGCACGCGCGAGACAATAGACATCGACGAAGTCAATCTGATGAAGCTGTAGAGGTTTTCGATTTTGGATTTTCTTTTATCGAATTCTGATTCTTGCGGGGATAGGCTCCGACGATGAGCTCTGCCAACATCGTGTGGCTGATTCCGGGGCTGCCGCTGCTGGGATTCCTGATCCACGCCTTCGCGGGGAAACGGATCCCGCGCAAGCTGGATGGGGCCATCGCCACCGCCCTGGTGCTGGTCAGCTTTCTGATCAGCCTCTGGGTGCTGAAGGACCTGACGGGTCTATCCGGCGAGAAGCGGGCATTCGCGAGCCTCATTCCTTTTACGGACCACGTGCCGTGGATCACCATCGGCAGCTTCCAGGTCTACTACCGGGCACTGATCGACCCGCTCTCCTTGCTGATGTGCCTCATCGTGACGGGGGTCGGAGGACTGATCCACCTCTACGCCACGGGCTACATGGCGGACGACCGGGACTACCCGCGCTTCTTCACCTACCTCAACCTCTTCATCTTCTTCATGCTCATGCTGGTGCTCGGCGAGAGCATTCTGCTGATGTTCGTGGGCTGGGAGGGTGTGGGGCTCTGCTCGTACCTGCTTATCTCCTTCTGGTTCGAGGATGTGGAGAACTCCAAGGCCGGCAACAAAGCGTTCATCATGAACCGCGTGGGCGACGTGGGCTTCGCCCTGGGCATGATGGCCATCTTCACCACGTTCGGAACCTTCACGTTCTATACGGAGGACGGTAAGGGGTTCCTGGACATGGCGCTCCGGCAGGCCACCGCCTCCGGGACGCTGACCACTGCTATCGCCACGACCATCGGGCTGCTGCTGTTCGTGGGAGCTTGCGGCAAGTCCGCCCAGTTCCCGCTCTATAGCTGGCTGCCGGACGCCATGGCCGGCCCGACGCCGGTGAGCGCCCTCATTCACGCCGCGACCATGGTGACTGCGGGCGTAGTGATGGTGACTCGGGTGAGCCCGATCCTGGTGCAGTCGCCCTTCGTGATGGGGACCATCGCGGTGATCGGCCTGTTCACGGCGACCTTCGCGGCGACCATCGCGCTGACCCAGCAGGATATCAAGAAGGTGCTGGCCTTCTCGACCGTGTCCCAGCTCGGCTATATGTTCCTGGGCTGCGGGGTCGGGGCGTTCACGGCCGGCATGTTCCACGTCACCACCCACGCCTTCTTCAAGGCGCTGCTCTTCCTGGGGGCCGGCTCCGTGATCCACGCGCTGTCAGGCGAGCAGGACATGCGGAAGATGGGCGGCCTGGCGAAGCGCATTCCCATCACCTACTGGACGATGGTAACGGCCTGGCTGGCCATCTCCGGTATCTTCCCGTTCGCCGGCTTCTGGAGCAAGGACGAGATCCTGGGCAAGGCATCGGGGTACCAGACCTGGGGGATCCTGTTCTACGTTATCGGAGTGGCGACCGCCTTCCTGACGGCCTTCTACATGACGCGGCTGATGGTGAAGACCTTCTGGGGCCAGGAGCGGTTCAACGAGGCGGAACTGGGCGCGCACGGACACGGCGGCCACAGTGCCGCATCGCCAACGGAAGAGTCGACGGGCGAGTCGGCGGCGGAGCCCGGACATGAGGAGATGCCCGCTCACGGCGTCCACGAATCGCCGCCATCCATGTGGATACCGCTGGCGGTATTGGCGGTGCTCTCCACCGTCGGCGGCTTCATCGGTACTCCCTGGGCGAACAAGTTCGAGTCGTTCCTCGAGCCTTCCGTAAAGCCTTTGCCGGTTCAGGAAGCGTTCAGCTCGGTTGCAGGGATGGCCATCGGGTTCATGGTTGGTCTGGCGGGGATCCTGGTGGCCCTGAGCATGTACCGCAAGCACGAGGCGACCGGGGCACTCCTCACTCCCGAGCAGGAGGCGTCCAACCCGGTGTTCGTCGCATCGCAGAACCAATGGTACTGGGATAGCTTCCTCTACCGGCTCTTTGTGACGGGTGGCGACACCTTCGCCGGAGTGTGGAACTTCATCGACAAGTACATCGTGGACGGCGCGGTCACGGCGATCTACTACACGGCGGGCATCTTCAGCGAGCTGTTCCGGCAGATCCAGACCGGGTACGTACGCAACTATGCGCTCATGATGCTGCTCGGCGTAGTGGCCGTGGTGGGCGGGCTCCTCTGGGGCGCGCACAACCTCTTAGCGAGATAGGAAATGCAGGGCCATCTGCTGAGCATTGCCATATTCCTGCCCCTGGCCGGGGCCATCATACTGGCATTCTTCAAACGGCCGCCGGATGACGAGGACCCGCACGCGCACGGCCACGAGCATGGCGAGGACGTTGAGCATGGGTCGGCGCAGGCGAAATCCAGTGGGGCGGCTTGGGCCGTGCGCATCTTTGCCCTGATTGTCGCCAGCCTGACCTTCATAGCATCGCTGGGTCTGCTAAGCGGATTCGACCGGGGAGGCCGGCCTGGCGACTTCCAGTTTGTGGAGGGGCCATTCGCCTGGATTGGGCAGTACCACATCAACTACCATGTGGGGCTGGACGGCACGAGCCTGCTGCTGATCCTGCTGACCACCTTCACCACGGTCCTGTCGGTCCTGTACTCCTTCAATGTCAAGCAGCGGATCAAGGAGTTCATGATCTTCCTGCTGGTGCTGGAGACGGCAATGATAGGCGTCTTCTGCGCGCTGGATCTGGTGCTGTTCTACGTGTTCTGGGAGCTTGTGCTCATCCCGATGTACTTCCTCATCGGGATCTGGGGCCATGAGAACCGCATCTACGCGGCGATCAAGTTCTTCCTGTACACGTTCGCAGGGAGCGTGCTGATGCTGGTGGGCATCCTGTATATCTACGCGCAGACCACCTCCTTCAGCCTGCTCGAGCTCCTTTCGCCGGCCAGCGGCGCGCACGCTCGGCTGGCTTCGCTTTCGCCACACACGCTGATGTGGCTCTACGCCGCCTTCGCGCTGGCGTTCATGATCAAGGTACCGATGTTCCCGTTCCACACCTGGCTGCCGGACGCGCACGTGGAGGCGCCCACGGCAGGCTCCGTGATCCTGGCGGGCATCATGCTGAAGATGGGCGTCTACGGCTTTTTGCGCTTCTGCCTTCCGCTGTTCCCGTCTCAGGCGATGGAGAGCTCACCCCTGTTCCTCTCGCTGGCCGTCATCGGCATCATTTATGGCGCGATTGTAGCGGCGGTCCAGCCCGACATGAAGAAGCTGGTGGCCTACTCCAGCGTGAGCCACCTGGGCTTTGTGATGCTCGGCATCTTCTCCTTTACAGCGTTAGGCTTCACGGGAGCCGTGCTCCAGAGCCTCAACCATGGCGTCTCCACGGGGATGCTCTTCTTCCTGGTCGGTATGCTGTACGAGCGGCGACACACGCGCCTCATCGTCGCGTTCGGTGGGCTCAAGCGGGCCGTCCCAATTCTGTCGGCCTTTTTCCTGCTGGCGATGCTCTCCTCGGTGGCGCTGCCGCTCACCAACGGGTTCGTCGGCGAGTTCACCATCCTCCAGGGGAGCTTCCAGGCGTACCAGTTCCGCTACACGGCGCTGGCCGCGACCGGGATGATCCTGAGCGCGATCTACATGCTGTGGCTCTTCCAGCGGGTGTTCACCGGGCCGGTGGACAAGGAGGAGAACCGCCGCATGCCGGACCTCTCCCTGCGGGAGTGGGTGGTGCTTTCGCCGCTCGTGGTGATGATCTTCTGGTTCGGCTGCTACGTAACAACCTGGACGCGGTACCTGTCCACGCCGGTGGCCGGGCTGACGGACCGGTTCGGGGAGCCGGGGACGGCGCAGGCACCCGGTATTCACGTGTTCAGGTATTCAGGTGTTTCGGAGCCGGACCTGAAAACCCGAACACCTGAACACCTGAACACCGAGCGCGTACAGAGTGACTGAGCCATGACGAAGCGGGAACGCGTGATGGCGGCGTGCGCGGGGGAGGCGGTGGACCGGGTGCCGTACGGCCTCTGGTACCACTTCCGGCTGGACCCGCCCGCCGGCCCGAATATGGCGCGCGCGGAGCTGGAGTTTTACCGCAGGTACGACCCGGACCTCCTCAAAGTCATGCACGACATCCCGTACGAGATGCCGGCCGAGCTGCCCCAGGTGGAGACTCCCGCGGACTGGGCTCGCCTTCCGGTGCTGGACGGCGTCGCCGGCAACTTCGGGGCGCAGCTCGCGACGGTAGAGCAGATCATCGCGGAGCGAGGAGATGATGGACCGGTGATAGATACGGTCTTCGGTATCTTCTCTACGGCGCAGAAAGTGACGGGCAGGAGGACCCTGGACCTGATCCGGCAGGATCCCGAGGCGGCTGCGGAAGGCTTACAGCGTATTGCGAACTCACTCAGCAACTATGCGAAGGCACTTGTCAGTCGCGGCGCCGACGGCATCTACCTGGCAGTTTCCGGTGCGGCGGCAGACACCATGCCGCCGGACTCCTACCGAGACCTCTTCCTCAAGTACGACCAGCAGGTGCTCGACGCGGCATCCGGCGGGACGTTGAACGTCGCACACCACCATGGGATTGGGATCCATGCGGACCTAGTCCTGGGTCTGCGCGGATTTCATGTGTATAGCTGGAGCGATCGGCTGGAGGGCAATCCCGGCATCCGCGAAGTGCGGCTGCGCACACGGGCCTGCCTGATGGCAGGCGTAAACGAAGTGACGTTCGGCAAGGTGTCGCCGCAGACGATAGTGCGAGAGGCGAAAGAGGCGATCGCGGAGAGCAGCGGGGTGGGGTTTATCGTCGCGCCGGGGTGCGCGGTGCCGACGCCGCCCGCCTCGCCGGATGCTAACCTCAGGGCGCTCCGGGAGGCTGTGTAGGGTCGCCCCTGCGAAGCACGCGGTCCATAGAATCAAAGAGGCTTCATGTTTCAGAACCCTTCAACGTCTAGCGACCTGTCCTATATCTTGCCCATCCTGATGGTGTGTGTTACGGCGTGCGTCATCCTGCTGGGAGATGTGTTCCTCTGGTCACGGTCCAGGGTCATGAGTCCCGTGGTAGCCATCCTGGGGCTGCTGCTGACAGGCTGGTTCCTCCATTCCGGCCTGGACATGGGCGACGTCTACGCCTTCGGGACGTCGCTTCACATCGACAACCTCTTTACTGCCAGCAGCTACGCGCTGGTCGTGACGGGAATCCTCTCCATCCTGATGGCTGCGACCTACCTGCAGAACCGTGGACTGAGCCACGGCGAGTACTACGTGCTCCTCCTGTTCTCCCTCGCCGGCGCCATGCTCATGGCCGCATCTCAGGAGCTGATCGTGCTGTTCCTGGGGCTGGAGGTGCTCTCCTTTGCCTTGTACGTAATGGCCGGTTTCGCGCGGACTGAGGAACGAAGCGAGGAGGCGTCCATCAAGTACTTCCTGTTGGGGGCGTTCGCATCCGCGTTCTTTCTGTACGGCATCGCGCTGACCTACGGCGCGATGCAGACCACGAACCTGGGTCTCATCGCGGAGAATCTGGCGTCGGGTCATGGGCGGAGCCCAATGATGCTGGCAGGGATCGGGCTCATTCTGGTCGGGTTGGGGTTCAAGGCGGCGGTCATACCGTTCCACCAGTGGACGCCGGACGTTTATGAGGGGGCGCCCACTTCGGTTACGGCCTATATGGCGGGCGGCGCCAAGATTGGCGCGTTCGCGGCCATGCTGCGGGTGTTCGGCGCTATGATCCCGCTCCACGCCTTCTGGCTGCCCGCGGTGCAGGTGCTGGCCATCCTCACCATGGTCGTCGGCAACCTGCTGGCGGTGCAGCAGACCAACGTCAAGCGGATGCTGGCTTACTCCAGCATCGCCCACGCGGGTTACCTGCTGGTGGCGGTGGCCGCCATGGCGCACGGTTCGCCCGGCTCACCCGTCTTCGCGGCGGCCCAGAACTCCGCCATGTTCTACCTCTTCGCCTACGTGTTCATGACGCTCGGCGCATTCGGCGTACTGGTCTACCTTACCAGCCGCGAGCGGGACTGCCAGCAGCTCAACGACCTGCGAGGCCTGGCGCGCACGGAGCCGGGGGCTGCCTACACCATGCTGTTCTTCATGCTCTCCCTGGGCGGTATCCCGCCGACCATGGGCTTTATGGGGAAGTGGCAGATCTTTCTGGCGGCGCTTGAGGGCCATGAGATCACGCTGGCCATCGTGATGGCGCTGGCGAGCGTGATCTCGGTCTACTACTACCTGAAGATCGTCTGGATGATGTGCTTCGAGGAGCCCACTACCGCGCCGGCTCGGCCCGCGGCCACCCATGGGGGTGCCCTCGCCTCCGTTATGATATCCGCCGCTGCCACGATCCTCTTCGGCATTGTGCCCTACGCCCTCTCCGGATTCACCACCGTCTGGGGGCGGTAGGCCGCCCCTCACTGTGGGGCGCGGATAGCGAAGGTGTAGCCGCCGATGGTTGGGTCCGTGGTGAGGATGACGAAGTCCGCGCGCACGTCCTGGCCCTCAAGCGGGCGGAGGGCGAGCGTGTGCACCCCCTTCGCGAGGAAGAGGCTCCCGGCCTCCAGCGTATCGGCCGTGGGGTTCGGGCGCATGCGCCCGGGCGACAGCCACCTGCCGTCCAGCGCCACCTCCGCGCCCTCCCGCATTCCGCGCCGCACCGCCCGGTAGAGCACCCGGTACCGCCCCGGCACATCCACGTTGAATCGGGTGGAGATCTGCTTGCCCACAGGGATGAGAACGTGCGTGTCTCCGGCGCCCGGACTGAAGGAGACGCCGGGTATGGGCTTGAGGCCTCCCAGGTCCACGAACTTCTCGCACTGGAGCCATAGCTCCGGCGGCGGCTCCGAGAAGAGCGCGGCCGAGATGCCGTTCGGCTCGATCTGAAGCGTGGTTCCCTCGGCCGCTGGGGCGCCCGGCCGGCCGCCCGTTGCCAGGTTGACCGTCTTTGTAACCGGCTCCGTTCCGGGGTTGTAGAAGAGGGCGCGGTCCGTGAAAAGGGTTGCGTAGACGCCATCCCACGCGTCGTCCACCGCCAAGGCGTCGCGCTTGGATGGATCCAGCTCGGACAGGTGATAGGTGAGGTACCGCACAACCTCGTAGTAGCCGTCCAGCCGGCGGCGTGTGGAGGGGTAGAAGACGGTCCAGCCGCGGCCGAACCGCCGTGCCCACTGGCCGCGCAGGAGCCGCAGGTCGATGGCGACGTCCTGCTGGCGTTCAGCCGGAGCGGGATAGTAGGGCTGGAGCCGTCCAGCGTAGCCGAACAGCTCGTTGAACCAGGTGCGGTCTCCCTCCACGGTCTCGATGTGCCCGAAGTCGTAAGTGACCAGGACCCCGCCCGCCTGCACCCAGTCCCGGATGCGGGCCAGCGTCGCTTCCTCGACGACATTTCCCTCCCACAGCGCCAGGAGCCGGTACTTGCTCAGCGCGCCATCCTGGATCATGCGCTCATCCACGGTGTCGTAGTTGAGCACGTCCCGGACGTCTGTGCAGCCTTTCTCAAGAGTTTCCGGGTACGGCGTATCCGGGTGGAGCAGATGGTTGGTGGTAGGGAAGAACATGGCGACGTCGACCACCGGCTTCTCCACGCGCAGGTACTTGCCGTACTTGTAGTAGACGTCACGGGCGTCCTTGACGCTGTCCGCCCAGTCGAAGTACCCTTTGCTGCCCTGGGAAATCGCCTCGAAGATGCGACCCACCTCCGCTTCGGGCCTCACTCGACCGGGCGGCTCGGTCCAGAAGGGGACGTTGTAGAACCGGCACGCGCTGCCCAGCCGCCCTAACATGGTCGCCTGGTTCTGTGCAAATGGGTGGAGTGCCCCATGGACGGAGCGAACGTCCGCCCCGTACTGTCCCGCCAGCTTGGCGATGAGGCTGTTGTCGTTGCCGCCCCGGATGTCCTCGTTCTCAAAGCCGGCGGGGAGCATCAGCAGCGAGTCCGGGAAGCGTCGGCGCGCGGCCCGGCTCACCGTGCCCGCCAGACCGGTGGCGCTGTCCAGGTACCACTGTGCGTAGTCCAGCCAGCGCCGACGGCCTCCGGCCGGTCCCGCGGGGTAGCTGATCTCCTGCGCCGAGCGGAACCCCGTCCGCCAGGCGGAGTTGAGGGCGTCCACGTCTCCGTACTTGCGCAGCATGGCATCTCGAAAGGCGCGGCGGGCCAGCGGGTCGGCGCACCACCAGCCCAGGTGGTCGTGCAGGTTGCCGAAGCGGGCCTCCCAATCATCGCGCTGGGCGGGTACGGATACGCGTGCTCCCATGAGTAGGCCCACTTCGCCGTAGTCGCCGTGGACGCCGAGGTACAGGGCGGAGGGATTCTCGATTTTCAATTTTCGATTTTCGATTGTGGTGGTCGAACCTGCCAGGTGATTTCGGAGGGCCTGGAGGCCGGCGCCCGCCGTGGTGGCGAAGCGCAGATCCCACGGCGAGAACGCCTGAACCGGCTGGTTGTGCTCACGGCACGTAATGCGCGTAAATCCGGGCTGGCTGCGGTACCACGGAGGGGGACAGGCGTAGTGCGGGAAGTACGCCCAGTCCAACCCGTGTTGGCGTATCAGACGGCGGTCCGCGTCGGCGCGGCTGAAGTCCCAGATGCCGGGCGAGGTCTCTTCGGTGGACAGATGATCGCTGTCCGTCTGGTAGAGCGTGAACCCCGCGCTGGATAGGACCGGGAGGTCCGCGGCGGGGGCCACGCTGGTGGCGAGTAGCATCCGCGCGCCCACGCCCCGGGACCGCGCGTAGGGATCCTCGCCCGTCCTGCCCCCCGCGCGGATGTCCCAGACGCGGACGAGGCGGGATGCATCTCCAGTGAAAGCGGGACGGAGGCCTTGGCCCGCAGACGAACGGCGGACGACGGAGGACGGACGACGGACGGATGGCGTCGCTGCAGCGCGCGGTTTCCGCCGCGCGACTTGTGGGCCGGTGGTCCGCTCTGAAGCGTTGTGCGCCTGGGCGCCCCGACCGGCGCTCCTCGCTGCGCGGTCCGTGGTCCTGCGGCGGGTGCGTGTGGGGCGCTTGCGCGCGGTGCTCCGCGGCGTCATGGGCGTTACGGAGATATCCGGCGCCTGCGCTAAGGCTGGAATTGCGGTAAGAAGAGCGAGCGTGAGGGCGTAGAGCGCGACCAGACTGCGGGGCATCGAACCAAATACCTCCTGACGTACAGG
>CAYNFH010000164.1:0-15449 GCA_964396385.1 uncultured Chthonomonadaceae bacterium | reverse complement strand
AGGGCTGATGACAAGGTGACTGGAATGAGAGCAGACGTGGCGATGCGGCCTGAAGCCAACTGAAATACCAATGCGGCAGCTAGCGAAAGTGCTAAGCAGAGCTTGTTCACGCCGGTGTTTCTGTAGAATGGGTGATTTGGAGAAGAGAGGCCAGGTTTATCATGCGACGATTGTAGCGCGGGCCGGGGGAATCGTCAAACCGTATCCGGGCCGTGGATGTTACGGGCGAGGTCCGGCCAGAGGTCCGTGAGAGGGAACGCCTGGCGCAGCGATGCGGAGAGAGAATTCGGCGTCTGGTTTGGGCCGGGTTGGATCGTAAGGTCGCCGTCCGCAGGCCAGGAGGTGTCCGCCTCCAGCAGGGCGGAGAGCCGGTCGACCCGCGCTGTTGACGTTGCGGTCGCCTGCAGGGGATCCCCCAGCACCTCCGAATGCCAGTCCTGGATCTGCTGCAGCCAGTACCGATAGTTTGCCGTCTCCTGGCCGAAGTTCTGGACAACCTCCTCGGCCAGCCAGACTACCGCGTTATCCGGCCGGAACTTCTCCAGGTGCTGTGTGTAACGGCGCGGCTTGCCCGCGTCCGGTCCCGATTCGTAGTAGGGGAAGTGCCAGACCAGAACGAAGGGGACCTCCTTCACCTCGTCCGGGTCCAGCGTGAACTTCACCCACGCCGCCGATCCCATACTGCCGGTTGCGGCCAATGCCGGGTCCAGCTCGCCGTCCTCGGCGAAGTCCTCCCACAGCTCCCCGGAGTCCTCCATGGGAGTCCAGGGCTCCATGCCCTGCTGGTAGATGCCCTCGCTGTGCAGGTCCGGCACTGCAATTCCGATCCGGTCCGTGCTCTCCGGCGACCCCAGCGCGCCTGTGATGCAGAGGTTGTCGTGCTGCATGTCGAAGGTGGCATCTTCAACCGGTTGAGGCCAGGCGCAGGCCCAGGTGAGCATCAGCGCCGCCTCTATCCTCCGGCGGGATCGGTTGCCCGCGCGCCACAGGACCGTGTGCACGGGCAGGCTGGCCTCGCGGTCGCTGCCAGGAAGAAGGGGCGAGAAGCAGAGCGCCTCGAACATCAGGGGACCGGGAAGCTCGTACCGCCTCCAGGTGAAGGGGAAGAGCCGCCAGCAGTCCGGCCGCGGCGCGCCGACGGGCCATGGCGAGGGCCGCTCAGCCAGGGTGACCGCCTGTACGTCACGCTCCTGGCGCGCCCAGACGTGGAAACGGTTCGCCGGCACCGGAGTATCCTCCGCCGGCAGTCCGGGATGCAGTTTCCAGTCCCGGATCTCACCCTCCGGCGTGAAGCGGAACCCGCCCGTCCCGAATCCGCCGGCGGGCAGCACGGGCGTATTCTCGTCGCACCGGACCGCGGCAGTCGGGATGGAGAAGAGGTCAGGCATGGGTGGGAGTGTGGGAGTGTGGGAGTGTGGGAGTGTGGGAGCACCCGGATACTGCCCCCATGCCCCTGTACACCGACACGGCCATACAGCTCTAGCGCACTTCCGCCATGCGGGAGGTGTTGCCGTGGGCCGTGCGCAGGAACAGGGCAAAGCGGCCGGAATCGGCGCGGCCGTCCAGGTGGCCCAGCACGCGCTCGTCTGGGGTGACTACGGCGTAGACCGGCAGCGCGGTGGTGTGGACCAGCCGCGTCTCCAGCGCCTGGTTGCGGTTATCTTCCGGCGTGCCCCTGTCTGTGAACAGTTCCACGGGGATGAAGTTGCCCAGCTCCCGCGCCACCTCCGGGCTAGGGAGCACGTTCTTCTCCATCTCACGGCAGTTCACGCACGTGACGCCGGTGAAGTTCACGAACATGGGCCGGTTCTGGGCTTTCGCCTCGGCCAGCGCCTCGTCGTAGTGCTCCTTCCACTGGATGGCGGCAGCGGCCTGTCGGTGGCCGGGGTACGGGTCCGGCGGCATGAAGGCTTCCAACTGGCCCAGCGGCGCGCCCTGCAGAGCGGCCAGGAAGTAGACCCCCACGACGGCCATGGCCACTCCCAGTCCGCGGCGCGTCCATCCGATGCGCGCCTCACCCGCATCATGGGGAAGCCGCAGCCAGCCCAGCAGATAGAGGGCGGCGACGCTCGCGATGGCAAACCAGATGGCCAGGAACACTGGCCGGGTGAGAAGGCCGAGGGTCCAGACCAGGTCCACATTGGAGAGGAACTTAAGGGCGGCGGCCAACTCCAGGAAGCCCATAGTCGCCTTTACGGAGACCAACCACCCGCCGGACTTGGGCAGCCGCGCCAGGTACTGCGGGAAAAGGGCCAGCAGGAAAAACGGCAGCGCGAACGCCGTACTGAACGCGAGCATTCCCACCAGCGGGTAGAGCAGGCGTCCCTGCGAGGCGGTGAGGAGGACGGTACCTACGAACGGCACCGTGCATGTGAAGGAGGTGAGCGTAAAAGTGAGGCCCATGAGCAGCGGTCCTACCAGGCCGCCTCGGCCCGCGCCGGAGCTGACCTTGTTTACTAGCGCCGGCGGCAGCACGATCTCAAACACGCCGAACAGGTTCGCCGCGAGGACGATGAACAGGACGGCCAGGCCGATGTTCACCACCGGGTTGGCCGCGAACTTGCCGATGCTGCCCGCTCCGAACAGGATGGTCATGAGCAGGCCGAGACCGGTGAAGGTGCCGATGATCCCCAGACAGTAGGCTACCGGGCCGGCGAGGGAGGATCTGGCCCCCCCCGCCCCCAACTTTGGGGGAGCTTCTGCCCCGGCTCCGGCTGGGGCGTGCTGCTTGGTGAAGATGCTCACCGTGATAGGAATCATGGGGAAGACGCAGGGGGTGAGCAGCGCGGTGAACCCGGCCAGCAGCGCGAGCCAGATGAAGCTCAGCAGTCCATTGTGTCCCGGGTCAACCGAGCCCGTGACCGTGGAGGGCGCTCCTGGAGCTGCGTCCCCTCGCGCGGGGGGCGCGCGTCCGCCCGGCTGCGCCGGGACTGAAGTGATCGGTTTGGTATGGCCCGCCCGCGCGGGGCCGGGCGCGGGGGGCTTGAGCGTAAGCGCGACGGTAGCGGGCGGGAGGCAGTTGTTGGCATCGCAGGTCTGGAACCGCACCTTCACTGCCGGCGCTCCCGCCGCCGTTATCTTCACCGGTAGGCCAAACGACACGGTCCGCTCGTACGTCTCCAGATCCAGCCCCTTGGGCGGATTGAACAGATCCGTGTGCTCCCGCTTGGGCGGCGGCTGGACCGGTACGCCCTGGAGGGCGAGCCCCGGCCCCACGGTGAAGGTCGTGTTGACCGGCCCGTCCTTGTACCGCGTGAGGGAGTAGATGTGCCAGCCGGGATCGATGGTGGCCGTAACCGCTACCTGGGCGGATTCTCCCACGCGAGCGTCCGCCGGCTTCAGCCGCGCGGTCCAATGGACGTGCGTTGGCGCTGCCAGCGCGGGACCGGCGGCGAGGAACAGGGCGGCCAGGAACGCGCCGCGAGCTCCACCTTTCATTGTACCGACGCCGTGGCGGCTGCCGCCGGGGCCGTAGCCGGATACAACGAATCCGGAGTGAGCCACACTGGGTACTTATACCGGAACACGTGCGCGGTCAACTCCGGCGGCTTTGGCAGGAGCACGTCTGCCCAGTCTTCCGGATCCAGCTTGCGCGCCGCCTCCAGTTCGTCATTCGTTTTGAAGCTCTTCTCCCCCAGCGAGTAGTTGAACGCGCGTACGCCGTGTACGTCCGCTGCGTTGGGATCCAAGGTCGCGAGCTGGTCCAGCAGCGGCTCCGCCTCCTTTGGGCGCTGCTGCCCTATCAGTGAGAGGGCGGCGCCTTCCACGGCATACGGATCGTTCGGGCTCCGCTTCATGGCGAGCGCAAATAGCTGGTCGGCCGCCTGGTACCTCCCCATTCCGCGACTCAGGAGCGTACGGTACCCTCGCGCCGCATAGGCGTCCGCGTTCAAGGGATCCAGCTCAAGCACGCGGATGAGGGTCTTGTCCGAGTCGATAGGGTCTGGCTGGACGTAGGACCGGAGCAGGAGCACCGCCGGCACGTCCGGGGCGATGGCGAATGCCTTCTCCTCTTCCTCCCGCGCTTTCTTGCCCTGTCGCAGCTCCAGGTCCGCGTAGGCCGCTACTATGAGCGCCGGAAGGACGCCGGCGTCGACGCCCTCCTGCACCATCTCGCGGGCCCTGGTGGGTTGGTGGTCCCTCAGAAGCTGATAGGCCTCCAGAGCGTGGGTCACCTGGTCTGCTCTCTTCTCGCGGATCAGGCTGCCCAGCAGGGACCGGGTCTCGCGCGTGCGGCCGGTGTTTATATCCGCCAGCAGGAGCCGGTTCACACACTCCATCCTGGCGTCATTGGCCTCGCCGCACTGCTCGTACTGGGCGATGGCGCCGTCCCAGTTTCCGGCGGCAGCCAGCGCGTCGCCATGGCCGACGGGATTCGAGCCGGCGGCGGCAACCCGATTGGCGAGCGCCGATTTGTAGGTATCTATGGCCTTGCCGGCGGCCTTCACGAAATCATCGGAGGTGTCGGCCTGTGCGCCTTGCTCAATATAGAGGGCCGACAAGTCCCGGCGGACCTGGACGTCGTCGGCGGGCAGCTTCGCCTGTTCCAGCACCTGGATGGCGCCGGCAATATCACCCTTTTGCCTGTCCACAGCGGCCAGGGCACGGGCGGCCCGGTAATCGTCCGGAGCAATCTTCAGCGCCCTGCGCGCGAGCTTCGCCGCCTGGTCCGTATTCCCGGCTTTCACCGCCTCCAGGGCGCCGTTCGCATAGTACTCCACGCCCTTAGAGAGCTCATTGTCAATGGTGACGGTGGCCTTCGCCTGCGCTTTGCGGTCCTTGGAATCCGTTACCGTAACGGTGAGGTTGTGGCTGCCCTCGGAGTCCGCCAGCGTGTCCCAGTTGAAGGTGTACGGCACGGCGGTGGCCGTGTATTTGAGCTGGCCGTCCACCTCAAACTCCACCTTCTCTATATCGGCGTTACCCTGGCCGGTGACGTGCGCGACTACCGGCGTCACGTCGCTGATGGTGGCGCCGCTCTTCAGGTCCAGTTCTATCTGGAGCGGGAGCCGCCCCGCCGGCGCGGCGGAAGGCAGGAGTAGAAGCAGCGCCGCGACCAGTGCGTGCGCGGGTCGCATCATACAGAATATCCTCCGGCAAGCGCGAAATGGCTGGAGTAGTGGAGTGATGGAGTGACGTCCCGGATTCCGGATCCCATTACTCCAACACTCCAGTACTCCACCTTCGCTTTTGCTCATATGTCGCGCAGCCTCAAATGTGCGGGCGCGCGGTCCGTGAAGTAGGAGATCTCCGCGGCTACGCCGTGGGGCTCCGTCTCCTCCGGGAAGCGCACATAGAACGTCGCGTGTACGGTCTGCCCCGGCTCAAGAGATTCGAACATCGCCTGGTCGTCGGGCGACACGACGGCACCGCGGGGCGCTTCCGCGCCTAGTCTCACCAGGGATACGGCCTTGGCGCCGAGATTCGTCACCGAGACGGTCAGTTTGCGCAGCCCCGGCTGGGAAGGATCCGGCGCTTCCACGGTCATGCGCGGCGCCAGGTTCAGGCAGCCAACGCTCAGTTCCGTGAGCGCCTCCTCTACGTGCGCGAGGTCGTCCGCCAGGGCCTCCTGGGTCTCCGGCGCCATCCCGCCCTGCGAGTGGAAGTTGGCGCACAATGATTCTGCGTGGGCCAGCGTGAGCAGCGCCCGGTGGATGTGCTTCAGCTTATCATAACGCCGACCGGGAAGGATGCCGTCGGAGAGCGCCCCCACGTTGTCGGCGCACTCCCTCAGCGGCGCCTGAAGGCGGCGCCACTCCGCCGGATACAATCTGCGCACCTGCCGCAGCCGCGCCTCCAACGCGCGGAACGCCTGCGACGTCTCCGCGCTGCGGTTGGTGAGCCGGTAGATGGCGGCCCAACCCGCCGCGAGCGCCCCCGGGCGGGCGGGCGTGCCGGTCCCGCCCATCACAATGCTGGAAAGCCGCTCCACCTCCGGCCGGACCCCCGAGCCATCCGGCTGGAAGACGAGCCGTTCTACGGTATATACGCCGCGCCCAAGCCGGACGGCCAGGTGGAAAGTAGCGGTCGCAGCGGAATGGTTCACGACCAGCGCCGCCACGCCCTCCGGGATCCGCGCCGCGAACACCGGCAACCGCTCCACGCTGGAGGAGGCAGACAGCCGGGGGCCGGAGAGCGAGCACCACGACTCCCACACCGACTTATCCGATCCGGCGGGCGGCTTTAGCCCACACGCCGTGTAAGCATTCCCGGCCGCCTGGTCCAGAGTCCACGTGTCGACGCGGATGCGCGCCCCCCGGATCTGCTCGGCATCCAGCGCGGGAGCGACCGCCTGTGGGACCGTCGCCGGGCTGTTCTGGGCACTGACCGGCCGCAGTAGGCGGAGGTTCCAGAAACCGAGCGCTGCCAGGAGATAGAGGGGTGCGACGCTCCAATGGGCGGCGCGGCGCCTTACGGGGAAGGAGAAGCGGGTTCGGAGGGAATGTGCCGCTTTACCCGGCGCTCGAACTCCTCGCGATCCAGCAGCACTCTCCGCCCGCAGACGGCGCACTGCAGCCCGATGTCCGCGCCGGTACGGGTAATGGTCCATTCGCGGCCTCCACAGGGATGGGGTTTACGAAGCTCCACGCGGTCCCCGAGGCTCACGTTGAGGAAAGCCATCCGGGGCCTCCTAAGGGTGGTGGGTAGTCAGTGGATTATAGCACAGCATACCGGAGGTGAGACGCCAAACGGGGCTTGGTCGCTTGGACCAAGCCCCGTTTATGTCAACGAGCTGCCTGCGGCGCGGCCATGAGAACCGACCGCTGGAAGCCCTTGGCCTGAACCCACACCCAACACAGAACTAGGCCGAGTGTGGTTCACGCTATGCACTTGTTGCATTTTCTCGTTATGTGGTTTTCGGTATTCGGTTGTGCCGCTATTCGGTTTTGCCGTGATTTAGTTTTTGGGAGCCGTTATTTGGTTGTCGGTATTCAGTTGTCTCTATGTGGTTTTTGCCCGCCGTGTGGCGGTTCATTCTATATGACGCGTATGGGGTCCGATTGTTCCAGTGGAAAAGTTCACACTTTCGACGGAAGACGGCAGACGGAGGACCGACGGCATCGGCCCGTCCCCCGTCCCCGGTCTTCGGTCCTCCTCAGGCGGCTTCGTTATTGGCCTGCGCCGCGCGCTGGATGGAGGCCGTGAGCCAGGACCTGGTGAGCGGGGTCGCGCTCTCCTCGCCGGTTCGCTTCGCTTCTCCGATTCCGCCGGGGCCGGGCAGCACCCGGTTGGCGATGCCCATCAGGTCCGCCGTAAGGCCCGGGAAGAGGGCGTGGAACTTCTCCAGGACCACCGCCTGCGGCGAGAGCACCACCTCCGCCACGCCGTTCCGACAGGCGTTCACGATCGATCGGGCCGCCTTGCTGGCGTCCATGGAGGCTACAGGCAGCGCGTCGATGATGCTGAAGAGCGTGTACTCCTTCTCGTTCTGCCCTTTGAAATGCGCGTTGACGTGGCTACCGGTCCGCATCAGGCCCGGACAGACGGTGGTGACGATTATGCCGTCCTTGGCCAGCTCGGCTCGCAGCCCCTCCGAAAGGCCGACTAGCGCGAACTTGCTCGCGTTGTAGGGGAGCAGGTGCGGCACGCTGACCTTGCCGCCGATGCTGGCGATGTTTACGATGCGCCCCTCCCTGCGCTGGCGCATCTCGGGCAGCACGGAGAGGATGGTGTAGAGCGGTGCCCAAAAGTGGACCTTCATGGCGGCTTCGTAGTCGTCCAGAGTCATTAGCTCCATTGGGCCCACCTGGATGATTCCGGCGTTGTTGACCAGGATGTGGATGCGGCCGAACCGGTCCCGGACCTGCTCCAGCATACGGTCTACCTGGCCGCGGTCCGTCACGTCGCAGACAACGGTCAGCGTGTCGAAGCCGCGCGCGACCAGCTCCTCTCGCGCCCGCTCTAGCTCCTCCTCATCCCGGGCGCAGAGCGCCAGCCGCGCCCCCTCCGCGCCGAACTCTCGCGCCAGGAGCAACCCCAGCCCGCGCGATCCGCCCGTAATGAGCACCGTTTTGCCGGGAAAGCTGTACTCCCGCAGTTTGCGGATGGTGTGCTTGGCCGCGATCACCCCGGCCACCGCCGTCGCCAGGATCATCAATGCCTCTCGGGTCCTGTGTTCCATTTGCCTCACTCCTCCGCTGAGTTAGAACGGTTGCGGCGGCCGACGAGTTCCGGCAGGTCGAAGTGGCGAAGCGCGCCAGGCAGGATGATGCTGTAGATGTCCCGGTTATCGTAGTGTCGGGAGCGGATCCACTCCGCCCAGCTTCCGATGCCGTCCACCACCTCCACCTCCTCGATGCGTGGGTCCAGCGCCGCTGCCAGCACGCCGTAGAGGCCATGGCGGCCGTGGGCGTAGAGGCGGAGGCCTGAGGAAACGAGACCCGGCCATCGCTCCGCCATCTCCAGGGCGCGGAGCACGTCATACGTGCGGAGGGAGACCAGGTCGTCGCCCAGCCATATCAGGTCAGTGGCGAGCTTGTGTATCACGCCGTAGAACGCTTCCGAGTCCGTGCGGGTGATGGGCTGCGGCGCCAGGCCCCCTACGCCGGCCACATCCAGCACGAGCACCGCGCGCGCGCCCGCGCAGGTCTGCCGGATCCAGTCAGAATGCGCGGAGAGGCGTGCGGTCCCACCGTCCCACACCGCCAGTGTGACAGGCAGCCGGTCCTCACGGCCAATGGGCCGCACGACGTACCCATGCCCAAACAGGCCCTCTTGCGACCACCAGAGCGCGCGCTGGAGGGCCATCTCTTCCACGTGGCCGCCGTGGTAGAAGCGCGGGTTCAGGTCGCAGGGCCGGCGGCCGGAGAGGACGCGCTGTCGCAGCCAGGTAGTGGTTGAAGGTTGAAGGTTGAAGGTTGAAGGTTCGGATCTGCCAGGTTGAGAGTGGCGGGCCGATTCAATCTGCGCCAGGCGCTCCTGGTTCGCCTCGAAGACGAAGGCCGCGCCGGGAAGCTCTCCCCTCACCTGGCCGGACTGTGTACACCACAAGCGCCTGGGCTCGATGGGCTGGAGGCCCTCACCCGCCTTCCCCCTCTCCTGTTCTTGCGAGAGGGGGAGAACACCCAGGAGATGCTGGGAGAAGAATTCGGCGGCGGCGCGGGCGAGTCGCGGCGTGAAGGCGTGCGTGGATTCGTCCTCCACCAGGTCCAGCGCGTCCTCGCGGCCGAAGAGCGCCCACTGGCGCTTGCACCGCTGCACCGTGCGGCGCGTGCCCTCGATGGGAAAGAAGTCGGAGGTCACCGCGAGCACGCGCACCGGCTTGGGCGCCATGGCCAGCAGGATGTCCTCGTGGTCGTATCCTGCGGCGGTGAAGCCGGGCCAGATCTGCTCCGCGTCCTGTGCGTGGCCGGACCAGAGCATGGTCTCGCGGTTCATGATGAAGGTAGCCGGGGCGGCGGCCGCGATGCGAGGATCGGCCAGCATCATCAGGCTGGTCTGGGTGCCTCCGCCGGAGTTGCCAGTCACCCCGATGCGCTCCGGATCCACCTCCGGCCGGCTCTGCAGGTAGTCGATGCCGCGCATGGCGTCGTGCAGGAAGTAGCGTGCCAGACAGTCGCCCAGCGGCAGGCACTGCGCGCCGGCGTAGTCATGCTCCTGCGTGCCCCAGGTGATGGTGCTGTCTCCCAGGTCCGGCTCGTGGTAGCTGAACCGCTCGCCTTGGCCGATGGGGTCCTGCGCCAGCACCACCAGACCGGCCGCCGCCAGGTGACGGCAGACGATCTGGTACTCGTCCTGGTGCTTGGCCTGCTGGTGATGGCCGCAGAGGAACTGCACCGCGCCGCCGGGCCCGGAGTGCCCTTCCGGCAAATACAGGTTGGCGGTGACGTAGTGGCCCGGCCGCGACTGGAAGATAACCCGCTCTATGCGAAGCCCGTCTTCCTCTATGACGCCTACCGTGCGGGCATCCAGCGGAGTTGAGGGTTGAGGGTTGATGGTTGATGGCCCGGATTCCGGACTCCGGACTTCGGACTTCGGACCGCCATGCTCCGTCTCCGGAAGGCCGCCGATGCTCTCGAGGAAGAAGCGCCGGACCTCCCGGCCTCGCTCCAGGACCGCTTCCCGCGTGGTGAGCGCGTCCCGCGCCGCGTCGCCGGCCGCGAAAGCCTCCATGGAGCGGCGATAGACGAGCTGCTTAAGCTGGCCGCCCACGTCGTAGAAGTAGTCGCCGGGGGAGCTGTTTTCAACCTGGTGGAAGGACATGGTGGAACTCCTGGTGTTCAGGCGTTGCCCGCGGCCCCCAACTTTGGGGAGGGGGTGTTCAGGTGTTCGGGTGCTAGTCGTTACATTCGCGCGAGGAAGAACACGAATCCTGTAGAAGTAGATGCTGGTAGCGGAGGGGCAGGGAGGAGAATTGTGCGGCCCCAGATTTGCGAGCCTTGATGATGATTCACCTTGTCATTGCGCTCTCCAGAATGGCGGTGTGGGGTTCGCCGGACGTGCCGCGCATCGCCGACATCGTCGTAGCCGGCGATGGGCCCTATAGCGAGGCGGTGATGGTGGCCCGTTCCGGTCTGAAGGTGGGCATGCCGGCGTCGGACTCTGCGTTGGAGACCGCGCGGCAGTCGCTGCTCCGCCTCCACGGTCTGGAACCGGATCCCGACGACCCACGGCCGCCGGTCGAGATTACACGCGAGGTCCACGGCCGCGTGGCCCGGATTGTGATCCGGACGGTGGACCGGGCCCGCATTATGGGCATCAACGTCACCGGCTCCGGCCCGATCCCACCTGCCATAATCATGGAGAAGATCCCGCTCAAGGTGGGCGGCCCCTTCCTTGCCGAACAGCTTCAGGACCTGTCGGACAAGATCCGCGAGCTCTATGAGGAGCAGGGCTACCATGCCTCTCTGACGGACCAGTTCGGCTTCCAGGCCGGCATCCTGAACATCCCGATCCAGGTGGCCAGGGTACGTAACGTGACCTTCAGCGGCCTGCGCCGCGTGGGGCAGGAGGAGCTTCTGGGTAGGCTGAAGTGCGGACCCGGCGCCTACTACAACGTCAATGCGCTCCGGCAGGACCTGTCCACCATCGTGGGCGACCGGCGGATCAAGAGCGCGGAGCCGCGGTTCCGGTTCACTGAGGACGGAGTGGTGGACATTGAAGTATCGGTTCGAGAGAAATAACAGAGGATTCGAGTCGCGCAAACAGAAACAGCCCCTAGCAGCGCGAGCACCGATGTCCGCGTAGAGACCAGGCGGAAAGGAGGATAACGTGTCCAATCGCGTGTTGAGCCGTATCGTCTGGGTGCCGTCTCTCATCGCCATCTTAGTAATGACTTTCCTCTTCGCCCGGCACCCGCAGGCCATCGCGGAACCGAGCCAGATGGTCTCGTTCACCACGGACGACAAGACCATCACCGTCGATCATCCCTCCAACTGGAGGGCCCACTCTAACTCCCAGCACGACGTCATGACGGAGGTGTGGTTCCTTCCAGCCAACAACAGCGAGCTGCACGTCTCCACGGACTTTGCGGGCTCACTCATGGGAGACATCGCCCGCTCCAGCAACAACATGATGGACAACCTGGGCTCCATGCTGGGGAACGGGCAGCAGATCGAGGTCAAGAAGAAGAGCCCCCTGGAACAGCTCCATGAGTCGTACGCCGGCGTGATGGAGAAGGAGTTCGACGACTACCAGGAAGGGACTACCGAGAAAACGACCGTCAGCGGGATGGAAGCGCTGGCCACTTCGTTCACCTTTAAGAAGCCAAGCATCTGGGGAAGCCGGGAAATGGTGGGTAAGCGGTTCACCGCCCTTCCCAACGATAGGCGGGTAAAGATCACCTACTACTGCCAGAAGGACATGCAGGGCAAGCTGGAGCCGACGTTCCAGAAGATGCTGGCGACGCTCCGTATCACCCAGGGAGGGTCGTGAGACGAAGGATGAGGGATGAAGGATGAAGGATGAATCCAGAACCCAGACCTTCGGTCTTGGCCAGAGGGGAGATTCCCGATAATGCTGTGTCCTCATTGCCGAATGGATACGCGGTTTACCGACGTGTGCGAATGGTGCAAGAAGCCCATCGCCGCGCCGCAGCCCACCCAGACGCGGACGCGCGTCGCCCTCACCGGCGAGGTGATCGAAGAGGAGGTCCCGGCCGCGCCGTGGGGCGCTCCGATGGGACCTGTTGCCGCGCCCGGTCCGTACGTCCCACCCGGACACCCGGTGCAGGCTCCTCCCATGTCGGGCGCAGGAGGGACTGCGCCGGTTCCAGACCGCACCATCCCGATGCCGCCGCCCAGCCAGCAGCGCACGGTGGCGGTCTATCCGCCCGGTCCACCACGGACAGCCGGGATGCCGCCGTATGGATCCCGCCTTGGAGCCCTTGGTTCCACGCTCCCCACGCAAGCCGTGACGGCGCAGATGATCCGCAGCGAAGCGGCTCTGGAGGACGTAGATCCGGGTGAGCGGTGGGAGAAGGCGCTGGCCATCATGCTCCCGCTCATCGCCCTCTCCATGGTGGAAGTCTACTTCGTCCGCTCCTCCCTGTTCTGGGTGGCGCTGGCGGACTGCTTCCTGTCCGGGTTGATACTGGGCGCCACGCGGGCCATACCGTCCTTTGACGATGCCTATCTGGACTGCACAGCCGTGCTATTGATCTGCTGGTTCTGCGGTCCAGTGGCGGGTATCGGGGCGTACATCCTGGTGGCGGCTGTGAAGCAGGAATGGAACTTCGCGGTGCTGGCGGTTCTGCTCTCGCACATCTTCATCCGTGCAGTCTTCACGCTCGGCTTCCCGGACGACGCGCCATCCTGGCTCACCATCATACCGTACTTCGCGTTTATCTCCGTGTTCAAGATCGTATCGTTCGTCTCGGTGGCGCTGAGCTTTGCCGGCTGGATGTTCTCCAACTTCTTCCGGCCGGTGAACGAAGATTAAGGATGAAGGATGAATCCGGAATCCGGCCCTCGACGGACCGATTCCAGTCGCCGTGACTCCCGTCCTGAAGCGTCGGAACAGCAGTCTGGAATCCATCCCTCATCCTTCATCCCTCATCCTTCAACTTTCGTCGCTCTCGGCGCTGCCAACGCGTTCTGGGCCGTGGCGATGGGCGCCTTTGGGGCGCACGCGCTACGCGGCCGGATCAGCGCGGACAGTCTGGCTATCTACCATACCGGCGCGCAGTACCACCTCTTCCACGCGCTGGCGCTGCTGCTGGTGGCTTTGCTGAGTGAGCGGCTGGCGGCGCAGCGGTTGTGCGCCTGGTGCGGGTGGCTGTTCCTGGCCGGCATCCTCCTCTTCTCCGGCAGCCTCTATGCCCTTGCCATCACCGGCGTACGGGTCCTCGGTGCCATCACCCCCCTCGGCGGCCTCTGCTTTCTGGCCGCCTGGGCTGTTCTCACCATGGCGGCACTCAGGAGCTCCCCTGCGAAATAGTCGAGTGCATGCGTGACTTCCCTGGTTCCGGCCGCTGGCAGGGAAACCTACGCGCCCCGCTGAAAGCCGGACTATGAGTACCCATCACGCCAATACATCCCGGGCCGTTCACGCTCTTCTTTGTCTGGCAGCACTTCTGTATGTAGGAGGCTACGCCGCAGGACAGCCCATTCCAGCGGGGACGGTACAGCTCCGACAGGCGCTGGCGATTCCGGCCGTGGGACGGTACGGGCGCACGGTAGTACACCAGGACGCTATTGAGGCGCGGCTGGTGGCCGGGACGTGGACGCCACCGCGTTCCGGAGAGGTGGTCACGCTTCCTGACGGCACGCGCCAGGCCTGGGCTCCCATCACCGCCGACGCTTCCGGCTGGTTCAGCGACCCGGCGCTAGAGGGCGGATACGCATACGTCACATACGACTCCCCCTCCCGTCGCGTCATGCTCCTGGAGGCGGAGGGGGATAACGTGGTCTATGTCAATGGCGAGCCCCGCGCCGGAGATCCCTACTCCACCGGGTACGTGTCGCTTCCAGTGCAGGTACGGGCCGGCTGGAACTGGTTCCTGTTCCAGGTGGGCCGGGGCAAGCTGCGGGCGCGGCTCGTCCCCCCGCGCGCGGAGGCCATCATTGATACGCGGGACGCCACCCTTCCGGACCGGCTGGCCGGGGAGACGCTCTCCGGGCCGGGCGCGGTGCTCATCGTAAACGCCACCGGCACCACGCTCCAGGACCTTTACGTCACCACGGATACCGGCGCGTTCACCGCCGTTCCGCGGATCCCGCCGCTCAGCGTGCGGAAGGTGGGGTTCGATACGGGAGGCGTTCCGCCGGGGGTTCGGGGTTCGGGGTTTGGAGTTCAGGGATCGGAGCAGGACAAGCTGACGATCCGGCTGGAGCTGACGCGCGGGGCCGGCCGCCGGCCGCTGGATACGGCCACCGTTACCCTGCGCGTTAGGCAGCCGGGCCAGACCTACAAGCGCACCTTCGTCAGCGGCATCGACGGCAGCGTGCAGTACTATGCGGTTAACCCGGCCTCTCCCCTGGGAGGACGGAGGACGGAGGACGGAGGACGGACGGAGCAGGGCCGGCGGCCGGCCCTCGTGCTCACGCTGCACGGCGCGGGGGTGGAGGCCATCGGCCAGGCGGACGCGTACGAGTCGAAGCCGTGGTGCTATCTGGTCGCGCCGACCAACCGCCGGCCATACGGCTTCGATTGGGAGGACTGGGGTCGCGTGGACGCGCTGGAGGTCCTCGGCGCCGCCCGCGCGGAACTCCGCACGGACCCGGAGCGCGTCTACCTCACCGGCCACTCCATGGGCGGGCACGGGGTCTGGCAGATCGGCGCGACCTTGCCGGACCTCTTCGCCGCCATCGGCCCCAGCGCCGGCTGGATCAGCTTCTCCACCTATCTCGGGGCAAAACCGCCGGAGAGTTCGGACCCGGTGCAGCAGATGGTCCAGCGCGCCTCCTCCCCCAGCGATACGCTGGCGCTCATCCGCAACTATCTCCAGCAAGGCGTCTATATCCTGCACGGCTCCGCGGATGACAACGTGCCGGTCACAGAGGCGCAGGAGATGGCCAAGCGGTTGGCGGAGTTCCACCACGACTACATCTTCTACGTGCAGCAGGGGGCCGGGCACTGGTGGGACATCTCCGACGAGCCTGGGGCGGACTGCGTGGACTGGGCGCCAATGTTCGACATGTTCGCCCGCCACGCCGTGCGGGAGGATGACGAGGTACGCCACGTAGAATTCCACACGGCCAGCCCCGGCGTCTCCGCACGCTGTCACTGGCTCACCATCGAGGCGCAGGATCACGTGCTCCAGCCCAGCTCCGCCGACATCCGCTGGGATCCCGGCAAGCGCCGGTTTGTGGGTACCACCTCCAACGTCGCCCGCCTGGCCCTCCTCCCGCCTGGCGTGAGGCAGGGGGAGACGGTGCAGATAGAGCTGGATAGAGGGGGAGAAGGGGAGAAGGGGAGAAGGGGTCAGGAAAAGGCACCCCACGGCGAGCGCGGAGCAGGTAGCGAGCAGACGGGCACCGGGAATGACTCAGACACTACGCCACCCGCGA
>CAYNFH010000163.1:0-15465 GCA_964396385.1 uncultured Chthonomonadaceae bacterium | reverse complement strand
CTACCGCGTCCGCTGAGGATGAACGCTCCGAGTGATCGAGCCGGGTGATGCCAGGTAGGTTCATCAGAATGAAAGCCAACTGGAACGGGAACCAGGTACGCTGGACCGGCTGGTCGATTTCTTCGAGAGAGGTCCTTTCGCCCCGGCGCGTTAGCTCCGCTAGGCGGCTATGGACACGCTGCTTCCACATGGCGCGGTTCATGAACCGAAAGGCTTCAGCGGCGTGCAGATCAGAGCAGACGAGTTCGATGCCAACGGAAATCCGCTCCTTGGCCGCTTCGCAGCGCGCAAGTGCCTCTTCCGCAGGTTGTCGGTATGGGGCGAGCCCGGAGGCAGAATCATTGATCCGCGCCCTCTGCTCCTCAATCCAGTCGGAGTATGCCGCTGCCAGCGGCTGGAGCTTGGGCCTGAGTGACTCTTGGGGCGTCTCCGCGAGTTCCCTCATGTCGCGCACAAAGTCGGCCAGGAGCGGAAAGTCGTCCGGCGTGGGTGGTGTCAACCGCGCTACCTCGCTTACGGGCACGGACCGGGTGGACAGGGAAGCTGCGCGGTACGGATCAGAGGCGGAGGGATCGGCGTGGACAGAGACACCATGACCGACCGCGAACTCCGGCTGCTGGCGATAAAGCATCTCCAGCGCCTGTAGTTCCGCCCTTACCTGCGGGTCGAGCTTCTTCCCTGCGCGCAGCGTATTCCGTCGGGTGAAGCAGGGCTCTCCGGCACAGCCCTCCACAAGGAGTTCCGGCTGAAACAGCCAGGCGAAGTCGCGGTTCTGCTTCGGCTCCTTCTGCCCGTTGATGAGAAAAAGTGTAATTGTCCACTCGGAGTCGCCGGGGCGTTTCCGGGCGATGCCCCTCACCACCACTTCCGGCTGGTCCGGGTTTGGATGCCAGTCATCCAGCCGTCCCACGCTGAGCGGAAGCACAGTCTGTCCCTGAACCGGGGTGCGCCTCCAGACCAGAATCGGCTTGCCGGTCTTCTCGCTCATTTGGTGTTCGGATTCGGCCTTCCGGTACCAGCCCCAATGCGCCGTCACTCGGAGGGATTCTGTGGCTCCGTCCACGCAAAAGGTAAGACCGATGCTGGCCGGGAACATCGAAGTAGCCGGTAGGCCGTCTGAGTCAGGAGTACCCTCCTCAACCTCCCCGGCTCCTGCCTCGGCCAGGGAGTCAAACTGCTCCGGCTCCAACAACCGGTGGCGCGGAGCGAGGGTTCCCACGAGGTAACGCTCGTGGACGGAGGGTTCGTTGACTTCCTCCTCTGGCCCCCGAACGGGACCCAGGAGATCGCGGAGCACGGCTCCGTGAAGCTCCGCTCGTATCTGGCTTGCCGAAAAGGAAGCAAGAGGTGACGTCGTCTCCTCCACCATCTCGCTTTGTGGGCCCCAAACGGCTTCCTCGCTTAGTGACATGGTTCCCCCACTCCTTGGACGTCAGCCCTGTACCGCCGTCGCGCGGATAAGAATGGTCAATGTGTGCTTCACTCCATGAATTGGAAGTTGCTCCTCACTCGCCTGCTCGACCGGAACCTTGCCCTGCGCGAGCTTGATGAGGCTCGGCTCTTGTTCGCCGTAGTTGCAACCGAACAGACAATCCACTACAAAACAGGAAAGTGGAACAAATGCATGTTGAATGTGGTATGGATGGTCTATTGCGTCCTTGTAGAGGGAGCCTATTCTCACTTGGTCTGCGTGCTGCTTTGTAACACGCCCGATGGATTCCATCCCGCACACCCGTACGCCCGGACCGTTCGCCCCGTACCTCGCATCGTACTCCAGATACCGCCGCACCTGGCCTTCATCAACATGAAAGGAATGCGCGGCACGCGGTAGCTCCAGATGTATTGAGAGGGTTGGGGTGAGCACCATGCTGCCTACCATCGAGTATCTCCGTCGGTTCTCTAAGTCCAAAATGCGCCTGTAGTCTGCTTCCCGGAAGGCGGACAGCAGCGGACTATAGAATATGTAGCACGCGGCATTGCTCCCGTACTTCGCACAGAGGTCGTGGAGCCTCTCAAATTGCTTGGAATCGAATCCTTTGTACTGTGAGTACAGAGAGTATTCATCGTCCTCCTCGTAGAGTCGCTTAGCTTGAACAAGAACCGCCTTCTCGAACGAACTTCCACCGTAGTCTGTGTTCTTCACCACCATCCCCAAGTCGGCGAAGGAGTACTTGCCCTCGAAGTGCTGGTTATGTTCGTGCGTCTCCAACACTACGCTTACACGGTGAAAATCGCCGCAGGTCACGAGGTCTGCATGGAGTTGATTCAGGCCATAGTCGAGGACGTGCTGGGAGGTGAAGTTATCATCTAGGAGTTCGCCCAGGAGAAAAGTAAGGCGATCTTCCAGAGGGCGTGAACCCGAAACCATCCGTGTGCCTATCGCTGTACTCACCGCGTCGAAGTACCGCATGATGTAGTACCTCTCGGGTGGGGTCAGGTACATGGCTTTTTCCTTCTCCTACCGGCTTTCCTTCTGGGGTCGGAGCAGACCCCGGTTCCTCAAGTCCTCGTAGGCTACTCTGATCTCGCCCATAGAGAAACCGGCGCGATTCGGCTTCCACTGCTGAACCTCCGCGACCACGGCCTCCCGGTCGGCTGGCTTCCCGACAGCCACTAAATCGGCCCACGCCTTGTGGACGGTGGCCTGGCGCTCGGCTTCAATGGTGGCGTCCCCCTCCATGTAAAAGAGCACCTCCTCGACCGCCTGATCCCGGTCGCCGATGACCTCGAATGCGATCTCGATAGCTGAGAGCGCCTCCGGGCCAAGCGAGTAGGAGGTAGCCTTGCTGTCTTCACTGAAGCGCTCGACGACGAGCCACTTCCTCTCCTCCGCACGCTTCACTGCGGCGCGGAAGCTGGTGGAGAGCGGACCCCAGGTCTTGCGCTCAAACTGGCGCGTAAGGGGTACTCCCGCCATCTCCTGCACGGCGTACTCCTCCTTTGCCAGCCGTACGCTGTGAAGGCGGCGCACCGCGGGCGACAGGGGACGACGTTCGATGGGGCGCGACCGCATCCCCTCGATCAGGGACATGTCCGCTTCTCGCGCCACGAGCCAAGTGAGGATTGCGGGTTCGATGTCCTCTTCGCGAATGTGCGATGAGACCTTGTCAGGGATAGAAGCTCCGATTGTCGGGAGTTCGGTCGCCTGCTCCGCGAGGACATCGAGCACAGGGTGTTCTACCGGAGGAGCCTTTGCCCCTCGCTTACGCGGCGATGTCCTCCGTATATCGGCTGCTTGTGTTGCGGCCTGCTGCTCCTCTAGGGCGGCACGCTCATGATTCAGCTTGAGGAGTCGACGGAGCACCTCATGTTTCGCTTCAGGAGAGAATGTAAAGCGGGCCTCCTTCCCCTCACCATAGAAGCCATGTCCAAGGTCAAGGTCGTGCCACGCGTACGCATCGCGGACCCCGTAGTCCATCTCCACATGGAACTTGCGGAACTCCTCTATGTCGTCATCTCGGAAAGAGGGATCGTGAAACAGATTGTACGCCTTGGTGAACCCAATGCCCCTTTGGCGGGTTATGTTGCGGCGGTGCTCGTAGTACCCAGTAGCCAATTGGACTAGGGTGTGCTCCCGGTCTGTATCCAGCGCTGGCAACGGGAACGTCTCGAAACAATCGGTTGGGGAGTAGTTGAGTCGCGTCTCGAACGTCCCGCTATACTGGCGCGCCCAACACTCATGTATCCATGACTGTAGTATTGCGAATTCAGCACCCAATCCAAGAGGAAATATGAAAAGCCGGTCGGCGAACACCTGGCGGGCCGGAACTGAGCCAAACACGACGTGGTGAGTGACCCTGGTTATCGCGAGCACAGACTGACGACCAGCCACCGCTGAATACAGTGCGTCGCTTCGCCGACCGTAGCGCCACCACCGTCTTGAACGGTCTCGCGCTGTCGCGTCGCCGTTTGCCAGCTTGTCTCGTTCCGGTTTTACGAGCCGTTCGACGATCCTGAGGCAGTCGACGTAGTCAGCGGCAACTGGACCGGGGTAATCGTCCGGGACTACTCCCAACTGGAGCCACTTTCTCTGCCGCTCTTCTCCTGCGGAGAGCCAGCGGGAACCCGCTTTTGGGAGCCACTCATCGGAAATCGTTCGGTTCGACTCCCGAATCGCTGAAAGTACGGACTTACCACTATGCGGAAGTGCCTGTGCAACTCGTCCCAGGGGCCAGTCAGAAAAACTTATGACCCACCGACTTGCTGATTGGTCAGGGCGAGAGTTGAGGTCTTCCCCATTTAGGTAGGGAAACAGCACGTCGGCGTATTTGCTATCGAGTCTAGTGAGCCGCTGCGCTTGCTCTGGCTCCAACACAAATCCCATCCCGAGGACAATAGACCCCTGGAACGATCTGTCCTGATTGGCTATCAAACGGACCGGCTTTCCGCTGGCGGTCCCATCATCGAGGAAGGCTGTTATCATCCCCACAGATGCGCCATCTAGAATTCGAGAAGATTGCCAGTCACCCTTGTGAAGGTGAACGACGGCCACCTCAAGGTTGGCCGCGCCGGGCCATTTCTGGGAGCGAACTGCCGCGTAGATCGATCCAGCGCAGGAGATGATCTGCTCTAACCCCACCTCCCGCGTATCGCCTTGAGCAATCGTGTTGGTCGCGATCAGTCCGAATGTGCGCGTCGTGCGGAGAAGGTTGAACGCCTGCAGGTAGAAGTAGGCGACGTAGTCGGCGCTGCCCTTCTTGCCGTGCCCCAACGTGTTCACCAGGTACTCGCGGTAGGGAACGCCCAGTACGCCAGTTATTTTCTGACCGCCCATAAACGGTGGGTTGCCCACAATGACGTCGAAACCATCGCGCTCGCTGGCTTCTAGTGCTATTCCCCCGTCGTCTCCGACCAGATCAAAAAAGACCTCGGGGAACTCCAAACACCAGTGAAAGGTGCGTTGGCCTGCCAGCAGTTCATCGGCTCTGGCGCGAAGTTGCCGTGCGTTCTCCTCCGTAGGCAAGGCAGTGTAGAGGGCCTGAAGGCGTTTGCGCTCCGCGACTTGGTCTTTCGCTTTCGTGAAACCAAATGACGGCGCTACGACCAGGTCGGCGGCCAGTTTGACGTTCGCCATTGCCTGCTCCGCCGACCGGTGAAGCCGCTCCTTCTCCTGCACTTCGGCCACGTCGTTCGATGCGAGTTGCAGGAGTCGGCGTCGCAATCCGATGGCCTCCTTGATTCCCTTCTGGGCGATCAACTCCAGGATAGGGGCCCCGGAGCCCTTACCGTCCAGCGACCAGGTGCGGAGTTGATCCTTGGTCACGCCGACGAGGGAGTCGCCACACTTTATTGCGTGGTCGAGGAAGGTGAAGGCGCGGTCCTTCTGCATAGTCACCAGCCAGAGCGAGAGTTTTGCCATCTCCACTGCCATCGGGTTCTTATCAACGCCGTAAAGGCATCGATCCGCTACAAGCCTTCGGGCGATGATAAGGCGCTCGTCGGCGTCGGCAGGAATGAGTCGCTCGGTTGCCTCTCCCAGCGAGAAGTCACCCTCCGGCGTAACAAGTATCTCGCCGGGGTGCGCTTTCTCCGCTTCCTTCCATGCCTCGCCCAGGCGCTCGGCCAGGTATCTGCACGCCTGGACGAGAAACGCTCCGGACCCGGTCGCCATGTCGCAGACCCGCAGGGCGAGTATCTCCTTTGCAGTGCGAAGCGTCTCCGGGCTGGGTTCTACTCCTTCGGCCACGTCCTGGTAGACCAATGGTTCCAGCGCGCGCTGCACGATGGGCTCGGTAAGCGAACGGGGAGTGTAATGGGTTCCGGTGGAGCGGCGGTCGGTGCCCTGGGTTACGTAAACGCTTCCAGCCGGGATCACCACCGGGTAACCGTTAGAATCCGAGCGGAGCAACCCTGCAAATGGAAGGAGACGGGAGTAAAGCGCGGAGTCATTCCCGCAGGCGATGGTCAGGAGCCGTTGCTCCTCCAGGCCCAGTTGTGGTTGCAGCGCCGCCTTTAGCGCGTTGGGTGACCGCCCAGTCTGATCCTTCAGGAATGGGAGGAGGTCGCTGTCCCACTTGGTGTTCAGCATCTCCAGTGCAGACAAGGGAATCTCCGGCTCCTTGTCCCTTGTGCCCGCCAATCCTACGACCGGCTCCGTAGCCCGCCGTGCCGTGTGGTCAAGGAGCCCTTCATACACATGGCCGATCTGCTCTACGTCGAGGGCGCGGAAGGACAGGAGACGAGGTTCGGCGGGGCCACCACCAGGGAGCCGGACCCGAAGCACCTGGAGTGCTTCGAGCAGGTGGAGCACCGTCCGGTTATCTACAGGTAGAGGGCGCGCGGAGTGGAATTCATCCCCTGCCACGCGGCCCTCCAAGAAGGGAAACCGGTCCGGGTCGAACAGCGCGCCTCCATAGGCAGGCATTCGGAGAGCTTCATGCTTGATGCCTCCATGCACGGCGCGGCAGGTTGCGAGAATGCGGCTCCAGGCGTCGTGGCGGCGTTCCAGCACCTCCTCTCCCGCTTGGTCTGCCGCCTCCCGGAGTTGCGCTCGCATTGTGGAGACGGCGTAGTGCTGATCGTAGAGGTCGTCCCCCAGGTGAAGAAGGCCCCTTTCCTCGGCGCAGAAGAGGAACACCAGCCGCATCATCACGGTGAGCGCGGCCTCATATAGTGTTTTCTCGCTGATTCCTGCCAGGAGGTGGCGTCCCCTGTCCCGGTCGACGCGATCAACGGCCTGTACCAACACCTCCACCGCACGCCGCACCTGATACCCGAGTTGATCGGTTACCTCCTGCTGGTCGGTGGCGCTCTCCGCCAGCAATGCTTCTAGGGTGTCTTTCTCCGCCACCCCGAAGAAGCGATAGGCCGAGAGCAGCGTTCGAAAGGAACGGAGGGTGATGTGCTCTTCCAGCCAGAGCGCGGCAAACCAGGATGCATACCCGGTCGTCTCCCCGGCCGGGGCGTCCACGAGCATCCATTGCTCTCCGTTGGTGACCAGTCCGAGCCGAACCCCGGCACCGTGGAGTAGTTCGGTCATGCGAGCCGATGGAGAGGCCATCCAGCGTGAACCGGGAACGATCTTGTCCAGCCCCTGGGTGCGCGGATAAACATGAATCAGGAGCCGAGCCTTGCCAGCATCCGAATCCCCAGGAGGATTGACGACCACCGTGTGCGGACGAAGGGTCTCTCCGTGCTCACTCACCGTCGCCTTGATCGACTCCGCGATGGCCTGACCTTCCGCAAGGACGTCTTCAGGCAGGCCGAGTGTTTGGCTCAGAACGAACTGAACCCAGGCCCGGTGGATGGCAGGGTCTGGCCGCCCCCCTTGCTGATTGTCCTCCCACTGCTCATAGGCTAGGCGGAGCACCTTCAGGTGTTCAGGGTCGTGCGGCTCCAGCCCCTGGGGGAACGCGCGTAGTAGAACAGGAAGAGACAGAAAGGGGCCTGACACCTCGATCAGAGAGAGCCACTCGGCATGATGGCGGGGCATGGACATTACCGGAGCGCCTCCCTCGCGATCCGCTCAGGGATCAGGTAGGTTATGGCGACGGGGAAGAGGCGCGGGGTTGGGTTCTCGAACCGCTTCCGGATGGCGTCGGTCTCACGCTTGACCTCGTGAGGAATCTGCTCCAGCCTTGCACGGAGGCTGGTCATGTTTCGCTCCAGTTGCTCCCGCTCGGAGGGAACATCGAGTTCAAGGATAAGTTGCTGGAGTGCGGGCGACTCCAGTTCCGCTACTATGGTCCGCCTTAGTTCGTTCAGGATGGCCGTCACGTCAGACACCTCCTTGTCTGCGCGATCCTGAAGTGTCTTTGTGAGGCCATCTGCCCGCTCTCTTGCCCTCGCTTCCAGTGCCTGAAGCAGCGGCTTATCGTGTGTGGGCCATAGTTCCACCAGCCGACGCCGCAGTGCTTCGGGGACAGGATCGGGAAGCGCGGCGGAGAGGGCCGTCTGGGTTTGGCCCAGGTTCATCCTCACGAATCGTCCTTCCCGCAAGTACCCTCCTGCCGTGACGACCTCCTCATGAAGGCGTTGCCCGTCGGCTCCCACCACTACCAACCTCCCGTGTGCTATGGCAGCAGGCGTATCCAGTTCGACAGCTTGCGCCAGACGGGCCGTGACGCGGTGAAGCCCCCTCCGCTCCTCCGGCGACCATACCTCCGCCCGAAGCAGGCGTAGGCAAATCTGAACGAGCCGATGATTTAGGTGAGCGAGAACGACGTCATCGCGCCCCTCCGCAACTGCATGGTCGAAGGTAATCGGGCGCACCTCGCGTGTGTGGGGATGAATCAGCCCATCCGCGCACTGCGCCCAACTCCCTCCCAGAGGCGGTACGGTGAACACGGGGCACTGTTTTCGGCGGCCCGATGGGTCCGGCCACACACCTGCAAGGGTAGCTTCCTGCAATGGTGGTTGCTCCGCCACTTCAAGGCCGATAGAGACGATTGAGAGGATGTTCTCGGGAGTAAAACGCAGGGTCCGCCGGGTGTCGTCCAACTGTTCGCGAAACTTCGCGATCTGTTCGTCCAGTCTGCGCTGGAAGGTCAACATCTTGCGTACCGGCTCTGCAGCACGGTCAGCATCTGTGGTGTCGAGCCGACTTCGACGACCGAGCATCGCCTCTTCCACCTGGGCCGCGATAACTGGCCCTACCTTGCCCAGGTCTTGCCGGATGTTCTCCACCTTCTGGACGGCGCGCGCGAGGAACTCCAGGTCAGCGTCGAGTGCGCTCGGCGGCACCGCTCCGGACTGCTTGAGGCGTTCCGTAAAACCCGCGCTTACGAAATGGAACACCTTCACCTCCGGCTCGCGCTGTCCGTGCCGGTCTACGCGTCCGTTCCGCTGCTCCAGGCGGGTGGGGTTCCAGGGTATTTCGTAGTGGATGAGCCGGGCGCAGTGATTCTGGAGGTTAATGCCCTCAGAAGCGGCGTCTGTTGCCAGAAGGATACGCACAGGGGATACGGACGGGTCTGCCTGAAACGCTGCCTTCACTGCCTCACGCTGATCGGATGGCATCCCACCATATAAGATAAGGAGACGGCGCTCCTCTCCCCTTCCTTCTGCGAGTCCCGCCTGGGCGAGTACCCCCTGTAACCACTTCTGGGTGGCACGGTACTCGGTGAAGATGATGACGCGCCGGTCCGTCCAAGCCCCTCCAGGTTTGATGTTGCTATGAAGCCACTGCAGGAGCGCCTTCGCCTTGCTGTCGGGCCGTGCTGAGGCGTCCTCCGCCCAGCGAGTGAGGTCGGCGACCTGCTTCTCTTCGTCGCCAGTGAGGGGATGGAAGAGGCGGCTGGCCGCATCAATGGTCCCCTCCGTAGCCTCCTCAAACTGATCATCGTCGGCGAACTCTTCTTCGGCGTCGCTCACCTGTCGCTGAAGAGTGCTCATAGAAGGGCGGGAGCCCAGGGATGCTCCTCTTCTTCGTGCGGTTCGCAGTGACTCAACATGCTTCGTGAGGGTGGCCGAAAATGCGGCGGGAGATGAGAAGAGCCGCTTTTTCAGGAGTTTAAGCACGAACTCCGTCGCGTACCGCTCCAGGTTGTCCCGAGCGTTCGCCTGGCGCACCTTGCTGTACGCCTGCAGAAGAGCGTGGGCGCTCCGTTCTACGTCCGTGTACTGCACCTCAATAGGCACTAGGACGCGCTTCGGAAATCGCAGCGATCCATCCCACTTCGGCGGCAGTTCCGACTTGAGGCGCCTGACCATCACCGCCCCTAACTGGTCGCGGTCGGGAGCTACGCCGCGTGCGAACCGCTGGTTATCCAGCAGTTCCAGCAGTGCCGTGAAACTCTCCGGGTAGCCGTTGTGGGGCGTAGCACTCAAGAAGACCCTGTGCTCGAAGTGGGGCACGAGGGAACGCATGGCTGCCGTGCGTAGCGAGTCGGTCGCGTACTTCCCGCTCCCCGCCGGAGCTACGTTGTGCGCCTCGTCCACCAACAGGAGGTCGTAGGTGCGCGGGTAAGTTGGCTGGCCGTCGGGCGGCAGGGTGTCACGGAAAAGCCGCAGGGGCCGGTCACGCTTCAGGTAGTCGATGGAGGTGATGAGGCGGGGAAAGTGGGCCCAGGGGTTCACGTGGAGCCCGCGCTTCCGGCGGAGATCGCGCATGAGGCTGCTATCCACAATGCGGAACTCCAGCCCAAACTTGTCCCGCATTTCGTCCCTCCACTGTATCTGAATGGAGGACGGACAGACGATGAGAATGCGCCGTACTCGGTGGCGGAGCATCAGTTCCTGGCAGATAAGTCCGGCCTCGACGGTCTTCCCGAGTCCTGTGTCATCGGCTACCAGGAGGTTGACGCGGGGCATCTGAACCGCCCGTACGAGCGGATCGAGTTGGTAATCCTCAATGACGATGCCGCTGCGGAAAGGTGCTTGTAGCGTCCGCACGTCTGCGAGAGAAGCTGCCCCCCACCTCACGGCGTCGAGGAAGGCGTCCAGACGCGGCGGGTCGTCGAAACCACGCTCCGGCGAGGGGAGGGTTACCTTCTCGTAGACGCGTCGGCCGACCTCGATCTGCCAGACGACGCACAATTCCTCGCCCAAGGCGTCGTCCTCGACGGACGACAGGGTTACCAGGTGCTCGATACCGTGTATACCGGCTCCGGCTGCGTGATCAGGGAGAGCCATCTGCTGGATGCCCGTGACGACATACCGTCGTTGGCGCACCTCGACAATCTGGCCCTGGTCCGGCGGCGAAGAGGGTCGGACGCTCATAGCACCTCGTGTCCGCCCAGCCGCTCTGCCAGCACCAGAGGGCGTCCTGCAGAGATGGCAGGAGTCACACTTCGAGCGGTCAGGTGGGAAAGGGGAGTAACGCTCGCCGCCTCGGAATGCGCTACGTGAAGCAAGACGGCCAGCGACACCAGTTTCGGCAGGGAGCGCCGGATTCCTTCATGGGACGAAGGTCATATGGCAAGGCACGCTCAGGGGAGTGTATGAGCTTCGCCGGAGACGTTGCAGCCCCATTTGCTGAGTACCCCTTCTCGACCTGACCCAACTGCATTTCCCGAGGTTTCCACGAGCCCACACAGAACTCAACGCCCGGGAAGTCGTCTCGACAAACTCACTTTGGGTGTCCAACGGTGGATCACGGAGACATCAAAGCCCACCAGCGCCATAGGCCAGCACCCTACTCCAACTCCCGCGCTTCCGGACTCACGGACGCCTACTGGCAGTTCGCTCGGCAGATCAAGGGCGACTACCCAGCTACCACCGAGCGGAGCGCCACGCGGCTGATCTTCGTGGACGCGACCGAGGTTGATGAGGTGTGGGCACGTATCAAGGCGGCCACGGAGGAGGGCAAGCTTGGAAGCGACGCGAAGGTCGCCACGTCCCGTGCAAACCCAAATGCCCGAGACCCACACCGGCGCGTCATCTGCGTCTACAGCTACGGCCCAGACGAGGAGGCCGACGTGATGCGCATACGGGAGCAGCTCAAGAACGGAGAGATAGACGAAGAAGAGCTCAAACAGCAGCTCAAGGAGCTGTGTGCTGAGCGCCGCTCCTCCCGCTCAAAGCAGCCCGGTAATTTGAGACAATGTCTCACTCCCTCGCCCGCTCGCCCGCTCCCTCCCTGCATGAGCTTGTCAAATGGATCCGCTCGAACTACACGGGCGAGGAGCGCCTCCAGCTCATCAGGCTCCTGTTCGCCCAGGCTCCTCAAGAGGCCAAGGACAACCTGGCCGTCGAGCTCATCGGCAGTTCCAACAAACCCTGCCTCCTGCGCATGAGTCGGGAGAGGTGGGCAGACTGGGAGTTCCTCTCCGACCAGGTAGGAGAGGATATAGGCATCGTGGCCACTCGACTGATGTACCACGCAGACCGCGTATACGGCCCGCACGTCCGGCGCCGCAGATACTCTCTCGCCCACTCCCCGTGAAGCAAGGAATCCGGCCGCGCTCCGCAGAACGGCTCCATAGAGGAGACACCGAGGTCATGCCGCTAACAAGCGAACAGGTCCGCCACTTCCGCGAGCACGGCTACGTGGCCCTCGCCCACTTCTGGGACGCGCGGGAGACCGCCGCGCTTCAGGCCGAGGTCGAGCGGTTCAAGCGCGAGGGGCTGCTCCGCAACGTCACCACGGAGGGAGACGGCAAGACCCACTCCAACGACCACCAGAACCTGCAGCTCTGCCCCATGTCGCCGCACAGCGAGCTGTTCCGGGCCCTCCCGTTCGCGCCCAAGGTGGTTGAGGCGGTCGGCGCCCTCATCGGCGACCCGGTGGTCCTTCACCTGGACCAGGTCTTCCTCAAACCCGCCCGCCACGGCGCCGGCACCAACTGGCACCAGGACAACGCCTACTTCCATATCCCGGACCCGCTGCGGGGCACCGCCATGTGGACCGCCGTGCACGACGCCACGGTCGAGAACGGCACCATCCGCGTGATTCCGGGCAGCTTCCGCGAGCAGTACGAGCACAGCCGCGACCCGTACAGCGACCACCACATCCGCTGCTACCCGCCGGAGGACCGGGCCGTTCCGGTGGAGCTGCCCGCGGGCGGCGTGGTCTTCTTCGCCTACGGCGTGGCGCACGCAACCGGCCCCAACCATACGGACCGGGACCGCGCCGGCGCGGCGTTCCACTTCCTCAACCTGGAACACGTGCCCGCGGACTACCTGGACCGCTACAACGGCAAGCTGCGCTACCCTATCCTCTCCGGCCCGCTGGCAGACGGCGGCCTCTCCGCCTACGGCGACCGCATTTCCTGGGAGGTCGCAGTGAATCACACTCTGGACAGTCCCCCCTCTCCTGTTCTTGGGAGAGGGGGCGGTGCGCACGATGGAACTGTGCGCACAACCCGGGGGTGAGGGCGCCCGCGCCGTGAGGTTCACCCTGTCACCAGGTCACCAGGTCACCAGGTCACCAGGTCATGGCACTTGAGACGTCGACCATAGCATTCAACCAATCCGCCGTCCCCGGCCGGCATACCGTCACCTACCGCATCCGCGACTCCCACCGTGGCAACCCGGTGCGAGAGGTGGAGGTGCTGGCCACGCCGGAGGAGGTCCGGTTCCTGGCGCGGGAAGGCTATCTGGTAAGGGAGAGGCTGCTCCCCCAGGAGGAGATCCATCGGCTTCGCGCCGCCCTGGACGAGACCGTGGAGCGCGACGGCCACCTGGAGCGGGGCGGCGGCCGGGCCTTCGGCGGCATCTTCATCCGCCACCTCATGGACAAGCACCCGGCGTTTCTGGAGTTCCTCAGTTGGCAGCCCACGCTCTCCATCGCGCAGGCGGTGATGGGTCCCACCGTGCAGCTTCGCGGATTCACCGGGCGCGTCTGCTACCCGGACAACCCCAACCAGGAGACCGAGTGGCACTTCCACCAGCGCGTTGTCCCGGACCCGCTGCCGCCCTGGATGTGCCAGCCCCAGACCATGGACGTGCTGCTCTACCTGGACGACGTGGAGGAACGCAACGGTCCCCTCTGCGTCGTGCCCGGCTCCCATCGATGGCAGGACCGCGACCTCCCGCGCGGCCAGTTCGAGGACCTGCCCGGCCAGGTGGTGCTGCGGCTTCCGGCCGGCAGCGCCGTGCTCACCTCCGGCAGCCTGTGGCATCGCGCGCTGCCCACGCAGCCCGGCTCGGGAATGCGACGGCTGCTGCTCTTCGGCTACGGCCCGAGCTGGCTGAAGCCCTCCATCTACGGCGCAAAGCCCCAGGATGGCCTCACCGCGCGCCTCCTCGCCCGGCCGGACCTGGACGAAGAAACCCGCGAGCTCCTGGGAGCAGCGGGGTACATGTGAAGCGGGTTCAGTGTTGAGGAGAGCAAGACGGCAGTAATGTCATCCCGAGCTTCGCGAGGGATCTGCTTTACGGCAACAACGTGTACTCTGTAACTCTAGAACCAGTACCGCAACAGCTTGTCATTCCGAAGGAGCGAAGCGACTGAGGAATCTGGCCCCTCTGTCCCGGAGGCCAGATTCCTCGCTGGCGCTCGGAATGACAGGTTGCGGCCCTGAGAAACACGGCGTGCAAAGCGGCACGAAAAGCAGATCCCCCAGGGACCGGCCCTCGCCGCTGTCCGCTTCCGCGGCCAAAGCGCGGCTCACCCGTGCCTCGGGATGACAGGCTGTTACGCTCCGGGTTCATTTGACACGGCATGGCGCAAGCGCCATGGGACTACTCGGAATGACATTCACGCGCTCTGTCACTGGGTAACCAATCATGAAAACCTACCGAATCGCCGGCATCAACTTTGACCACATGCACATGGGGGACTTACTGCGGATGGCCAGGGAGCACCCCCGGGCCGAGATCGTGGGGGTAGCGGACGAGGACCTCTCCCGCGTGGAGCCGGTAGCCCGCAAGCTGGAGATTCCGCGGGACCGATGTTATGCCGACTACCGCGAGTGCCTTGAGCAGGCCCGGCCGGACATCGTCATCCTCTGTCCCGCTACCGGCCGGCACGCGGAGTACGTGGAGAAGGTCGCCCCGTACGGCGTGAACGTCCTGGTGGAGAAGCCCATGGCCGCCTCCCTTGCCGATGCCGACCGCATGATCCGCGCGATGCAGGCCACCGGCAAGACGATGGTCATCAACTGGCCGCTCGCGTGGTATCCGCCGCACGTCACCACCAAGCGGCTCATCGATGAGGGCGTCATCGGGGACGTCACGGAGGTGCACTACTACGACGGCAACCGCGGCCCGCTGCGCCACGTGGCGGACAAGGAGGAGGTCGGCGAGGAGGAGGCCGCCCGGCGCAAGTCGCAGAGCTGGTGGTACCGGCGGGAATCGGGCGGCGGCTCGCTGCTGGATTACCTGGGCTACGGCGTCACGCTCGGAACCTGGTTCCACGGCGGCAGGGCGCCCATCGAGGTCACCTGCACGGTGGACGAGCCGCCGGGGCTGGAGGTGGATGAGCACAGCATTACGGTGGCGCGGTACGACCGCGGCCTCTCCAAGTACGAGACGCGCTGGGGCACCTTCACGGATCCCTGGACCCTCCAGCCGCAGCCAAAGTGCGGATTCGTCGTGGTCGGCACGGCCGGAACCATCAGCAGCTACGACTACGAGCCCACCATCCGTCTTCAGACCAAAGAGAGACCCGAGGCGCACGACTTGCCGGTGGATGAGCTCCGCCCGCCCTACCAGAATCCCATTCAGTACCTGATCCACAGCCTGGAGACGGGCGAGCCGGTGACCGGTCCCCTATCTCCTGCGCTGAGCCGCATCGGCCAGCAGATCGTGGACACCGCCCTCCTCAGCGCCCGCGAAAAACGCACGGTCCCACTGCTGGACTAATAAACGTGGAAACCTTCGCGTCGTATGATAAGTAGGGCTGACTTAAGAAGCATTGCACGGGAGAGGCTTCGCGATGCTCGCGTACTCCTCCGCCAGGGCCGATACGATGGCGCCATCTATCTCGGAGGCTATGTGGTCGAGCTGGCGCTCAAAGAGCGCATCTGCCGGACATTGAAGTGGCCGGAGTTTCCCCACGCCCCGAAGGAGTTCAAGGAGTACCAGAGCTTCAAGACCCACAATCTGGAGGTATTGCTGAAGCTCTCTGGGGTCGAGGCCCGA